>CAJANL010000154.1 GCA_903941105.1 uncultured Rhodospirillaceae bacterium
CAGATGCTCAAGCCCCTCCAGGTCGGCCGCCGTATACAGCGCCTTGACCGCGATGCCCTCGGGCGTCCGCCACACCAACGTCTCAGCCGACGCCCCCTTGAGGTCCTTCGACGCCAGGGATTCCCAGTCGGACAGTTTGGTGTCGGGCAGTTTGGTCATGGCGCGGCTCCTTACCTCAACGGGTGGGGAGTATAGCCCTGACAACGGGGTATGGAAAAGAAGCCACTTTCGCCGGCTTGACGGCACCACGCGCCGGGGGCACCCTGCGGCGATGCCCTATCTCGACCATATCGAGGCCTGCAACGCCCACGACATCGGCAAATTCCGCCCCTTCCTGGTGGAGGGCCGCCATGTCGGCTGGGTGCGGCACGACACCGCAGAGCTCCTGCGGCGGTTCCCGGACACCCTTGTGGTGAGCGACGCCGCCGTCAGCCTGCATCCGCGCCTGGCTTCCGCCGACCAGCGCAGCGCCGCCATGGACGCGGTGTGCCGGACGCTGCATGCCGACTGCGGCTATCCACGGCTGCGCGGCGAACGCTATGCGGTGATGGCGGAGTGGGGCGAAACGCCGCTGCTGACCCTCGACCGCGGTCTGGTCAGCACCTTCGGCGTCCGCGCCTTCGGGGTGCACGTCAACGGCATGGTGCGGGACCGGAACGGCCTGTCGCTGTGGGTCGCGCGCCGCGCCCGCGACAAGGCGGTGGCGCCGGGCAAGCTCGACAACATGGTGGCGGGCGGCCAGCCCGCCGGGCTGTCGCTGTTCGACAACCTGATCAGGAGGCCCACGAGGAGGCCGACATCCCCGCCGACCTGGCCGGCAAGGCGCGCCCGGTGGGCACCGTCGGCTATTGCCTGGAGGACGAGTGGGGCCTCAAGCCCGACACCATGTTCTGCTTCGACCTGGAGGTGCCGGCGGAGTTCACCCCCCACCCGCGCGACGGCGAGGCCGAAAGCTTCAGCCTGTTGCCGGTGGTCGAGGTGGCCCGGCTGGTGCGCGACACGGATGAGTTCAAGTTCAACGTCAACCTGATCGTCATCGACTTCCTGCTGCGCCACGGCCTGCTCGACCCCGATCGCGACCCCGGCTACGCCGCCCTGGCGCAAGGCCTGAGGCGGGGCTGGTGATGCCGCCACGTCACCTGAAGCGCGGGAAACCATGAGCCTCTCCCGTTCCATCGCCACCGTCGGCGGCTTCACCGGACTGAGTCGCGTCACCGGGCTGATGCGCGAGATGATGATCGCCCACTTCCTCGGCGCCGGGGCGGTGGCGGACGCCTTCTTCGTCGCTTTCCGCTTCCCCAACCTGTTCCGCTCGCTGTTCGCCGAGGGCGCCTTCAACGCCGCCTTCGTGCCCTTGTTCACCGGCACGCTCACCACCGACGGCGAGGCGGCCGCCAAGCGCTTCGCCGAGCAGGCGCTGGCGGTACTGGCGGTGGCGCTGGCCGTGTTCGTGGCGGTGATGGAAGTGGCCATGCCGTGGGCCATGCAGGGGCTGGCGCCGGGCTTCGGCGAGGTGCCGGGCAAGATGGCACTGGCGGTGGAGTTCTCGCGCATCTGCTTCCCCTATCTGCTGTTCATCTCGCTGACCTCGCTGCAGGCCGGGGTGCTGAACTCGCAAGGCAAGTTCGCCGCCGCCGCCGCGACGCCGGTGCTGCTCAACCTGACCTCCATGGCCGGGCTGTGGGCGCTGGTGCCCTATACCCCCACCGCCGGCCACGCCATGGCCTGGGGAACCTTCGTCGCCGGGCTGGTGCAGTTCGGCTGGCTGGCCTTCGCGGTGCGGCGCTCGGCCATTGCCGTCGGCTTCGCCCGTCCCCGGCTAACCCCCGAGGTCAAGCTGCTGGCCAAGCGCATCGTCCCCGGCGCGTTGGGAGCCGGCGTCTATCAGGTCAATCTGGTGATCAACACCATGATCGCCTCGACGGTGGCCGACGGTGCCGTCAGTTATCTCAACTACGCCGACCGGGTGAACCAGTTGCCGCTGGGCATGGTGGGCATCGCCATCGGCACCGCGCTGTTGCCACTGCTGACGCGTCAGGTCAAGGCCGGCGAGCGCGAGGCGGCGCTGGGCAGCCAGAACCGCGCCATGGAATTCGCCCTGCTGATGACCCTTCCGGCCGCCGCCGCCCTGATGACCATCGCGGCTCCCATTATCCGGGTGCTGTTCGAGCGTGGCAATTTCGGCCCCGCCGAGACCGCCGCCACCGCCGCCGCCCTGGTGGCCTTCGCCGCCGGCCTGCCGGCCTATGTGCTGGTCAAGGTGCTGGTGCCGGGCTTCTTCGCCCGCGAGGACATCGGCACCCCGGTGCGGGTGGCCGGTGCCGCCATGGCGCTGAACGTGGCGCTGAACCTCGCCCTGGCCGGGCCGTTGGGCCATGTGGGCATGGCGCTGTCCACCGCCCTGGCCGCCTGGTTCAACGTCGCCGCCCTGGCCTGGCTGCTCAAGCGCCGCGACTTTTTCAGCATGGACCAGCGCCTCAAGACCAAGGCCCCCCGCATCATCGCCGCCGCGGCGGTGATGGCGGCGGCGCTGTGGGGCCTGCGCACGGTGTTGTGGCCCTATGCCTCGGGGCAATTGATGGCGGTCGCCGTAGTGGCGGCCATGGTGCTGGGCGGCGCGTTGGCGTTCGCGCTGTCGGCGCATTTTCTCGGCGCGGCGACGCTGGGGGACGTGAAGCGGATGCTGCGGCGGTAGGCGGCCATCAGCACCATAGCGTTCACTTGATGCCATATCTCGCTGATCGCAACCGATCGGTGAAGCCCTCGGGCGCCGGGCGGGATGGCGGAGCCGCACTGCCGGTTGACCACCACGATCCTCGATCCCGCCACCACCGAGGAACCGGTCGCCCCTGTATCACGAGCGCTGGGAAGTCGAGACCGCGGTGATGGCCGCTAAGTGCCTAATTGGCCTTGGTGGGATTGCCGGCAGTGACCGAACCCGGCTGGGTCTGAAGCTCGGCGACCTTCTTCTGCATGGCTGACAGCAAGCCGTCCATCTTGCCGCCGTTGTTGCGTAGGACCGATGCGTATTCCGAGCGGTAGGTGATGGCCATGTCGGAGCTCTCGACGATGAGATCGATCACCTTCAAGGCGCCGTCGGCCTGCCGCAGGCGCCAACGCAGATCGATCGGCTCCTGATTTTCGCGCTTGACCGCGGATTCGACGAAATAGCCGCGCTCGCCGTCGGCCGAAACGGTGGTCACCTGATGCACCACGTTGCCGCTGTAGTCCCTGAAGCGGCCCGCCCAGGTCAGCACCACCATATCCTCGAACAGCCTGAGGAACTCGGTGCGCTGCTCGGGGGTGGTGGGGGAATTCCAATGGCGGCCCAGCACGAAGCGGCCGATTTCGGGCAGGTCCACCGAGGAGGTGAACAATTGACGGAACTGAACGGCCCTATCACGCTCGGACAGGCTCTTGTTGGCCATCATGTCGAGGGCAGAGCGGGCGAGGCGCTCGACAAACGCTCGCGCGTCCTGGTCGCTGGCGGCCTGGGCACCGCCAGCGGTGAACACCATCAGGAACCCGGCCAAAACGGCCCGCAACAGGATGCGACGTGAATGCATATCTCTCGGCTTTCCGGTCTGCATTGCATGGAAAGGGCCTCGGGGTGCCGTCAGCCGTTGATCTCGGCATTACACCGGCGCCGACAAGGCGCGCATCGGAGGACAGCCCCCCAGGGGCTCAAGCGTCGTTCGAGGTAACACAGACGCCCCACAAAGGCTAGCCGGATTTCCCGAACCGTGTCGCGTCTTTGGCCTTCCATATCCGCATAAAGATATGTTTATATGTTTTTCGAAGAGGCGCGCGAGACACCCACGCTCCACGGGCCCATTTCAGCGGCCATTGCGGCCGCGGCCAAGCGAGCGGATGCGAGCGCCCGGCGAGGGACAAACAACCAAGCGGCCATTGCGGCCGCGGCCAAGGGGGGCAGAAGCCCCCGCCCGGCGAGGGACAAACAAAAGGGAGATTTCCTTGGAGGCGGTGTTGGCGGGCTTGAGGGCGGCGGCGGAACCGACGCGGCTGCGGCTGCTGGCGCTGTGCGCCCAGGGCGAGCTGACGGTCAGCGAGCTGACGCACATCCTCGGCCAGAGCCAGCCGCGTGTCTCGCGCCACCTCAAGCTGATGTGCGAGGCCGGACTGCTCGACCGCTTCCCCGAAGGCGCCTGGGCCTTCTACCGCCTGGCCGGCAAGGGCGCCGGCGCCGAGTTGGCCGGCACCCTGCTGGCCCTGCTGCCGGCCGGCGACCCCACTCTGTCGCTCGATCTGCAGCGTCTCGACGGAGTGCGGGCCGCCCGCGCCGAGCGGGCGCTGGCCTATTTCCGCGATAACGCGGCGCGCTGGGACGAAATCCGCTCGTTGCAGGTGGATGACGCCGAGGTCGAGCGGGCCTTGGTCTCGGTCTTCGCCGGGCGCAAGATCAGTGAATTGGTGGACCTGGGCACCGGTACCGGCCGCATCCTCGAAGTGCTGGGACCGCATGTCGAACGCGCCGTCGGCATCGACCTGTCGCGCGAGATGCTGGCCGCCGCCCGCGCCAACCTGGAGAGGGCCGGCCTGCGCAACTGCATGGTGCGCCAGGGCGACATCACCCAGTTGCCGCTGGCCGCCGGTTCGGCCGATGCGGTAACCATCCATCAGGTGCTGCATTATGCCGCCGAGCCCGGACTGGTGGTGGCCGAGGCGGCGCGGGTGCTGCGTCCCGGCGGCGTGCTGGCCATGGTCGATCTGGCGCCGCACGGGCTCGAAATTTTACGTGACCAGCATGCCCATCGCCGCCTCGGCTTTTCCGACGCCGAGGTCGAGGGCTGGCTGGCCGCCGCCGGGCTGGTGCCCGACGGCACCATCCGCCTGCCCGGCGGGCCGCTGACCGTCGTGATCTGGCGGGCAACCCGGCCCATCGATCCAGCCACAGGAGCTTTCGCGTGACCCTTTCTCCCCCGTTGCCCATCATCGCCAGCCGCCGGCCGGTGCGGGTGTCGTTCGAGTTCTTCCCGCCCAAGACCGACAAGATGATGCAGTCGCTGTGGGAGGCCATTCAGCGCCTGGAGCCGCTGGGGCCGCAGTTCGTCTCGGTGACCTATGGCGCCGGCGGCACCACGCGCGAACGCACCCACGAGACAGTGGTGCGCATCGCCCGCGAGACCGGCCTGAAGCCGGCGGCGCATCTCACCTGCGTCGGCCACACCAGGGGCGAGGTTGACGACATCGCCCGGCGCTACTGGGACGAGGGCATCCGCCACATCGTGGCCCTGCGCGGCGACGCCCCCGAGGGCGCCCGCTACGAGCCTCATCCCGGCGGCTACCCCTATGCCGCCGATCTGGTGGAGGGCCTGAAGCGCATCGCCGATTTCGAGATCTCGGTGGCGGCCTATCCCGAGACCCATCCCGACGCCCCCAGCGCCGGCTTCGATCTCGACAACCTGAAGCGCAAGATCGATGCTGGCGCCACCCGGGCCATCACCCAGTACTTCTTCGAGGCCGATACCTATCGCCACTTCCTGGAGCGCTGCGATGCGGCCGGCATCGGCGTGCCCATCGTGCCGGGCATCCTGCCGGTGACCAATTTCACCCAGGTGCAGAAGTTCTCCGCCGCCTGCGGCGCCTCGGTGCCGGCCTGGATGGCCGAGATGTTCCAGGGTCTCGACGACGACCCCGAGACCCGCCGCCTGGTGGCCGCCACCGTCGCCGCCGAGCAGTGCCGCGCCCTGGCGGCGGACGGGGTGGAGGATTTCCACTTCTACACCCTCAACCGCGCCGACCTCGCCTACGCCATCTGCCACATCCTGGGGGTGCGGGGAAAGAAGATGTAATAATTATTCGACACAGATGAACATAGATAGACGCAGATGAAATTTCATTTGATAACATCTAAATTAATCTGTGTTTATCTATGTCATTACCAATCTGGATCCGCCGGCAAGAGGGCCAAATGACCAATATTCTCGACCACCTTTCGACCCAGGTTCTCCTTTGCGACGGTGGCACCGGGGCGCTTGTCCAGGCCATGAACCTGTCGGTGGAGAAGGACTTCCTCGGCTACGAGAACTGCACCGAGATCCTGGTGAAGTCGCGGCCCGACGTCATCCGCGGCATCCATGCCCGCTATTACGAGGCCGGCGCCGACATGGTCGAGGCCGACACCTTCGGGGCCAGCCCCATCACCCTGGCCGAGTTCGGGCTGGAGGATCAGGCCTTCGAGCTCAACCGCCTGGCCATCGAGCTAGCGCGGGAAGCCGCCGACCAGTTCAAGGGCGACGGCCGCCGCCGCTTCGTGCTCGGCGCCATCGGACCGGGCACCAAGCTGCCCAGCCTCGGCCATATCGGCTATGACGCGCTGGAAGCCGCCTATCTGGTCCAGGCGCAGGGCCAGCTGGCCGGCGGCGTCGACGCCTTCCTGGTGGAGACCTGCCAGGACCCGTTGCAGATCAAGGCCGCCGTCAACGGCTGCAAGCTGGGCGCCCCCAATGTCCCCATCTTCGTCCAGGTCACCGTCGAGACCACCGGCACCCTGCTGGTGGGCGCCGACATCGCCGCCGCCGCCACCGTGGTGCATTCGCTCGGCGTGCCGCTGATGGGCCTGAACTGTGCCGCCGGGCCGCAGGAGATGGCGGAGCATTTCCGCTGGCTGGCGGAGAACTGGCCGGGCTTCGTCTCGATCCAGCCCAATGCCGGCCTGCCCGAACTGGTGGACGGCAAGACCGTCTATCCCCTGTCCGCCGACGAGTTGGCCATCTGGCACGAACGCTACGTCGCCATGGGCGCCAACCTGCTGGGCGGCTGCTGCGGCACCCAACCACCGCACATCGCCGCCACCAACGCCATGCTGAAGCGCCTCGGCGACGGCCATCGCCCCAATCCGGTGAAGCGCAGCGTGCACTGGGTGCCGTCGGTGGCCTCGCTGTATAGCCAAGTTCCGCTGAAGCAGGAGAACGCCTGGCTGTCCATCGGCGAGCGCTGCAACGCCAACGGCTCGAAGAAATTCCGCGACTTCCAGGACGCCGAGGACTGGGACGGCGTCACCGCCATGGCCCGCGAGCAGGTCAAGGAAGGCAGCCACACGCTGGACGTCTGCACCGCCTTCGTCGGCCGTGACGAGGTGCGCGACATGACGGAGGTGGTCAGCCGCCTGCGCGGCTCGGTCACCGCACCCCTGGTGATCGATTCCACCGAGCTGCCGGTGATCGAGGCCGCGCTGAAGCTTTACGGCGGCAAGGCGATCATCAACTCGATCAATTTCGAGAACGGCGAGGAGACCGCCGCCGAGCGCCTGCGCCTGGCCCGCAAGTTCGGCGCCTCGGTGGTGGCGCTCACCATCGACGAGGAGGGCATGGCCAAGTCGGTGGACGACAAGCTGCGCATCGCCCACCGCCTCTACGACTTCGCCGTCAACGTGCACGGCCTGCCGGCGGGCGACCTTTTGTTCGACCCGCTGACCTTCACCATCTGCACCGGCAACGCCGACGACCGCAAGCTGGCGGTCTGGACGCTCGACGCCATCGAGCGCATCCGCGAGGAAATGCCCGATTGTGGCATCGTGCTCGGCCTGTCCAACGTGTCGTTCGGCCTGAAGCCGGCGGCGCGGCAGGTGCTGAACTCGGTGTTCCTCGACCACGCGGTCAAGCGCGGCATGACCGGCGCCATCGTCCACCTGTCGAAGATCGTGCCGCTGCACACCCTGCCGGCCGACGAGGTCAAGGTCGCCGAGGACCTGATCTACGACCGCCAGGGTGTCAATGAAGCTGGGGGCGTCTACGACCCGCTGCAGGCCTATATCGCCCTGTTCGGCGACCGCAAGGCGGCCGAGGTCAAGAAGGAGCGCCCCGCCGCCGTCGAGGACCGCTTGAAGCAGCGCATCGTCGACGGCGACCGCACCGGGCTGGAGGACGACCTCGCCGAGGCCATGACCAGCTGGAAGCCGCTCGACATCATCAACCAGCTGCTGCTCGAAGGCATGAAGGTGGTGGGCGAACTGTTCGGCTCGGGCAAGATGCAGTTGCCCTTCGTGCTGCAATCGGCCGAGACCATGAAGGCCGCCGTGGCCTTCCTCGAACCCCACATGGCCAAGGCCGACGGCCAGGCCAAGGCCACCATCGTGCTGGCGACGGTCAAGGGCGACGTCCACGACATCGGCAAGAATCTGGTGGACATCATCCTCACCAACAACGGCTACAAGGTGGTCAATATCGGCATCAAGCAGCCCATCGCCGAGATCATCAAGGCGGCCCGCGAGCACAAGGCCGATGCGGTCGGCATGTCGGGCCTGCTGGTGAAGTCCACCGTCATCATGCGCGAGAACCTCGAAGAGATGACCCGGGCCGGCCTCGACGTCCCCGTGTTGCTGGGCGGCGCCGCCCTGACCCGCAAATATGTCGAGGAGGACTGCCGCGCCTCTTACGGCTCGGGCCGGGTGGCCTATGCGCGCGATGCCTTCGACGGCCTCGACCTGATGGCCAAGGTGGCGGATGGCAGCTTCGACAGCCATGTCGCCTCGCGTCCGGCCATCCACCGCCACGCCCCGGCGCCGACCATGGACTCGGCGCAGCGGCCGGTGGACTGGGAGGAGATCTCGCTGCGCCGCGCCGAGCTGCACCGCGACGTGCCGGTGCCGGTGCCGCCGTTCTGGGGGGCGCGGATCATCGAGCAGGTTCCCATGCAGAACCTGGTGGCCTTCCTCAACGAGACCATGCTGTACCAGTTCCACTGGGGCTACAAGAAGCAGGGCCGCAGCATCGACGAGTTCAAGGCCTGGGCCCACAAGGAGCTCAAGCCCATCGCGGTCGCGATGCTGAAGCGCTGCGCCAAGGAGAATATTCTGCTGCCGCAGGCCGCCTATGGCTACTGGAAGGCGGCCTCGGAGGGCGATTCCGTGGTGCTGTTCGACGAGGACGGCAAGCGTGAGGTGGCCCGCTTCGCCTTCCCGCGCCAGGCCAAGGAGGGCGGCATCTCTATCGCCGACTTCTTCCGTCCGGTCTCCGACCCGGTGCGCGACGTCATCGGGCTGCAGGTGGTGACGGTGGGGCAGCACGCCTCGGAAGTGGCGCGGCAGTGGTTCGCCGACAACCACTACCAGGACTACCTGTATCTGCACGGTCTGTCGGTGGAGATGGCCGAGGCCATGGCGGAATATGTCCACAAGCGCATCCGCTCGGAATTGGGTTTCGCCGCCGAGGATGCCGCCGAGATGGACAAGCTGCTGAAGCAGACCTATCGCGGCTCGCGCTACAGCTTCGGCTATCCCGCCTGCCCCAATATCGAGGATCAGAAATCGATCCTGGCCCTGCTGGGCGCCGAGCGCATCGGCATCACCCTGTCCGACGAGTTCCAACTCGACCCGGAACAGTCGACCTCGGCCATCGTCGCGGTGCATCCGCAGGCGAAGTACTTCACGGTGTAATACCCGCTTCAGGACTTCCTGAGTCGTGAAGCGGGTATTCAGCGCCCATTGAGGGCGCGGGTGCGCCCGCCCGGCGAGGGCCTGAAAATTCCGACCACAGGGTCGGGATTTTCAGGAAATGGCGTGAGAGGGACTATTCACCCATAGCGATGCAGCTCCGGCCCGTGCAGCTTCAGCCAGGCCCGGGCCGGCGCCGGATCGCCGGCCAGATCCTCGACGACCGACCAGAAGCGGGGGCCGTGGTTGAGTTCGGCGAGATGCGCCACCTCGTGCGCCACCACATAGGCCAGCACCCAGTCGGGCGCCATCACCAGCCGCCATGAGAAGGCGAGGTCGCCCTGGGCGGAGCAGCTTCCCCAGCGCGAGCGAGTGTCACGCAGGGATAGGCGTCCGACCCTGGCGGCGATGCGCTCGGCCAAGCTCTGGCAGCGCGGCGCGATCTGCCGCCGCGCCTCGCCCTTCATGAAATCCAGCACGCGGCGCCCGGCATGCTCGGCCTGTCCCGAGACGTGCAGCCGGCCGTCCTCGACCCAGACACCGCGGCGAGCCTGGGGGGCGTGGAAAATAGAGTGGGGAACGCCCAGCAGCGGCACCGAGGTTCCCGGCACCAGGGGGATGCGGTCGGGCAATGCCGCCAGCCGGCCGGTGATCCAGTCACGCTGGCGCCGGGCGAAGCGCTCGGCCTCAGCCACCGGCACCCCCACCGGCAGCACCACCACCACGCCGCCCTGGGGATCGAGCCTGAGACTCATCCGCCGCGCCATGCCGGAACGCTTGACGGCGATGGCCAGGGAGCGGCCGGGCAGATCGAGAAACAACGCCTTGCTCATGACCCCAAGGGATAGCAGGACGGAGCCATCAGGGGCAAGAGGGTGGGCTTCTCTACTCCGGCCAGACCACGATGTGGTGGTTGAGCGGGCCGGCACGGTTCTCGGGGATGCACTTGCTGCGCACGGATATGCCGGCGCGGTGCACCGTCTCGGGGTCGCCGGAGACCAGCGGGTGCCACCATGGCAGGGTCCTGCCCTCGGCCAGCAGGCGGTAGGCGCAGGTCGAGGGCAGCCAGGTGATGCCGTCCATGACCAGCGGACCCAACTGCACGCAGTCGGGCACGCTGTCCCAGCGATTCGCATAGTCCTTGCACTGGCAGGTGCCGAGGTTCAGCAGCCGGCAGGCGACGTTGGTATAGTGGACCCGGTCGGCGCCGTCGTCCTGCAACTTGTGCAGGCAGCACTTGCCGCAACGGTCACACAGACTCTCCCACTCGGTCTCGGTCATGGCACTGAGCGGCTTCGTCCGCCAGAACGGCGAGGCGATCATGGGTGCGGATGAACTGTCGGACACGCGGATAGATCTCCTCACGCCAGCGGCGGCCATTGAAGACGCCATAATGCCCGACCCGGGCCTGGACGTGGTGCACGCGCATGGACTCGGGCAGGCTCGAACACAGGGTCTGTGCCGCCTCGGTCTGGCCGACACCGGTGATATCGTCCTTCTCGCCCTCGATGGTCATCAGGGCGGAGTGGCGGATCAATCCCGGGTCGACCTTGCGGCCGCGCGACTGCATCATGCCGCGCGGCAGCAGGTGCTCCTGGAACACCGTGCGCACGGTCTCCAGGTAATATTCCGCCGGCAGGTCCATCACGGCAAGGTATTCATCGTAGAACTGACGATGCTGCTCGGCCGAATCGCCGTCGCCGCGCACCATGTTGTGGAACAGCGCCAGGTGTTCGCCCACGTGGCGCTCGGGGTTCATGCTCATGAAGCCCTGCAACTGCAGGAAGCCGGGATAGACCCGCCGGCCGCGGCCGGGGTGGATGAAGGGGACGTTCTGCACCACCGTGTTCTCGAACCACGAGATCGGCTTCGAGGCCGCCATCTCGTTGACCTTGGTGGGGTTGATGCGGGTGTCGATGGGGCCGCCCATCAGCACCATGGAACTGGGCTGCCGCGGGTCGTTCTCGGCCGCCATCAGGGACACTGCCGCCAGCACCGGCACCGAGGGCTGGCACACCGCCAGCACATGGGTATCGGCACCGAGGAAATGCAGGAACTCGACGATGGTGTCGATGTAGTCGTCGAGCGAGAACGGTCCCGCCGAATGCGGCACCTCGCGGGCGTCGATCCAGTCGGTGATATAGACGTCGTGGTCGGGCAGCAGGGTCTCGACGGTGCCGCGCAGCAGCGTGGCATAGTGGCCCGACATAGGCGCCACCACCAGCACGCGGGGATCGCGGCGGCTGGCGTCGACCTTGCGCTGGAAGTGCAGCAACTCACAGAACGGCGTGTCGTAGACCACCACCTCGTGGATCGCCACCGTCTCGCCGTTCACCACCGTGGTGGCGAGATCGAACTGCGGCTTGTCATAGCGTCGGGTGGTGCGTTCCACCAGTTCGGCACCGGCCGCCAGCGTGCGGCCGAAGCGGGTGTAGGCCACCGGCAGGAAGGGGTTGCTGTAGATCGTCTGCATCGCCTCGGCGAACAGGCGGACGGGCGTTAATGCGGCGTGCTGCATCTCGTGCAGTTGGTAGAGCATGGCCGACCCCTTCAGCGCTTATGACCAACGGAACCCCGTTACTAAACAAAAGTGGTAGCCGCATACGCAATATGTTTATTTGCCCACCCCTGCCCTCGCCACGCTTGACAGGCACGACAAACACACCATCCAGTGTCTGTGGCGAGATGATGACCATACATGTTGTGGAATGCGCTGCGGTCAGCTCTTTGTTGCAGTGCAACATGACACAGCCGCCCATGCCGCGTCCACCGTCACGTCGGCGACACAGGGAAAGGCGTGCTGGGGGGTGGGCCGCTTGGGGCAGCGCCACAGGCAGTGGTAACAGTCCATCTCGTGATTGAGGAAGACGCTTCGTGGCGGCCGGATGGTTTCGGGATAGGGCACGAAGCAGCCGAAATGGCCACCGCCGGCAATCAGCACCGTCGGCGCTCCCACCCCCAGCGCCAGATGGCCGGGGCCGGTGTCGTTGCTGAAGACGCAGGCGGCGTGCTTGAGGATGTCGATCAGTTCGGGCACCGAGGTGGCGGCGATGCTGTCGACCACCCCGGGATGATCGAGCGCCGCCACCATCGGCTTGGCGAAGGCCTCCTGGGGGCCGCCGACGAACACCACCCGGAAGCCGGCCGCGAGGCAGCGCCGCGCCAGGGCCAGGAATTGCTCGAACGGCCAGCGCCGCCCCGGCTCGTTGGAGCCGAAATTCATCGCCACATAGGCGCCGCCGGCCGGCAGCCGGGGCGCCTGGTCCCGCCACGGGATCGCCGGCACCTCGGGCGGGTGCGGCCGGCCGCTCACCGCCTCCAGGAAGGTGAAATGGCGCAGCCCTTCGTGGGTGGGGTAGGGGCCGGTGTCGATTACCCGGGTGGCCTTCGCCAGGTACCAGCCGTATTCGGCGCGGGTGCGGTCGGTGATGAAGGGGGTGCAGACGATGCGGGATGGCGCCCGACTCATCCACACCAACGAATCGGCGGTCAGGGTCTTGCGCATGAACATGTCGCAGACGGCGGTGGCAAACCCCTGGCGCCGCACCCACAGGGCGATCTTGAGACGGTAGAGCCACTTCTTCTCGAAGGCGTGCTCGTCGATGGTGACGACGCGGAAGCCTTGGAACACCTCGCCGGCCAGCGACTTCCACGAGTTGCAGCCGAGCACGGTGATGTCGTCCCGCTCGACCCCGAAGGCGGCGGGATAATGCTCCAGCGCCCGGCGGAACATCACCATGTCGCCGATACCGTCCATGCGCACCACCAGCAGACCGCGCCGCCGGGCCGGTCCTGTCCACAGCGCCACCAGTGCGTCGATGGGCCGGAACATCCACCAGCGCCGCCGCATGCCGCGGGGGAAGAGTGTCGCGAGAACGTTCATCGCTAGACCGCGCCCCTCGCCAATATATCGCCGACCATGGCCAGCATGGCGTCGGTGTCGAGGGCCTCGACGCATTTGAACATGCCGTTCTCCAGCGGGAATTTGCAGCGACCCAGGCAACCCTGGCACGCCATCGGGGTATGGAAGAAATGCACATGCGCCGGCATCACCCGGTCGTCATAGGGCACCCCGGCGCCGACATAGGCGGCGCTGGCCAGGCACAGGGTGGGGACGCCCAGCAGCACCGCCAGATGCAGCGCCGCGGTGTCGACCCCCACCACCATGCGCGAGCCACGCAGCACCGAGGTCAGCCGTTCGAAATCGCTGGTCTCGGGCACCACGTTGGGCAGGCGAAACAGGCTGGCGTATTCCGGGTTGCGGTCGAAGTCGCTGGAGTGCCCGGCGACCCGCACCTTCCAGTCGGAGGGCAGGGCGGCGATCACCAGCCGCCACAGTTCCAGCGGCAGCTGGCGCGGGCGCACCCCCGAAAACGGCATCAGCACGGCGGTGGGCGGCAGGCGGGCGGCGGTGGGCAGGCGCACCCCGGTGATCACCGCCAACTGCGGCTCCTGGCGGTCGTCCAGCAGTTCGTCGGCATAGCGCGACCAGCGCAGAATCTTGTCCTGATTGGGCGATCCGACATCGATGAGGCGCCTGACGCCGCCGCCCCGTCTGGCCGAGCCCTTCATGGCGCCGGTACCGGCGGCCTGGGTGGCGGCCACCAGGGCGGCGCCGGTGTCCATCTGGTGGTCGAGCAGCACCGCCAGCCGCCAGTTGCCGTTATAGAGCTCGCGAAACAGCGACCAGCGCGTCCCCAGCTTGTTCAGCAGCTCGAAGCGCAGCCGCCGGATGCGCAGGGCGCTGGGAAACAGGAACGACATGCCGGCGGCATCGGTGCGGCACAGCAGCGTCACCGGCTCGCGCTCGTCGGCCAGCCGCATGAAGCGCGGCAGCACCGCCGACAGGAACACCATCTCGGCCGGGCCACGGCTGCTCACCAGCAGGACGCCGCTGGGCTTGGCCTTGCGCCTGACCAGCCGCAGCAGCCTGAACATCAGCCCGTCGAGGCGATCGCCGATCCTCATGCCGTCCCCCCGATCATCTCGCGCAGCACCGTGGCGGCGCTCTCGACATCGAGGGCGGCGACGCAAGGGTACATGCCGTCCACCTCCGGCAGCCGGCAGGCACCGAGGCAGCCGGCGCACTCCATGGCCACGGTGAGGAACCGCAGATTGGGGGGCATGATCTCGGCGGCATAGGGCACGATCTCGCCGTGATAGCCCGCCCCCGCCAGGCACAGCGTCGGCGCCCCCAAGGCGGCGGCGAGGTGCATGCAGGCGGTATCCACCGACACCACCAGCCGTGCCGCCCGCAGCACCCCGGCCAGTTCGGCGAAAGGGGCCGGCTCGAAGGCGACGCCGGGCAGCTCCAGCAGCGGCCGGTAATCCGGGTTGCGCTCCATGTCCGAGGAATGGCCGGCGATCAGGACCCGCCAGCCCGCGGGCACCTCGGCCAGCAGCCGGCGCAGGAAGTCGGGCCGCACCTGCTTGGCCGTCACCGCCGAGAACGGCTGCACCACCACGGTGGGCGCGTCCAGTGTGCGGGCGGCCGGCAGCCGCTCGGCCGGCAGGCGCACCACGGGCGGCGGCTCGGATCGGCCGGTGAGGAAGTCGGCGAAGCGACTCCAGCGCAGCACCTTGTCCTGCAACGGCGGACCCGAATCGAACAGGCGGTGCCACAGCCGGCGGTTGGCGGCCAGCCGGCGATCGTATTTCGGCCACGAGCGCGGTTCCATGGCCGCCGTCTCGGGCGCGGCGCAGGCGGCGGCGATGGCCTCGTCGAGGTCGGGGTGACGCAGGAAGTCGGTGGAGACCACCAGCCGGTAATGGGCGGCAAAGAGCCGGTCGAACAGGCGATAGCGAATGGTGGGATGCCGCAACTGGCCGGCATCCACCTTGATCACCTCGATCCCGGGCGGAAAGACGAAGGCCATGCGGGCGGCATCGGCGCGCAGCAGGACGGTGACCTTTTCGCCCGGCCGCGCCAGCTCGGCGAAGCGCGGCAGCAGCAACGAGAACAGAACCGTGTCGCCCAGTCCGCCGAAGCTCAGCAGCAGCACGCCCGAGGCCGGCCCACGCCGCCGCAATCGGCGGGCCAGGGCCATGGCGGGATCGAGCAGGCGGTGGGCTTTCATGCCGACACTATACCAGCGCCTCAATAGGGCGCGTAGGACTTCTCTTCCACCAGGGCCGAGCCCAGCAGGTCGTTGATCTTGCGCTTGACCACCGAGCGCTGGTCGTTGGTGACGTAGACGGCGCGGGCCAGCTCGACGAACTTGGCGCCGAAGTCGCGGGCACGCTCGCAGTCGCGGATGTCGTCCTCGATCACCCACAGGGTCTCGTTGACCGCTTTCAGCTCGGCCGACAGCTGCGCCAGCCCGGCATGGCCGGCGAACTCGCGGTCGCGCACGGCGGCCAGCTCGGCCAGCTCCTTGGTGACGTTGGCCAGCTTGGCCGCGTCGGTCAGGCGCTCGGCCTTGATTTCCAGGATGGTGATCTTGTCGATAACCTCGCCCCACGACACCGGAACCAGAACGGACATGGCTGACCCTTGGCTAGCAAACGACGACTTCGGCCGCGTTCTTATCAGATGGCGACGAGACGCACCAGCCCGGGGTCATCGGCGTGGTCCACCAGGATGCGTCGCACCCGATCCTGCCACAGCTCGCCGAAGCGTCGGGCCTCCTGGGCATCGGCGGAACCGCCCAGCACGCCATGCAGGCAGATGCGCATCTCGGGATCGGCCGGAACCAGTTCGGGATGATAATGGGCCGCGATGCCTGTGCCGGTATCGCCGCGGCGGAAGGCCAGTGCCGCCCCGGTGCCGGCATCGAAGCGCAGCAGATCGTTGCGGCCGAAGCGTCCGGCGATGCCCTTGAAGCCGCCCGGCCCGGCGGCCCCGGTCACCAGCCCGGCCACCGACGCCATGACGCCGGTGACGCCTTCGTCCTGCGGGTCATCCAGCAGCAGCGAGACGGCGCCGCGTTCGGGGGTGGCGCCCGGCCACAATGCCGCCATGGCCTTGACCGTCATCAGCCAGGCACCCGCCACGGTCGGGCAGGAATGCCCGGCGAGCCGCACGGCATCGGCATAGCCGTAATCGATGACGCCATCCGCCGGCGCCCCCAGGAACGCCGCCAACGGGTCCCTCATAACGAGGCGCGGCGCATCGTCGAAGAAAGCGGGAAACGGCATAAGCGGACCTTCCGGAGCTGCGGCTCATCCCTCCCCCGCCGGGGGGAGGGATGGCTGGACCCTACTTCTTGTTCGGCGGCAGCGTCGGCACGTCGACGCCCAGCGAGCTCCACAGGCTGGTGAGGACCTCGGCATTCTCCTGGATCACCGCCTGCAGGATGGCCGGCTGCATCTGCATGAAGGTCTGCGGATCGGTGGCCGAGGTCATTTCCTGGAACGCCTTGACGTTGTTCTCGGCGATCTTGCGGGCGGCCTCGAAATTGGCACGCTGGAACTCGGCGATCTTGGCCAGGAAGTTGGCGGGATTGGAGGCAAACTGCTCAAAGAACTTGTTGTCGAATTGCGGAAACATGGCCGCCTCCTCTTAAGGATGGACTGAAAATGGGGACAACGAAAACGTTGCTTCAGCCGGTCGCGATCGCCTTCAGGGCCTTGGCGATAAGGGATGCCGGCGCGGTCAGCACGGTGAAGCCTTCACCAGCGAGATAAGCGGCGACACGGGGAAGATATTGCGGCGGAATGCGCATGCTGCCCAGTCCTTTATCTCGACGAAAGGGTGGCGCACTCTAGTCTTTGGTCATGCTGCATTGCAACAGCAACCTGCGATGACCATCAGTCGCCCGCCGCCTGCCCTGCCCTGGCCCACGCCGCCAGACGCTCGTCCGCGGCATTCAGCATGACTTCGACCTCGGCCATCAGGCGCGACATCTCGTCGACGTCGGCCAGCCGGCAGGCCTTTTCCAGCGCCCGGCAGACATGGGTCAGCCCATCAAGGCCGACATAGGCGGCACAACCGGCCACATCGTGGGCGGCATCGCCCAGATGGGCCGCCTTCTGGGCGGCAGCGCTGCGATAGGCGGCAACGGAGCCTTGGAACAGGGCGGCCATCTCGGCCATGCCGTCGGCCCCCATGATGACGGCGAGGTCGGCGAGGTCGGACTCGCCCCCGCCGGGGGCCACGGCGGGACAGACCTCCGCCAGGGCCGCCATCAGCCGGTCGAAATCCACCGGCTTGGACACGAAGCCATTCATGCCCGCCGCCAGGCAGGCCTCGGCGTCGGACCGGAAGGCATTGGCGGTCAGGGCCACGATGGGGATATTATTGAACGGCGGAGGCAGCGCGCGGATGCGCCGCGTCGCCTCGATGCCGTTCAGCCCGGGCATCTGCATGTCCATCAGCACCACGTCGAAGCGCCGCCGCCCCGCCAGCTGCACCGCCATAAGGCCATCGGGCGCCAGCGTCACCGTGTGGCCGCGCCGCTGCAGATAGACACTGACCACCCGCTGGTTCACCGGATTATCCTCGGCCAACAGGACGTCGAGGGCGAGGCGCGGCTGGTGGACGGTCTCCGACGGCTCCGTCGCCATCACCGCGTGGTCGCCCGCCACCGGGAACGGAATCTCGAACCAGAAGGTGCTGCCACGGCCTTCGCGGCTTTCGACGCCGATGCTCCCCGACTGCAATTCCACCAGTCGGCGGCAGATGGCCAGGCCGAGCCCGGTGCCGCCGAAGCGGTGAGCGATGCTGGGGTCGCCCTGGGCGAAGGGAACGAACAGCCGCTCGGCCGCTTCGGGTGCCATACCGATGCCGCTGTCGCTGATTTCGATCCGCAGCAACACCGCATCGGAATGGATGCCCCGCAGCTCGGCCGCAACGGTGACGGTGCCGCTCGCGGTGAACTTCAGCGCATTGCCCACCAGGTTGAGAAGCACCTGACGCAACCGCAGCGGATCGCCCATCAGCCGGTCGGGCAGCTCGGCCGCCACGGTGCAGGTGAGGTCGAGCCCCTTGGAGTGGGCCAGGCCTCGTTGCAGGTCGACCGCCTCGGCAATGATCCGCCGCAACGAGAAGGGCCGGCAGTCCAGTTCCAGACGATTGGCCTCCAGCTTGGACATGTCGAGGATATCGTTGAGCAGTCGCTGCAACGCATCGCCCGAGGTGCACAGGATGTCCAACTGCTCGGCCTGCTCGGGGGTCAGCGGGCTTTCCTGGAGCAGGCGGGCCATGCCGATCACCCCGTTCATGGGGGTGCGGATCTCGTGGCTCATGGTGGCGAGAAATTCCGATTTGGCCCGGCTGGCCGCCTCGGCGGCACGAACCTGCTGCTCGGCCTGGCCCCGTTCGGCTTCCAGCCGGCGCAGGGCCTCATTATGCACCGCCTCCTGACTGGCGGCCAAGGCGGCGTCGAGCCGGCTGACCCGGCGCAACACCATCATCATCGCCAACCCACCCAGAACGGTGATGGCCAAGGCGAAGAGGGCGCGGCTGCGGCCCATCCGCCAGACCAGCTGGTAGTCGCGCTCGGCGTAGGCGATCAGGGCATAGAGCGGATAATTGGGCAGCTTGCGGAACGCGACCATGCGCTGCAGTCCGTCCACCGGCGATTCCCGCTGATAGCTGCCCTCGGCCTCGCCCCGAGCCAGTGCCCGGGAGACTTCGTCCGAGGCAATCTGCCGGCCGATCTGCCCCTCGGCCTCGGGGAACCGCACGACGAGGCGGTGGTCGAGATCACGCATGGCCACCACCATCCCCGGCGCCAACGACAGGCGCTCATAGAATGGGATGAAGTACTCGTACATGCCGACATTGGCCACCACCATGCCGGCGAAGCTGCCGTCGGCGGCCTTGAGCCGGCGCGCCACCTGCACGCCCCATTTGCCGGAAATGCGCCCCATCATCGCCTGGGACACCACCGGGACGTCGGAGTCCCCAGTCTTCAGGGCGTTGAAATAGCCGCGATCGCCAAGGTTGCCGCCCGGTGGTGCTCCCACCGTGTTGGCGAAGACGATACCGTCGGCATCGGTCAGCGACATGGAAATGATGCCCCGCCCCTGGGCCTGCAGCGCCGCCAACGCCGTCTCCAGCGTCAGGCGGCGGGTGTCGTCCAGGCGGCCGGTCCGGGTCAAGTCGTCGCTGCTGACCAGGGCCGCCGCCTGTTTCAAGACGAGGTTGGTGTGGTCGAAGGTGGAGGAGGCATGCTCTTCGATAAGGCGAACGGAGGACACCGCCACCTGCCGCGCCTGCGCCGCACTCTCGTCCCGCAGGCGGTCGAGGTCGAAAACCACGTAGAAGGCAAACAGAGCCACCGCAGCCCACATGGGGACGATGCTGAGACGAACCAGATGACGACTGTAGACGGAACCCGGCAAAGCTCACCCGTCCTCGCAGGAGGTGCCACCCCAAGACCGCGACGAAGCTAACACCGTCCCGGGCAATTCGCCATCGGGCGTGTAATGGATGCGGCACGACCGCAGAAGGGTGATGCCCGGAAAACGCATGACGCGGTAAGGTGGCCCGGCAACAGGGAGACCGGGACATGGCCATACTCGACGATGCGAGCCGCAAACGTCTTTTCCAGCAGCTCTATGAGGCGTTTGACGACGAGACCGCCGGTAGCATGGAGGCCTTCGCGCAAAATTTCCTGCATAACAGCGAACTGATCGACGCCATCGCCGACCAGTATCCCACCGCCTCCATGTCGGTGGTGCGAGCAGTCATGAACGAGGCCTATGGCGCATGGAAGCTGGGACAGCCTGATGAGGGGGCGGACGCCGATGAATAGAGGCTCCCTATAGCAGGGAGATCCGCCCGGATGCCTTGGCGCGACGGGTGGCGGCGCGGCGTGTGCGGAAGGGCTTGCCGGCAAGGTCGTCGTACAACTGCACCGCCTTCAGCTCGGACGTCATCCTGTCGGCTGCGGTTTGCCTCTCGGCCAATTCCGATCGCAGGGCTGGCATTCCGCGAGAACGGCATTGCACTCACCCGCCGCCTTACTGCAGGGACCGGATGATTGCGACGGTACCGATGGTGGGCTTGAGATGGTCGGGGACGCGGCGTCGAAAGTAGTAAGCGCCGGTCCTGAGATCACCACTAGACCCTATGTTCGCCCCCTGAAGGGGCTGGCGGCCCGTCCCACGGCATGTCCCAATCGAGGGTTGCGCCGTATTGGCCGGCGCCGCGCCTCAGACGTGGGGGACGGACCTGATGGGCAGTATCAATTTCGTGGGCCTGGATGTCCACAAGACGACGGTCTCGGTTGCCGTCGCCGAGGGAGTACATGGCGGCGAGGTCCGCCATCTCGGCAACTTTCCCAACCAGTCTGATGTCCTTGGCAAGCTGGTACAAAGGCTCGCCAGGGGTGGGCGTCGCCTGAGCTTTTGCTACGAAGCCGGCCCATGCGGTTACGGGCTTCACCGCCAACTCACCGATCTCGGCCACGAGTGCATGGTGGTGGCGCCGTCGCTGATTCCGATGAAGGCCAGCGACCGGGTCAAGACCGACCGGAGGGACGCGGTGATGCTGGCCAAGCTGCATCGGGCCGGGGAATTGACCGCGGTGTGGGTTCCCGACAGCTCCTGCGCGATCTGGTTCGGGCTCGCGCCACGGCCGTGCGGATGCTTGGCATTTCATTACATATTTTGAATCAGGAAAGTGCGGCTCGTAATCTTAAGTTGTAATAGAGGGCGGATCGAGATGTTCCACGCCAACGTAGTTTCAGCCCGGGCAAGCTGTCATGCGTTCACAATGGTCAAGGCCGGCCGGCTGGCAGAGTGAGCCGACGCGGTTTGAGGTGGCCCAGAGAGCGTCATGCCGTACCCATTAATATCAGGGTCTCGCCCCCTCGCGCCCGGCCACCATCCGCGAACCGGAGCCGCTGTCGGGATCGCGCAGCACGTAGCCGCGGCCCCACACCGTCTCGATATAGGAGTCGCCGGTGGTGGCGGTGGCCAGCTTCTTCCGCAGCTTGCAGATGAAGACGTCGATGATCTTCAGCTCGGGCTCGTCGATGCCGCCATAGAGGTGGTTGAGGAACTGCTCCTTGGTCAGGGTCTGGCCCTTGCGCAGCGAGAGCAGTTCGAGGATGCCGTATTCCTTGGCGGTCAGGTGCAACGCCTCGCTGTCGACGGTGACGCTGCGGGTGTCGAGATTGACCGACAGGCGGCCGGTGTTGATGATCGACTGGGCGTGGCCCTTGGAGCGCCGGACGATGGCCTGGATGCGGGCCACCAGCTCGCCGCGATCGAACGGCTTGGTCAGATAGTCGTCGGCGCCCGATCCCAGGCCCTTGATCTTCTTGTCCGGCTCGGACAATCCGGACAGGATCAGCACCGGCGTCTCCACCCGCGCCGACCGCAGGCGACGCAGCACCTCGTAGCCGTCCATGTCGGGCAGCATGAGATCGAGCAGAATGATGTCGTAATCATAGAGCTTGCCGATTTCGAGGCCATCCTCGCCCAACGCCGTCGTGTCGACGACCATGGACTCGGCCTTCAACATCGTCTCGATGACCTGCGCCATCATGGGGTCGTCCTCGACTACCAGCACTCGCATATGAGGTTTTCCCGGCTATCTCGGTTTCAGTATTGATGATGTAGTAACCATAAGGGGGTATTCTGGCGACTTCAAGGCGCCTGCCGTTGCGAGGGCGCACGATTCGGGATGGGCAGAGGGGGGAAAACCCGTTGCGGTTCATGCTGCGTAACCTGCTGTCCGACGTGGATCGCGTGTCGAATTTCCAGCTCTACGGCCGCGTTGCCGCCGTCCAGGGCATGCTGATCGAGGCCGGCGGCGTCCAGGGAACCATCTCGGTGGGCGACCGCTGCCACGTGGTGGCGCGCGACGGCCGGCGGGTGGCCTGCGAGGTGGTCGGCTTCCGCAACGGCCGGGCGCTGCTGATGCCGTTCTCCGCCATCGACGGCATCGGGCTGGGCTGCCGCACCGAGGTGCAGGACGCCGAGCCGGTGATCTGGCCCGACATGGGCTGGCTGGGCCGCTGCGTCAACGCCTTCGGCGAGGCGGTGGACGGCCTGGGCGGCCTGCCCGCCGGCGAAACCGCCTATCCCATCCGCGCCCGGCCGCCGCCGGCCCATTCGCGCAACCGGGTGCGCGGCAAGATCGACCTGGGCGTGCGGGCGGTGAATACCTTCCTGACCTGCTGCCGTGGCCAGCGCATGGGCATCTTCTCCGGTTCGGGCGTCGGCAAGTCGTCCTTGATGTCGATGATGGCGCGCAACACCTCGGCCGACATCTCGGTGATCGGGCTGATCGGCGAACGTGGCCGCGAGGCCCGCGAATTCATCGAGGACGACCTGGGGCCGGAGGGCATGGCGCGGGCCGTGGTGGTGGTCTCGACCTCGGACGAGAGCCCGCTGATGCGCCGCCAGGCGGCCTATCTGACCCTGGCGGTAGCGGAGTTCTTCCGCGACCAGGGCAAGGACGTCCTGTGCATGATGGACTCGGTGACCCGCTTCGCCATGGCCAACCGCGAAATCTCCCTGTCGGCCGGCGAGCCGCCGGCCAGCAAGGGCTATACCCCCACCGTCTTCGCCGAGCTGCCCAAGCTGCTGGAGCGCGCCGGCCCCGGCACGGCGGGCCAGGGCTCCATCACCGGCCTGTTCACCGTGCTGGTGGACGCCGACGATCATAACGAGCCCATCGCCGACGCGGTGCGCGGCATCCTCGACGGCCATATCGTGCTCGACCGCTCCATCGCCGACCGCGGCCGCTATCCGGCGGTCAATATCCTGCGCAGCGTGTCGCGAACCATGCCCGGCTGCAACAACGCCCAGGAAACCGCCCTGGTCCGCCGCGCCCGCTCGCTGCTCGCCACCTACGAGGACATGGCCGAGCTGATCCGGCTGGGCGCCTACCGCCGCGGCACCGATCCGGCGGTGGACGAGGCCATCCACTACAATGCCCCGCTGGAGGCCTTCCTCGGCCAGTTGAAGACCGACGCCACCGCCCTGGGCGACTGCTACGCCATGCTGGCCGAGATCCTCGGCATGCCGTTCGATGGCGACGGCATGGGCAGGTAATGCGTGTCGAAATCGATCAAGACCCTCATCAAGCTGTCCAAGTTCAACGTCGACGAGAAGCGGCGGGTGCTCTTGGCGCTGCAGGAGCGCGAAGAGCAGATCATCGACGAGATCAAGCGCTCCGAGGAGCAACTCGCCGAGGAACAACGCATCGCCGCCGAGGACTCCACCGGGGCCGGCTTCGCCTATGGCGCCTACGCCAAATCGTGGCTAGGCCGCCGCGAGCAGTTATTCCGCATGCTGGACTCGGTGCGGGCCGAGATCATCACCGCCCGCGATGCCGTCGCCGAGGCCTTCAGCGAACTCAAGACCTACGAGACCGTGCTGAAGGAACGCGAACGCCGCGCCCGCGAGGAAGCCGACCGCAAGGAACAGACGTTCCTCGACGAGGTCGGCCTCAACATGTTCCGCCAGCGCGAAACGCCGTAAGCCCCGCGAACGCTTGAACTGGTCTCTTCGGCCGCCAGTGCGGCGGCGGCCAAGGGCGCGGATGCGCCCGCCCGGCAAGGGGCGAATGAAAGACTAGGCGAGCCAATTCATGGGCTCGCCGGCGGGAACAGGAACTCCCCCTCGGGGTCGTGCAGGTGGAAGCGCCGTTTGGCCAGGGTGCGAGAGTTGACGGCGTAGCAATAGGTGCAGCCGTGCGGGCAGGTGTCGTAATCACCGATGTCGCGGCTTTCGAAGCAGAAGCAGCCCGGCCGGTTGCCCTTCGGCCTGGCTCGGACCGGCCGCAGCGTCCCCCAGCCGGCGGCGACGGCCTCCAGCCGGCGGGCATCGACGCAGCGGGCGCCCTCGGATCCCGCCACGGTGTACTCGGGTTGCGAGCACACCGTCAGCGCCATGCCGCACGCCGCCGCCGCCACCGCCAAGCGGGTTGCCAACGTCGTCTTGTCCTCGGCCGGTGGATCGCACCAGTCGAAGTGGTGGGCCCGCGCCGCCGCCGCGACGTTCCTCTGTGTCTTGCGGTAGATGTTGGCGAACGAGATCACCACCTCGTCCACCACGCCCTCCAGCCGGCCGGCCAGCCGTGAGAAATTGTCCTCATGCCACGACGCCGGGGTCAGCGACGAGACCATGATCGGGTCGTAGCGCCAGACCACGGCGCGCCGCCCGTGCGCCGCCGCAACCTCGGCCATCAGGTCGAGGGAACGCTCGGCCTCGATCACCGAGCTCTCCAGCGCGCGCGGATAGCCGGTGACGGTGTACTGCACCACGAAGGGCAGACCGGCGCGGCGCACCTCGGCCAGGGCGCCCAGGAACGGCCCGACATTGCGGGTCCAGAACACGAAGCCATCGACCCCGGCCCGCAGCGCGACGGTGTGAACCTGGCGCCCATACGGGTTCACCACCTTGGCGTAGCCCGCCCGGAAGCGCTTGAGGAACCACGTGGCGTAGAAGGCCGGAATGTCGGTTCGGTAGCTGGCGGAAACGATCATCGTCGCCAGTATGCCGCCGCCGCAGCGCCGCCGCGAGTCCCGGGTTGGCGATTTCCCGGCCACCAGGGTGGGAGGCCCCAACCCCATACTTCAATATCCATTTGATTTTAAATACCTATTTCCGATGCCCCTTCTTTGTACCACCTTCGGGGGTTGCCTGACCGGCCGGAGGTCATTTATAAAACCGGGGACATAGATTGGAAACGTCGATAACCCCAGTCGACAACCCCAGAGGAGAACAGCCATGCGCGACAGGCTCCTCCCGGCCCTGATGATAACGATCTTGGCCGTGGCCACACCAGTTCTAGCCGGAGAAACGGGCCGACCCGGATTCGCCGGCCAACAGCTGGCGGCAGTCGACGGGACTCTGACGGCGGCCATCACCCCCGGCATCGGCCGCGAGGCGCGCATCGTGGCGCTGCCCAAGCCGCTCTCCGCCACCGACGCCGCCCACTACACCAAGGCGCTGCAATTGCAGGCGCAGGGGCAGACCGCCGCCGCCGACCGCGAGCTTGGCCATGTGCGCGACGACATCCTGGTGAGCCACGTGCTGGCCTTGCGCTACCTCGCCCCCGGCTACAAGCCCAAATACCAGGAGCTGCGCGCCTGGATGGCCGACAACGCCGCCCATCCCAAGGCGGAGGCCATCTACCGTTTGGCGACCAGCAAGGCCGTCAAGGGCTTTGGCGCCATCAAGACGCCGGTGCGCGGCTACCTCAAGGGAACCAGCATCGACACCACCGATGACGGCGCCAACTGGGAAGGCGCCGCCTTCGCCTCCGAGCACAGCTCGCCGGCAGCCAGGCAGCTCAAGGCCAAACTGCGGCTGGCCTTCCGCAGGGGCACGCCGGAACAGAGCGCCGCCATCCTCTCGGGCGCCGAGGCGCAGGGTCTGGAGACGGGCGAGGTGGACGAACTGCGCGCCATGGTCGCCGCCGACCACTTCGCCGGCGGTCGCGATGCCGAGGCGGTGGTGTGGGCCCGCAAGGCCATCGAGCAATCCGGCGACGAACTGCCCTCCGCCCATTGGGTAGCCGGCCTCGCCTTCTGGCGCATGGGCAATCCCGAGGCGGCCCGCCGCCACTTCGAGGAAGTTGCCAACACCTCCGACGGGTCAAGCTGGATCGTCGCCGCCGGCGCCTTTTGGGCGGCGCGCGCCAATCTGGTGAGCAAGCGTCCCGAGGTGGTCAATCACTGGCTGGAAGTCGCCGCCACCTATCCCCGCACCTTCTACGGCCTGCTGGCGCGCAAGGCACTGGGCTACGAGACCTTCTTTTCGTGGGAGACGCCGCCCTTTACCGACGCCGACGCCGACATCCTGCTGCGCAGCCCCGGCGGCCGCCGCGCCCTGGCCCTGCTGCAGATCGGCGACCGCCAGGCCGCCGAGGAGGAATTGCGCAAGGCCTATCCCAACGCCTCCAAGGGCATCCGCCAGTCCATGCTGGTGCTGGCCCATGTCGGCAACATGCCGGCCTTGGCGGTGCGGTTGGGCGGCATGATGCCGGGCGAGAACGGCCGGGTGCAGGATGCCGCATCCTTCCCGGTGCCGGACTGGACCCCCAAGGGCGGCTGGGTGGTGGATCGCGCCCTGGTCTACGCCTTCGTCCGCCAGGAGTCCTCGTTCAACCCGCGCGCCCGCAGCGGCGCCGGTGCCCACGGCCTGATGCAGCTGATGCCGCGCACCGCCGCCGCCATGGCCGGCACCAGGCAGGCGCGTGACCGGCTGGCCGACCCCGAGGTCAATCTCGGCCTGGGACAGCGCTACCTCGCCACCCTGCTGACCGAGGAGCCGGTCAGCGGCAACCTGTTCATGCTGGCCGCCGCCTACAACGCCGGCCCCGGCAACCTGTCCAAATGGCTGCAGACTATCCGCCACAATGACGACCCGCTGCTGTTCATCGAAAGCATCCCGGCGCGCGAGACGCGGGTCTTCGTCGAGCGGGTGATGACCAATTATTGGATCTACAAGAGCCGCATGGGCCAGCAGCCCGGCTCGCTGGAGGCCGTCGCCGCCGGCGACTGGCCGGTCTACGAAGGCGCCGATATCGCCCGTGGCCGCAAAATGGTTCGGAACTGAACCGATTTCACTCAATGAGAAATTTGAGCCCTGCGCCTTAATTACGAGGCGCGATGGTCGTGCAAACATTAAGCGAGCGGCCAAGGGCGCGTAAGCGCCCGCCCGGCAAGGGCGAAATCATAAAAGACTGAAGAGTGAGGCACATTTAGGGCATCACGCTTGAGCCGTTCACCCTGAGCGCGTCTCGACGGGTGAAACGGGCACCGTCCTACGACGGATAGCTCAAGCCATTCCCGGTGATCGCATCCGATCACCGGAGCCCTCAAGTGCCGGGCGGCGCCTTGCGCCTAACCGCATCTCGATGAGTCGACTTCATCGAGATGCGGTATCAGGCCATGCCAGGCGCTGGCCTGCTGGCGGTAGAAGCCGAGCAGGCGGTCATAACCAGCCAGGCCGGGGTCGCGGGTGATCAGCATCGCCGGGAGGGCGGCGCGACGGGCGGCGGCGGCCCGGGCGGTCTCGCCGCACAGCCGCTCGAACAGGCGGGCGCGGCCGGCCGGGGCGGCACCCGCCGCCGGATCGGCGGGTGGCACCGGGCCGTCCCAGCGTCGCTCCAGCGCATCCTGTCGCGGAAAGGGCCGGGTCTTGCTCATGGGGCAAGAAACTGGAACATTACAGGAACATTGTCAAGCGCTATTGGCTGGCCCACAGGATGCGGGCGATCCAGGTCACCTCTTCGGTGGCGAAGCTGCGCCCGGAATGGGCCGGATTGACCGAGGCCAGTTCGAGGCGCTTGGCGGTCTGGCGCACCAGCTGCTTGACCATGACCTCGCCCTCAACGGTGCGCACCACCACCCGGTCACCGCGCCGCACATTGGCCGAAGGCGCCACAATCACCATGTCGCCGTCGCGATAGAGCGGCTCCATGCTGTCGCCACTGACCTCCAGGGCATAGGCGTGCGCGTCGCCGATCTCGGGAAAGGGGATTTCATCCCAACCGCCACCGGTGGGATAACCGGCGTCGTCGAAGAAGCCGCGGTCGCCGGCCTGGGCGAAGCCGATTAGCGGGATGGTGGCGGCCGGACGCGGCGACGGCCGCCCGTCGATGAAGCCGACGAAGTCCGCCAGGCTGGCGCCGGTGGCCTCCAACACCTTGGAAACGCTTTCGGTCGACGGCCAGCGGGGCTTGCCTTCGCGGGTGATCCGCTTGCTCTTGTTGAAGGTGGTGGGATCCAACCCGGCCTTGCGGGCAAGCGCGGAGGCCGTCAACCCCCGGTCGCGAGCCAGGGCATCGATAGCAGCCCAGATTTCGGCGTGCTTGAGCATGGGAAGATTGTCCCGCAAAACCATTTTCCTTGCAGCAGGAAAATATACCGCACAAATATTGACTCCACTGCGGGAGCGGCGCATTTATGTTCGCATCTGTTCCGATCAATGGAGAACATAAATGCCCCGTATCAAGCACGTTGCCAGAACCTTGGACACGCGGACCGGCGAGCCCTTTCGCTCCGCCGAGGAGGCGTGGTTCTGGTACACCCAATGTCAATTGGCCCGGATCGATGGCGCGCGCAGCGTGGCTTCGGCCGGCGCCGCCTCGCGGCCATGCGACCCCGACGACATCTACCGCGCGGTCGACGCCCTCTATCGCCGGCGGCGAATCGATCGGAACCATATCGGCATCCTGGGACGCTATGGGCTGCGGTTGTGCCCACCCAATCCGGACAGCGGCAACGGCCCGGGGGAATTCGCCTTGTGGCAGGAGGCGCTCGACCGCCTCGGCACCGTTCTCCGGCAGAAGGGAATCGTGGCATGAGCGGCCTTGCGCAGCCCTCCGCCGCCCTGCCGGAGCGGCCGTGGAGCCGCGCCGTGGTGGTGTTCGTCGGCCGCGCCGACCTGTGGTGGCTGCGCCTGCTCCGGCCCGGCTTCCGCCATTGCTTCGTGGCGCTGGGCGCGCCCGGGGGCTGGATCGTCATCGACCCCATGTCCAACCTCACCGAGGTATCGGTGCTGCCGCTGGAGGCCGACTGCGACGTCGCCGCTTGGTATCGCGGCCGGGGGCACACCGCCATCGAGGTCCGCCCACGGCTACCGCCGCGGCGACCGACGCCGTGGCGACCCCATACCTGCGTCGAGGCGGTGAAGCGAATTCTCGGTTTGCGTGCGCCTTACGTTCTTACGCCGTGGCAATTGTACAGATTAATATCCTAGAGATGTGATTATACGCTTGACATTGCCGACCGTCCGGCATACAGTCCCCCTTGTCAACGCCAGAGCTGCGCCCCGAGCCCGCCGAAGTCTCCCTTCGGCGGGCTTTTCCGTGTCGCGGCCGGACTGTTCCAACAGCGACAGGAAGGAGATCGTCATGGGTGGATTTCTTGGAGGAGGCCAGCCCCCGTCACCACCGCCCCCACCGCCACCGCCGCCGCAGCCCGACCCCGACGAGGCGGCCCGGCAGCAGCGCCTCGACGCCATGGAGCGCAACCGGCGCGGCCGCTACGGCACCATCGCCACTTCGGAGCGCGGCGTCCTCGAACCGGTCGCCGCCACCGGCAAGAGCCTGCTGGGAGAATGACCATGGACGACACCGATACCGCCGCCCGGGGGGAATCCCTGCTGGGGCCGGAGCGCGACGATCCGGCGGTGCTGCTCAAGCGCTTCCGCAAGGCCAAGGAGCGGCGCACCGCCTGGGAGTCGCACTGGCAGGAGTGCTACGACTTCGCCCTGCCGTTGAGGGATTCCATCCTGCATCAGGCCAATCCCGGCGAGAAGAAGGCCGACCGCCTGTTCGACGGCACCGCCCCCGATGCGGTCGACCAACTGGCGGCCAGCATGCTGTCGGAACTGACGCCGCCCTGGGCCAAGTGGTTCGGCCTCACCCCGGGCCACGAGCTGTCGCCGGAAGAGCGCGACCAGGCAGCCCCGGCGCTGGAGCGCATCGTCGCCACCCTGCAATCGCATTTCGACCGCTCCAACTTCTCGGTGGAAATGCATCAGTGCTATCTGGATGCGGTCACCGGCGGCACCGCCTCGCTGTTGTTCGAGGAGGCGCCCCCCGGCGAGCCCTCGGCCTTCCGCTTCACCGCCGTGCCGCTGTCGCAGCTGGTGCTGGAGGAGGGGCCGGAGGGCCGTCCCGACATCAGCTTCCGCCGCACCGAGCTGAGCCTGGCCGGGCTGCGGAGCCGGTTCCCCATGGCCGAGTTGCCCGAGGACATGGTGCGGGCCGCCACCGCCGACCCCGACCAGCGTTTCCCGGTGGTGGAGGCGGTGGTACCGGCCGGCCACGGCTACCGCTATGCCGCGGTGCTCGACACCGAGGGCGAAGGGGTGGTGCTCGATCACGGCGGTTTCGAGATGAGCCCGTTCATCAACTTCCGCTGGCTCAAGGCGCCGGGCGAGGTCTATGGCCGCTCGCCGGTGATGAAGGCGCTGCCCGACATCAAGACCGCCAACAAGGTGGTCGAACTGATCCTGAAGAATGCCTCCATCGCCGTCACCGGCATCTGGCAGGCCGACGACGACGGCGTGCTCAACCCGGCCAACATCAAGCTGGTGCCCGGCACCATCATCCCCAAGGCGGTGGGCTCGGCCGGCCTGCAGCCGCTGCAGGCGCCGGGTCGCTTCGACCTGTCGCAGATGGTGCTGGACGACCTGCGCCGCAACATCCGCCGCGCCCTGCTGGCCGACAAGCTGGGCCAGCCCAACGCCCCCACCATGACCGCCACCGAGGTACTGGAACGCTCGGCCGAAATGGCCCGCCTGCTGGGCGCCACCTATGGCCGGCTGCAGGCGGAACTGCTGACGCCGCTCATCACCCGGGCGGTTCACATCCTCAGGCGGCGGGGCGAGATCCCCGACGTGGCGGTGGATGGCCGCTCGGTCGACCTGCAATACCGTTCGCCCCTGGCCCAGACCCAGGCCCGGCGCGATGCCGCCAACCTGCTCGGCTGGATCCAGGCCCTGGGCACCCTCGGCCCGGCGGTGCTGCAAACGGTCGACGCCACCGCCGCCGCCCGCTGGCTGGGGCGTGCCTTCAACGTCCCCGCCGAACTGGTGCCGGCGGAACCCCAGGAGGTCGGCCATGCGCCCGCCTGACTCCGGCTGGACATGGTTCGAACCGCCGCCCGTCCAGGGCGACGGCGACGGCGGGCTGGTCCTGGCCCGGCAGTTCGCCCGGCTGTTCGGCGGCGGCGACGGCGAGGCGGTGCTCGACCACCTCAAGGCGCTGACCCTGACCCGCTGCCTCGGACCCGATGCCGGCGATGCCGCCCTGCGCCACCTGGAGGGCCAGCGCCACCTGGTGCTGCACATCCTGGCCCAGGTGGCCCGCGGCCGCGACGGGTGGCCGGAATGATGATCAAGGCCCGCGCGGAGTTCGGGCCGGACGCTTCCGGCATCACCCACCGCGCAGACACTCCGCCGGATCGATACGACTCGCGCGGTAACCGGCGGCCACCGCGGCAAGCAGCGCGACCAACAGGGTGGCCGCGGCGGCGGCGGCCAGGTGTTCCGGCTCCAGTCGGCAGACATAGCCTTGCCCGGCCAGGTTTTGGCCCAGGGTGCGGTTGAAGGCGACGGCACCGAACAGGTAAGTGACCAAGGCGAGCACCAGGGCCAGCGCGGCGATCACGGCGGACTGCACCATGGGCATCAGCACCACGGTGCCGTTGCCGAAGCCGAACAGGCGCAGCAGGGCCAGGTCGCGGCGCTTGCGGTCGACATTGACCCAGAGCGCACCGCCCAGCGCCAGCGCGCAGCCGGTGAGACCGATCAGCGCGATGACTCGCAGGATGAACGACAGGGTGCGGTCGAAGGCGCGCATCGTTTCGATCCGCTCGGCCTGGGTGCGAACCTCAATGCCCTGGGCGCGCAGGGTCGCTGCCAGGGTGTCGACCGCGTCCAGATCGCGCGCATAGACGCGGGCGCCGGCGAACTCGGTGCGGGTGCCGACAGCGGGAGCGCGCAGATTCGCGTCCGTCAAGGCGGCGCGCAGGCCGTCGCGGTAGTCTTCCGAGGCGATCAGCAAATCCAGGTGAGTGAACAGCGCCTCGCGGGCGACCCGGCTCTCCGGGATGACGCCGATCGGCTTCAGCGTCAATCGGGCGTTCTCCGGGGTGCCGTTGCGGGACCGGCGGAAGTAGCCGGTCAGCGGCGCGCCGGGGGTCCAGCCGACACGTTTCGCCAGGGTCTCGGTCAGCAGCACCTGGCCGGCATGGGCCGGGGTGGGCAGATCTGGCGGCAGTAGGGGATCACCGGCGGCGGTCGGGATCATGTCGATCGCATCGAAGGGGCGGCGCTCCCGATCCGCCAGGTCGATGGTGGCGTTGATAGTGCGGGTGCGCGGGATCAGAAAGCCGAGGTCCGGGCGTTGCGCGACGGTTGCGAACCAGCGTTGGTCCAGGCGGTGGGCGCCGAAGACGACGATCTCCAGATTGCGCGGGTCATTGACCAGATCCTGGCGCAGGGTGGCGATGACACCGGTTTTGAGCCCGAACAGCAACATCAGCGGGGCGATAATGGACGCGACGGTCAGCACCAGCACCAGGGTGGTCCGGCGGTCGTGCCAGAGATCCTGGAGCGCCAGCCGGAAGCCTTCCAGGCGGGACTGGGGAGCGTCTTGGTTCGGTAACTCGGGCATGGTGGAGCGGCTTTCTCGTGTATCGCGTTCGTACCTGATATCCAGACAGGCCATTGGTGTAGGGGCGGGTTTCAAACCCGCCCCTACGTTCGGTTTTCACGTTCGACGGCAATGTCTCAATGCTTGGAGACGGTGACTTAGGTGATGTCCGGAACACCGGATACCACCCACCGTCGGCTCGGATGTAGGTGCGACTTCAGTCGCACCGACTCGGACGCAGGTGCGACTGAAGTCGCACCTACACTCACCGGTATCTAAATTGTCGGAAATCGCCTTCGGCCGCGAATGCCGAACCGAACCCGGCGGCCAATGGTGCCGCCTGCATCTCGCGCAGTCCGTGGGTGCGCACCCGGCCGAGGTCATGGGTGGCCAGCACCACGCTGGTGCCAAGCCGCTCAACCAACTGAAAGAACAGGTCCATCACCTCGTCACCCAGACGCGGGTCCAGGGCGGAGGTCGGTTCGTCAGCCAGCACCAGGCACGGCCGGTGCGCCAGGGCGCGGGCGATGGAGGCGCGCTGGTACTGGCCCACCGAGAGTTGGGCCGGCGCTTTGTCCAGCAGGTCGCGCAGTTGCAATTGGTCGATCATTGAATCGAGTGCCGCATCCCGCGGCGGCAGCCGCAGCAGGCGGCGGTTGATGCCGATATTGCCGGCGACGCTCAGATAGGGCAGCAGCCCGCCGGTCTGGAGCACGAAGCCGATCGCCGCCGCGCGCGTCCGCGCCAGGTCGCCGTGACGGCCGGCGCGCCATAGGGCGGCGATATCCCGCGGCGCGCCATTGACCGCGAAATGGAACCGCACGGCGCTGAACGGCCGCACGACGAGCCCAAGCAGTTCCAGAGCCGTGCTCTTGCCGCAGCCGCTCTCGCCGGTGAGTGCGATCATCTCCCCGGTGCGCAGATGCAACGCGGGGAGCACCACGCGGAACGCCTGGTCCCCGTTGCCGCGGGTATAGCTCAGGTCAGTACAGTCCAGCAGCATTCAGGGCAGATCCTTCAACGGAATGGGATACACCGCTTCGCGATTGCGCGGATTGTCGGTCTGGGCGATGTCGACCCAGCCGAAGGTGTCGGCATAATAGCGTGAATAGAGCAACACCTTCTTGCGCAGCCGGTCCACGAAGTCCGCCTGCCGCTGCAGGCCCCAACTGGTCCAGTCGCTCTTCTTGAGGTCCAGCACGTCGCTCTTGTAAGGCAATCCAGCCAGATAGTCGAGCAGCAGATCGCGCTGGGCCAGTTCCGGGGCGCGGCGCCGACCGGTGGCTTCCGGATCGCGTTCGAAGGTCGCGGCGATGGAAGCGAGCCGGTCGTAGAAGGCCGCGGTGCTGTTGGCGCCGTCCAGATCCGTCTGGGCGGTGTCTATCACCTGGGCGACCAGGTCGCGCAAGTCGGAGAGCTGATCGCGCGTCATCAGCACCCGGACCTCGACCGTGCGCAGTCCGGGGTCGGCCAGATCGGTGTCGCTGATCCAGGCTTCGAAGACCTCGGGGGCCGCGGTCTGCCGCCGCTCGCCCAGATAAGCCAACTGCATGGCGTGCCCCAGTGAGGCGACGATCGCCTGGATGCGCGCCCGTTGGTCCGCGTCGTCGGCCGCATCCGCCGGGGCCTCGGCAGGCGCTCGGGCCGCCGGCCCGAATGGTGTCGCAGCGCCGCGGGTGCTGCGCTCGATCTGTGCGATCACGTCCCCGGCATAGGTGTCGAGCGCCGCCCGCAAGCGGTCGCGGGTGCCGTCGGCGATGGGAAAATAAGCTTCCTGCTGCGTCATGGCATTGCGCGCCAGATCCTTGTACTGCGCCGTGGCACGCGCCAGATTGCCGGCTTGCCGCGCCGCCGGGGTTTGCAGGTGCATGACCGCGAGCGCCACGCCCGCGCGCTGAGCCTCGCGCTGTACCGCCGCGGCATTCAGGCCGGTGCTGGAATCCACCGCCGGCACCGCTCGGTTGTTGACCGGCACAGTCCCCGCCGGGGCGTTGACGGTGCCGTCCAGCGCGCCGGCATCGGTGATCAGGACGATATGCCGGGCGTCGAACCGGTCTTTCCAATCCGGCTGTTCCAGGGCCGCGAGCACCCCGGCATAGGGGTCTTCATCGAAATAATCGGTGGCCACCGGGGCCTCGCGCAGCCCGGCGATCCGGGTCAGAAAGTCTTCCCCATTGAGGACCTGCGTGGGTGCGGCGAAGACCTGTGCCACATACTCGAGTTGCTCATTGGTCGCTTCATTCGCGCTTTCGGCGCGGAAGGCGACCAGACCGAAGGCGACCTTATCGAGTAATCCGGCCGTGCGGATGCGCTCGTAGAAATGGGTGATGGCCACGCGGGTTTCGTCGATGTAGGGGCCCATCGAAAGCGAGGAGTCGACTACGAAGACGATGGCGGCCTTGAACGACTGGAGTTGCTCGGCCGCGCTCCCCTGGTCCGCCAAGGCCGACCCCGGCGCGGTGCGACCGCGTGCCTCGGGCAGCGTCACCGAGGCGACCTTGACCGCGCGCACCGGGTTGCCGGCCGCGGTGCTGTAGTCCTTGATCTCCAGGATTGGCAACAGATAGAACCGCTCATAGAGATTCACATAGGTCTCGGGCTCCAACGCGACTGCCCGCCGGTCCGTGCCGCCGGCCGCGATGCCCTGCACCAGAGCCCGCCCCGCAGCCGGCGGCGAGGCGGCATCCAACACTGAGCGCAGGGCATCCCAATCGCGGAACAAGATCAGCCGTTCGCGCCCCGCCGGGTTGGTCAAGGCCAGGGTCAACTGCTGATTCCAGGCTAGGGTGTCGCGCGCCGGCACCCAGCCCAGGAGGTTGCGGCCCGCCGCATCCGTGCCGACCCGCAACCACGCCTGCCCGGCGAGGTCCTCGCGTTCGTAGACATAGAGTCGGCTCAAGGCGGTGATCAGGCGTCCGCCCGCGGTGCCCGGCGTCGCGCGGGCCGCTGCACCCGGTTGAGTCAGCACCCGCTGATACAGCACCGTGGAGCCCGCCAGGAGCAGGGGCGTCCCCGCCCCCGCGGTCCCGCACAGGAACGCCAGGCAGCCCAACAGGATGCCCACGCGCAGCGAGTGCATTGTGCTGGTCCATCCCGAGGTCGAGACGTTGGCCGGACCAGGGCCGCGCAGACGCGATGTCGACCGGCTCACGGCCATGGAAGGAACATCAAGCCACCCCGGAAGATGAAAGTCCCCCGTGGGAGCGGCGTCCCGCCGCGATGCGGCGCCGCGGTGACCGCGAACGCTGCGGCTGTACGCCCGGCCCCATCGC
>CAJANL010000155.1 GCA_903941105.1 uncultured Rhodospirillaceae bacterium
CGGTCGAACTCGGTGCGGGTCATGCCGACATATTCCAGCCAGCGGGCGACGTCGCCCGGCACCACATGGTCGTACTGGCGCACCAGCTCGATGCCCTGGTCGCGGGTCAGCACGCCGTCGCGGATGTCGCGGCAGACATGGTCGGTGGCCCGGCCATAGCCGAACTTCACGAACTTCATGTAGTCGTGCACACCGTTGTCGTGGACGTTGTTGAGGTTGGAATCGCGCCGGAAGGTGCGGTCGAAGGGGATGGGGTACTGCTCGAAGCCGTATTGGTCCATCATCAGCTGGGTGTGGTTGTTCTGATTCCAGCCGAAGAAGTTGGCGATGAAGACGCCGCGCAGGCCCATGCGCTCGATCACCGCATCGTCGGGGTATTGCGCCCATAGCAGGTCACTCTCGGTGAGGCCCTCCTCGCCGACGAAGTCCTCCCAGTCGTAGCCGTGCAGGTTGTGCTCCTTGCGATAGCGCGCGGTGTACTCGACCATATCCTTGTAGGAGTGCATGCCGCCCAGATTCATGAAGCCGTGCTCGCCCCAGATGATCAGCGGCACGCCCAGCTTCACCGCCATCTGCTGCGGCACGGTGTTGATGCCCATATGGGCCTGCATGTCGGGATCGCCCATCTTGACGAAGCCGACCTTGTTCATCTTCTTCAGCACCGGGATGCTGGGGGTGAAGTGATAATGGTCGACGCCGAACACCTCGCGCATGCGCTGGATGTTGCGCATGCCGACCTCGGTGTGGTTGTTCTCGCCGTAGGTCACCAGCACCGGGTTCATCTTGTAGACCGTCTTCACCAGGTGGATCTGGTAGAAGCTGTCCTTGCCGCCCGATACCGGGATCAGGCAGTCGTAGTTCTTGCCCGACTTGCTGCGATAGTCGGCCACCAGCTCGCGCCACAGCTTTTCGCGCCGGTCCCAGTTGACCGTCTTCTGTTCCTCGTAGGTGCGACAACCGCTGCACAGTCCGTCGTCGCCGATGGTCAGCGGTGCCGCCGACACGATGGGGTAGACGCACCGCTTGCAATAGGTCATGTGCGGCGGGGTGATGCGGGGCTGGAGCTTCGCTTCGCCTTTGTTGGTCATGGCGATATCTTCCCTATGGGCAAAATTTCGACTGACTTTAGCCGCGAGTGTATGAACCCTTCGTAAAGCCTAGCACTCGCCGAAAATCTCGATCGAATTCGTCTCGAACGGCTTAATCTCGTTCGTCAAAGGGTTGATCATGAAGGCACCATCGCGGCTCGACACGCGAAAATACGGATGGAAGAAATCCGCATCCAAAACGTTTGATGATGAATATTCTGGAACGTTGGCATTCATCTCAACAAGACTGTTGGAAATTACCTCTGCAAATGAAAAATGGCGTAATATATCAGGATATCCATCATACCAACTGTAAGCGGTGAAGCCTCCGTCCACCTCGGCCTCCACCGTGTGCAGCGGTATCGTGTAGTGATAGTTATCCGTCGAGTGGACCCGCAGTTTGAGCGCCCGTCCTTCGACGACGGCCTGCGCCACGGCCTCGGTGCCGCGCGAGCCGAAACGCCATAGGCGGGTGTACTTTCGCGGGGCGATGAAGCGCATCTCGGCATAGGCGTGTGACGAGAAGAAGCGAGCCTTGCTGCCCGTCGTGGCCATATTACACACCACGGGGGCGAAGTTGTTGTAGGCAAAGGCCATGGGGGCCCTTCGGTCGAAGGCCTCGCACGTCAGCGCCGCCAAGCCGTGCGAGGCATGAATCTCTCCGAACTTCGCCCAGAAGCGGTCTTCCGACATCACAATATTGGTGAGGTGGTAGCTCTCTGTATACTTTACCGTTCCAAAACGGTTCCTGAGAACGATCCAGATGTCAGACCCCGTCCTGATCTCGGGCAAGATGTGGACGAAGGATGGGTGAGGGGGGGAAGTCAATCTAGCACCTCTAAACTTGCCGTGGCGCGCCGGCCCACAGTCCCTACGTTGGCGTCGACTCTAAGTCCGTGGGTTCCCGGCCCTTAAGCCCACGGATAGCGGACGTTGAAGCCCTTCTCCCGCATGGTCGTCTTAGCGCGTTTGTATGAATGTTCGGTAAAGTGGAAGATGTTCCCGGCCGCCACCGCGCTGGCGTTGCCGTCGCTCACCGCCTCGCAGAAGTCGCTGAAGGCGCCGGCGCCGCCGCAGGCGATCACCGGGATGCCCACCGCGCCGGCGATGGCGCGCACCGCGTCCACGTCGTAGCCCTCGGCGGTGCCGTCGCGGTCGATGGAGTTGACCAGGATCTCGCCGGCGCCGCGCCGCTCCGCCTCGCGCGCCCAGGCCACCGGGTCGCCGTCGCAGCGGGTGCGCCCTTGATCGATATGGAGGGCGAGGCCGCCACCGGGCTCGCGCTTGACGTCGATGCCCACCATCATCGCCTGGGAGCCGTATTTCTCGGCCACCTCGGTGATCAGTTCGGGGCGGCGGTGCACGGCCGAGTTGATCACCACCTTGTCGGCGCCGTTGGCGATGAAGCGGTCGACATCGGCCAGGCTGGTGACGCGGCCGCCGAAGGTCAGCGGCATGAAGGCGTGTTTCGAGATGGCCTTCAGGATGGCGACGATGTCGTTGGTGACCTCGTACTTCTTGTCGCGGCGGTCCATGTCGTAGTCGCCCTCGCGGGTGATGTCGATATAGACCAGCTCGTCGGCCAGCCACTCGTTGAGGCGGGCCAGCTGATCGTAGGGGCTGCCGATGATCTTGAAGTCCGAGAAGGTCTCGGAGCGGACGATGACGCCGTTCATCAGATAGAGCACGGGGATCAGGCGGGTCTTCAGCATGGTCCTTGCATCCGCGCGAAGTTGTCGAGGATGGCGAGGCCGACCCGGTGGCTCTTTTCGGGGTGGAACTGCACGCCGAAAACGTTGCCCTTGGCCACCGCAGCCGTTACCGGCCTGCCGTAGTCGGTCACCGCGGCGCGGTCCTCGTCCCGGCTGGTGACGAATTGGAACGAGTGGACGAAATAGGCGCTGCGCTCGTCGCCCAGCCCCTGGAACAGGGGACTGTCGCGCAGGATCTCGATATCGTTCCAGCCCACATGCGGCAGCCGGAGGTCGGTGGTGGTGCGCGGGATCAACTGGACGCGGCCCTCGATCCAGCCGAGGCCGGCGGCGCCGCCGTGCTCGTCGCCCCATTCGGCAATCAACTGCATGCCGAGGCAGATACCCAGCACCGGCAGCTTGCGGCCGAGCACCAACTCGTCGAGCGCATCCTTCCAGCCGTCGGCCCGCAGCTTCTCCGCCGATTGCCGGAACGAGCCGACGCCGGGCAGGATGATGCGGTCGGCTCCGGCCAGGTCGGCGGGAGTCTCGGCGACGGCGGCGGCATGGCCCAGCGAGCCCAGTGCGTTGAGTACGGACTGGATATTGCCGATGCCGCAATGGACGATCGTGATCATCGGGACATGTGCTCCTGCCACAGGGCAGCATAGGCCGCTTCGAGGTCGCGGGCCATGCCCGGCGTGTCGAACAGCGGGCTGAGGTGGCGTTGGGCTTCCAAATGGGCCTTCAGCGCGGCCCGTCGCGTCGCATCGCCGGCCAGCGCCACCGCCTTGTCGACGTAGTCGTCGAGGTCCGCCGCCACCAGCTCGTCGAGCCCGACCGCATGCAGCAGGCTGGCCGCCACCCGGGATGCGAAGGTTGTCCCGGCGCAGGTCACCACCGGCAGGCCCGCCCACAGCGCGTCCGAGGCGGTGGTGTGGGCGTTGACCGGCAGGGTGTCGAGGAACAGGTCGGCGAGGGCGTGGCGCGCCATGTGCGGCTCGGGCGGCAGGCGTGGCGCGAACACCAGGCGGCCGGGGTCGATGCCGGCGGCCTCGGCGTGGCGGCGCAGCGCCTCGTCCCCTTCCAGAATCCACAGCACGCTGCCCGGCACCCGCCCCAGGATGCGCATCCAGGCTCCGAACACGGCGCGGGTGATCTTATAGGGATGGTTGAAGCCGCAGAACACCATGCCCTCGGCCGGCAATCGGTGGCCGGTCCGCGTCGCGCTGCCGTCGGGCAGCGGGCGCCGGCGGTCGTTGACCTGATAGCAGCGCGGCAGGCGGTACAGCCGCTCGCCGTAGGCCGCCTCGCTGCCCGGCGGTGCGATGATCCCGTCGACGATCTGCCAGTCGATGAAGGGGGCGGCGATGGTGGCGGGGAAGCCCAGGTAATGCACCTGCACGGGCGCCGGGCGCAGGGCCAGGATCTCGGGGCGGGCATCCGCCGTGTAGCCCTTGAGGTCCACCAGCACATGGACGCCCTCGGCGGCGATGGCGCGGGCGGCTTCCGGCGGCGGCAGGGCGGTGACCTCCATGAAGCGGTCGCAGGCCGCCTCGACCCGCCGCCGCATGGCGCTGCCGTCGCTGGGGCCGTAGCTGATGCCCACCACCTTGACCCGGGCGCGGTCGTGCAGTTCGAGCAACTCGGCGATCAGCGAGGTGGTGGCGTGCTGGCGGTAATCGTTGGACAGGTAGCCCACCACCAGCCGGCCGTCGCCGGGGGCGGGCGGCGGCGGGAAACGCAAGGCGGCGCGGATCGGCGCCATCTGCTGGTCGATCATTGCCGACTGCTTGCGGGCGCAGGCCAGTTGCTCCTCGGCCGAGCTGTCCTGGCACAGGAAGGGGAAGGGGGGAATGGGGTCGGGCAGGGGCGAGCGCGCCAGCGCCTTCATCTCGGCCACCACCGGCTCCAGTTCGTCCCAGGCGGCGATGGAGGCGAGGTTCAGCGCCATCAGCGCCAGCGCCGCGCCGCGCCGGGGCGGCGACAGGGCGAGAAACCGCTTGTAGCAATCGGCCGAGGCGCGCCAGTTCTCTCGGCGGGAGTGCAGCGAGGCCAGGTTGGACCAGCCGTCGGCGAAACCGGGGTCGAGGGCCAAGGCGCGCTCCAGGGCGGCCTTGGCCTTGCCGAGATGGCCGCTCATCATCAGCACGCTGCCCAGGTTGCCGTGGTAGGCGGCAACCCGCTCGTTGATGCGGATAGCACGGCGGATCAGGTTGGTGGCCCGCTCGCCGTCACCGCGCGCGTGGGCGATCAGCCCCGACAGGTGCAGCGCGTCGGGGTGGTTGGGCTGCTGCTGCAGGATGCGCTGGTACAGCGTCTCGGCCGTGTCGAGGTCGCCGCGCTGGTGATGCTGGACCGCCGCCTGCAGCAGCGCCGCCGCGCTCATCGGTTCCCCGTCAGACGCGGCAGCGCCCGCAGCGCATTGGCGACGAAGATCTTGTCCAGCACCGCCTCGGAGAAGCCGCTGTCGAGCAGCTTGCCCAGGGTCCAGGCCGGATGCATCAACTGGCCATCGCAGGAGAACAGCACCCGGTCCTCGCCCAGCAGCCGCACCGCTTCCACCAGATCGACCTGTTGCCGCAGCGCGGTCGAGGTCGCGATGTCGCAATAAATGTTGGCGTAGGGGGCGATTTCCCGGAGGCGCCAGGTGCCATGGGCGGCGATGAAGGTGATTTCGGGGTGGCGGGCCGCCGTCCGCGCCAGCCCGCCCAGGTGGCACATCAACGGCCAGTCCAGCTCGGCGGCGCGGGCCAGCAGCGGCTCGTACTCGGGGGCGTCGAGATCGAGGCCGTAGAAATCCTGGATGGTCTTCAGCCCGACGAAGCGCGGATCGTCCCGCCAGCGCTCGATCTCGGCCAGGGACTCGTCGAGGCGGCGCGGATTGATCACCACATAGCCGCGCACCCGGGGGTCGGCACCGCAGAAGGCGGCGGTCTCGGCATTGCCGGCCGGCAGGTCGTAGTTCAACGCCCGGATCGACGAGGTGACGGCGAAGCGGTAATTCAGCGCGTCCATGTCGGCCCGCATGGCCTCGACGCCGATGCGCGGCTCGACGATGTTCCAGCCGCTGGTGTGCCAGTGGGTGTCGATCTTGGGCCGCACCCACAAGTCTTGCGGCAGGTCGGTGCAGGCCGCCACCGGCAGGTCGAGCCCCAGCGCCCGGCAGAGGGTTCCGCCCTGGATCAGGGCGCGGTCGGCCTCCGACAGTCGTTCGGCCCGCAGCACCAGATGGGCGGGGGACGGCAGGGTCAGCGGCCAGCCCGAGGCGATGAACAGCCGCTCGGCGCCCAGCCGTTCGGCGAGGAAGGCGATGCCGCCCGACTGGGTGGTGGTGGAGACGTCGAACAGCACGCTGCCGAAATCGCGGCCCACCGCCACCATGTCGGCGGTGGCGTTGTAGCCGCTGCCTTTCATCCAGCGCACCAGCAGGCGGGCGCCCTCGCCGGCGATGGTGGGCGCGCAGCGGCCCAGTTCGGCGGCGGTCATCAGGCCGGCCTGCACCGCCAGCCCCAGGGCTGCCGCCTTGCGGGCGATGGCGCGGACCACGTGGTTGTCCCAGCCCCAGGCGTCGAACTGGAACTTGGGGAACAGGCCGATGACCTTGACGCCCTCGGCCGCCAGCCTCTCCAGCATATCGCCATCCAGGTCGTAGGCGACCGGGTTGAGGATGGCCACCGGCACCAGCCGTCCGCCCGAGGCGCGGCAGGCGGCGATCAACTCGGCATTGCCCTCGGCGACGTCGAAATAGGCCGCCTTGAACGAGGCCGCCAGCGCGGCCCCGATGCCGAGAGGAGCCAGGGCGGCCAGCGGATCGCCGCCACCGATCTCCTGCGTCGGATCGCGTCCGATGAAAATGCCGCCATCAAGGATCATGACGCCTGTCCCCGGATGTCGTGGCCGACCAGCGATACCACCGCCTTGCCGGCGTCGAGCGCCTCGCGCAGCAGGGTCGAGCGCATGCCCACCACCAGATCGGCGGCCAGGATGGCCTCGGAGGCGGTGCCATCGGTGCTGATGATGACGCGCGGCCCGGCCCGGCCGCAGTGGGCGGCGAACTTGTCGGGGCGTTCCTTGGGGTGGGGGCGGATCACCACCAGTTGGGCGGCGCCGGCCGCGATGCCCGGCACCGCGCGCTCGCCGGCCAGGGCGGCCAGCAGCAGGGCAAGGCAGTCGTATTCGTCGTAATGCTTGGGCTTGCCCAAGGCCACCAGTTCCTCGACGTTTTCCGAGGCGAACAGGGCGGCGCGCTCGCCCTCGCCCAGGCCCCACTGACGGCGCAGGCCGGCGGCATTGGTGCGGGCCTGCTCCATCTCCTGGCGGTGGACGCCGATGATCAGGTCGGGAATCAGGGTGATGCGCCCGGTGGGGCAATAGGGTGCCACCTCGTCGAACACCGCCCGGTTGGGGACATGGACGAAGTCGGGCACCACCATGTCGCCCTCCGGCGAAGTGAAGCGGGGGGCGACGTTGAAGGCGCCGTCGACGAAGCCGTGGCTGGGGATGCCGGCCCGTCGCGCCGCCTGCCACAGGGCCTGATCGGTGTCGTCGTCCACGTCGCTGGTGGCGGTCAGCACCACCGTGACACCGCGCTCGGCCAGCAGGGCATCGAGCAGCCGGTCGCGGTCGGGGCCGCGCGCCTCGGGCAGCGGCCATGCCTCGGCCGCCTCGCCCAGTCCGGCGAAGACCTTGATGGCAAAGTCCTTGGCGAACACCAACGGTGGATGGTGGGGAATTTGGGCCTTTACCGCGACAATGCCGGGGTGGGCCGCCTCGTTGGGGAAGCGGCCACGCAAGGCCTGGAGCAGCCCGAACATTTGTCGCGCCCCGCCCGGATCACGGCTGAACAGCAGGCTGGTCATGGCTCGTCGCGACTTTGGCGCGGGCTTGCGCCCGGCGCCGCCTAGCTCTTGTGGCCTTCGAGCAGGCCTTCGGAAATCTGCAGGTTGATGTTGACCAGCGTGTCGATGACGTTGTCGGGGCTGTCGACGCCGTGCTTCATGGTGGTCTGGGCGACGAAATTGGCCAGACGGGTCAGGTTGCCCTGCAGGTTCTCGGGAACCTTGCTGCCGGCGGAGGTGACCAGGGTGCGGATGGCGATCCACAGCTGCATGTTGTGTTCGAGCGCCGCGGCCAACTGGGCCTTGTCGCCGGACGCGCGGGCCTGATCCAACTGGAGGCCGGCCTGGGTCAGTTGCAGGGCTTCGCCCTCGGGAATGGATTCGGCGGTGAGTTCGATGGTCTCGGTCATTGGATTCCCCACTGCTGCTTCGGAAGTGGACTACCACCTCCGTCGATGCGCCATTAGGCTAGCACCCTGACTTTTCGCCGTGACTCCGTCAAGGGGGTAGACCTCAATCGTGTCCCTTTACGCCAAATGGGTAGCCGAGTGCCGCAAGGCAACCCAACGTTAACATTCGGGCTGCTAGACTAACCCGCCCACTACGAGACACGACATGGCCGCCGTCGAGCATCTCTACCGCAAAATGCTGCTGATCCGCCGCTTCGAGGAGCGGCTGCTCGACCTGTTCGCCGAGGGCAAGCTGTCGGGCACCACCCACACCTATGTCGGGCAGGAGCCCATCGCGGTGGCGGTGGCGGAACATCTGACCGCCGCCGATCTGGTGTTCAGCAATCATCGTTGCCACGGTCACTATCTGGCGCTGACCGGCGACGCCCAGGGGCTGCTGGCCGAGATCATGGGCCGCCAGGGCGGCGTCTGTGGCGGGCGCGGGGGCAGCCAGCATCTGCATCGCGGCAACTTCTACTCCAACGGTATCCAGGGCGGCTTCATGCCCATCGCCGTCGGCATGGCGCTGGCCGAGAAGGCCAAGGGCAGCGGTGCCGTGGTGGTGGCCTTCGTCGGCGACGGCACTTTCGGCGAAGGCGCCGTCTACGAGGCACTCAACATGGCGGCGCTGTGGTCGGTGCCGCTGCTGGTGGTGGTCGAGAACAACCGCTATGCCCAGTCGACGCCCTCGGCGCTGGGGGTGGCCGGCTCGCTTTCCGATCGGGCACGGGCGTTCGGACTGTCGGCCGGCGACTGCGACGGCTGGGACGTGGCGGCGCTGGTCGCCCGCTTCGGCACGATCATCGGGCAAGTGCGGAGCGAGTGTCGCGCCCATGTGGAGGTGGTGGAGACCTACCGCCTCAATGCCCATTCCAAGGGTGACGACAGCCGCGACGCCGGCGAGGTGGCGGCTTTTCGTGACCGCGATCCCCTGCCGCATTGGGGCGAACGCCTGGAGCCCGCCCGCCGCGCCGCCCTCGACGCCGAGATCGAGGCGCGGTTGGCCGATGTCCTGGCCGAGGTCGAGGCGATGCCCTTCGCCACTTTGCCCGCGATCGATTTGGCGGAGGCCGGCTGATGCGGGTGGTCGAATCCCTCAACGCCGCCCTGCACCGGATGATGGCGGGCGATCCCCGGGTGATGCTGATCGGCGAGGACCTGCTCGATCCCTATGGCGGCGCCTTCAAGGTGGCCAAGGGCCTGTCCACCACCTTTCCCGCCCAGGTCATCACCACCCCCATCTCGGAGTCGGGGCTGGTCGGGGTGGCCATCGGCCTGTCCCTGCGCGGCTTCAAGCCGGTGGCCGAGATCATGTTCGGCGATTTCGTCACCCTGGCGGTGGACCAGATCGTCAACCACGCCACCAAGTTCGCCTGGATGTTCGGCTCGGGCGAGCTGCCGCTGGTGGTGCGGGTTCCCATGGGCGGCTATCGCGGCTATGGCCCCACCCACAGCCAGTCGCTGGAAGCGCTGTTCATGGCGGTGCCCGGGCTGACCGTGGCGGCGCCGTCGCACCTGCACGACGCCGGCCTGCTGCTGGAGCGTGCCACGCTGGCGACCGGCCGGCCGGTGCTGTTCGTCGAGAACAAGAGCCTCTATCCGGTGGAACTGGCCACCGGCGAGCGGGTGGGGCCGCTGGCCGCCCGCATCGTCGATCCGTCGCGGCCGTTCCCCACCGTGGTGCTCAGCGCCGCTCCCACCGAGCGGCCCGACGTCACCCTGGTGGCCTATGGCGGCCTGGTGCCCATGGCGCTGAAGGCGGCGGTGGAGGTGATGATCGAGGACGAGATCCTGGTCGAGGTGGTGGTGCCGTCGCAACTGCGGCCGCTGCCCATGGACGACCTGCTGCCGTCGGCGACGGCCTCGGGCCGCGTCCTGGTGATCGAGGAGGGGCCGCGCCTGGGCGGCTGGTCGGGCCATGTGGCCGCCGAGCTGTCCGAGCGCCTGTTCGGCCGCCTGCGGGCACCGGTGGCGCGCATCGGCGCCCGTGACCTGCCCATTCCCAGCGCCAAACAGATGGAATCCCAGGTGTTGCCGGCGGTCGAGGACATCCTGGCCGGCATCCGTGCCCTGGCGGGGAGAAGCTGAGCATGCACGTCCAGACGGTTCCGCAGCTGGGGGTCAACGATGACACCGTGCGCATCGCCCATTGGCTGGTGGCCGAGGGCGACCGGGTGGCGCCGGGCACCGCCATCGTCGAGGTCGAGACCACCAAGGCCGCCGTCGAGATTACCGCCGAAGCCGGCGGGCTGGTGGTGTTCCTGGCCGCTCCGGGCGAGTCCCTGGCGGTGAGCGCCGCCCTGGCGCTGTTCGGCGACGATCTCGCCGCATTGCAGGCCGAGCGCGACAGCCGCCGCGCTGCCCGCGCCGTCGAGGCCAAGGCCGCCGCCGCCGGTGGCGACGGCATGGCGACCAGGAAGGCCGAGCGGTTGGCCGCCGCGCACGGGCTCGACCTCGCCGAGGTGGCGGCGGGTGTCCAGGGCATCGTCCGCGAGGCCGATGTGGAACGCTTTCTGGCGCAGCGGGTTCTGGCCGCGCAACGCCCGCCGGCGATCTTCACCGCCCCCGCCGGCCGCAAGCCGGTGCTGATCTGGGGCGTCGGCAATGGTGCCGTCACCATGCACGAGGCGCTGTCGCTGGGGGAAGGCTACGCCGTAGCCGGCTTCATCGCCGACCGCCCGGTGGACCGCGCCCTCAAGGACGGCCTTCCCATCTATCCCGACAGCGTGCTGGCTGAACTGGCCGGTCGCGGACTGGCCGGCATCGGCCTCGCCATCACCTCCAGCGCCAAACGCCTCGAAGGCTGCCATCGCCTGATCGAGCTGGGCCTGGAGCCGCTGGTGGTGGTGCATCCGCGCGCCTGGGTGGCCCCCTCGGCGGTGGTGGGCCGCGGCTGCCACGTCAAGGCCGGCGCCGTGGTGGAGACCCGCGCCGAGGTCGGCATGGCCTGCCAGATCGACAACGGCGTCATCATCGCCCACGACACCCGCATCGGCGACGGCTGCCACATCGCCCCGGGCGCGGCGTTGGGCTCCAGCATCACGGTGGGCGAGGGCACCATCATCGGCATCGGCGCCTCGGTCGCCACCGATATCCATATCGGCGCCCACAGCATCGTGGTGGTGGGCAGCTCGGTCACCCGCGACGTTCCCGAGCGTTCGGTGGTCGAGGGCGTGCCGGGCCGGGCGATCGGCCGGCGGCGATGACCCGCGCCCTTCTGCTCGACCTCGACGGCACCCTGGCCGACAGCCTGCCGGTGATGCGCGCCGCCTATGGCGAGCTGTGCCGCGAGATGGGCTTCGAGGGCAGCGACGCCGAGTTCGACCTGCTCAACGGCCCGCCGCTGCTGGTCTGCGCCGCCATGCTGAAGCAGCGCCATGTCCTCGCCGCCGCCGCCGAGGACATGGTGCGGCGCTGGTTCGAGATCATCGAGGCCCGCTACTTGTCCTGCCGTCCCGCCCCCGGCGCGGCGGAACTGCTGGAGACGGCGGCCGCCCACGGCTGGAACCGATGTCTGGTGACCTCCAGCAGCCGCAAGCTGGCGGGAGCCTGGCTGCGTTCGGTGGGGTTCGAGACGCTGGTGCCGCTGCTGGTGGCCGGCGACGAGGTGCCGCGCGGCAAGCCCCATCCCGACGCCTATCTGGCGGCCCTGGCGCTGACCGGCGCCGAGGCGGGGCGCTCGCTGGCGGTGGAGGATTCCCCGGCCGGCGCAACGGCCGCCCTGGCGGCGGGGATTCCGACCCGCATGGTGGGAGCGGCGGCCTGTCCGCCCGGTGCGGCGGCCATCGCCGGCCTGGCGGCGCTGCTGCCCGAGGTGTCGGCGCCATGATGACGGTGATTCCCGTCGACGCCGCCCTGCGGCTCGAAGCGGTGGAGGCGCCGCCGCCGCCCTCCGCCGCCGTACAGGCCGAGATCGACCGCATCTGGGAGGCGGAACTGCGGCGCCGTCCGGAAATCTTCGACGGCACCATCCTGACCGTGCTCGCCCATGACGAGAGCAAGGTCACCGCCGGCCCCATCCCCTATCGCCGCCTGCTCGCCCAGGTGCGCGAGCCCGCCCTGGCGCCGGTGCTCGGCCTGCTGCCGCTGGCGGTGACCGGCATCGTGCTGTGTCGCGACGGGCTGGTGCTCGGCCTGCGCGGCGGCCGCCTGACCCAGGACCCCGGCCGCTGGGAGTATGCCCCCTCGGGCAGCGTCGACGCCTCGGCGCTGGAGCCGGACGGGCGCATCGACGCTGCCGGACTGGTCCAGCGCGAGCTGCACGAGGAACTGGGGGTGCCGCCGTCGCTGGTGCGACAATGCCGCCTGCTGGCGCTGGCCTGGGACCAGTCCTATCCGGTGCTCGACCTGATCTACGGCATCAGCGTCGATATCGGCCGCGATGCGTTGCTGGCCGGCTTGCCCACCGGGGCCGAGGCCGAGCACGACCGCATCGCGGTGGTGGCACCGGCGCGGCTGGCCGATTTTCTTGCGGCCGAGGGTGAACGGGCCGCCGGACCGACACTGGCGCTGGTGCCGCTGGCACTTGCCCACGCCCGCACCGCCCACACCCGCACTGGCGATTCCGCGGATTGGGAGATAGACTCGCGGCCATGATCAAACAACTTCCCGCGGAGCCGGCCATCGCCGGCCGACCCATCGGCCCCGGCCATCCGCCCTATGTGCTGGCCGAGATGTCGGGCAACCACAACGGCGACATCCAGCGCGCCTTCCGCCTGCTCGAAGCCGCCAAGACGGCCGGCGCCGACGCGGTGAAGCTGCAGACCTACACCGCCGACACCATCACCATCGACCATGATGGCCCCGAGTTCGTCATCGCCGACGGGCTGTGGAAGGGGCGGCGGCTCTACGAGCTCTACCAGGAGGCCCACACCCCCTGGGAATGGCATGCGGCGCTGTTCGCCAAGGGGCGCGAGCTGGGGCTGACGGTGTTCTCGACGCCATTCGACCCCACCGCCGTCGACCTGCTGGAATCCCTGGGGGCGCCGGCCTACAAGGTGGCGTCCTGCGAACTGGTGGACCTGCCGCTGATCCGCCGCATCGCCGCCACCGGCAAGCCGCTGGTGATGTCCACCGGCATGGCCCATCTCGGCGAGATCCAGGACGCGGTCACCGCCGCCCGCGAGGCCGGCGCCCGCGATATCGTGCTGCTGCATTGCGTCTCGGGCTATCCGACGCCGCCGGCCGATTCCAACCTGCGCACCATTCCCCACCTCGCCCAGGCCTTCGGCGTCCATGCCGGGCTGTCCGACCATTCGCTGGGGGTGGGCGTCGCGGTGGCCGGGGTGGCGCTGGGGGCGGTGCTGATCGAAAAGCATTTCACCCTGCGGCGCGCCGATGGCGGCCCCGACTGCGCCTTCTCCATGGAGCCCGAGGAACTGGCTTCGCTGGTGGAGTCCACCCGTACCGCCTGGCAGGCGCTGGGCCGTGTCAGCTATGACCTGGCGCCGTCGGAGCGCGGCAACCTGCAGTTCCGCCGCTCGCTGTATGCCGTGGCCGACATTGCCGAGGGCGAGACGCTCACCCATGCCAATGTGCGCTCGATCCGCCCCGGCCTGGGCCTGCCGCCCAAGCATCTCGATGAGGTGCTGGGCCGCGCCGCCACCCGGGCCATCCGTCGCGGCACACCCCTGGCCTGGGCGATGATCGGAACGGAGGCTTGACCATGGCACGCAACGGCGGACGCATCGTCGCCACCATCGAGGCCCGCATGACCTCAAGCCGGCTGCCGGGCAAGGTGCTGAAGCCCTGCCTGGGCCGTCCCATGCTCGAATTGATGATCGAGCGGGTGCGCCGGGCGCCCTCGCTGTCGGGCGTGGTGGTCTGCACCACCACCAACCCCGCCGACGACCCGGTGGTGGAGCTGTGCGAGCGGCTGAAGGTCTGGTACTGGCGCGGCAGCGAGGAGGACGTGCTGCAACGGGTGCTGCACGGCGCCCAGATGCACGGCATCGACACCATCGTCGAGCTGACCGGTGACTGCCCGCTGATCGACCCGGCGTTGATCGAAGAGACCATCTCGGCCTATCTGAAGGCCGGCGTCGATTATTGCTCGAACGCCCTGGTGCGCAGCTATCCCATCGGCATGGACACCCAGGTGTTCGCCACCAAGGTGCTGGCCGACGTGGACAGCCGCACCAAGGATCCGGTGGATCACGAACATGTCAGCCTCTATATCTACCGTCACCCCGAGCTGTATTCGCTGAAGGCGGTCGAGGCGCCGCCCGCCCTGCGCCTGCCCGAGATGCGCCTCACCCTCGACACCCCCGAGGACCTGGCGTTGATCACGGCGGTGTTCGAGCGGCTCGCTCCCACCAAGCCCGCCTTCGATCTCGCCGACGTGCTCGCCGTGCTGGACAGCGAGCCGGCGCTGAAGGCGCTGAATGCCCATGTCCAGCACCGCTACGTCTAAGCTGTCCGTCCTCATCGTCGGTTGCGGCCAGATTGCCGGCGGCTACGATGCCGACCACGACGACGCGCTGGTCCGCACCCATGCCAAGGCACTGACGCGGCACGGCGGCTTCCGGCTGGCGGCCTGCGTCGATCCCGATGCCGAGCGGCGCGGCGGCTTCCGCCGGCGCTGGGGCGTCGCCGAGGATTTCGCCGGGCTCGACGCCGTGGCGGAACGGCGCTTCGACCTCGCCTGCCTGTGCTCGCCGCCCGAATTCCATGCCGCCCAGCTGGACACCCTGCTGGCCATGGATGTGGGCATGGTGTTCTGCGAGAAGCCGCTGACCGCCGCCATCGCCGAGTCCCGCCGGCTGGTGGCCGCCTATGCCGCCAAGGGCCGGCCGCTGGCGGTCAACTACCTGCGGCGCTGGGATCCGGCGGTGGCCGAACTGGCGGCCGAGATCGCCGCCGGCCACTGGGGCGGCCTGCTGTCGGCCGAGGGGCTCTACACCAAGGGCATCTTCGCCAACGGCAGCCACCTGATCGACCTCGCGCATTGCCTGCTGGGGCCGCTGGCGCCGCGGGGAGTGACGCGGGTGGTCGCGGACTATCTGCCGCACGATCCCACCCTGGAGGGCTGGCTGCATACCGCCACCGGCGCGCCGCTGTATCTGCGGGCGGGCGACTGTCGCCGTTTCACCGTGTTCGAGCTGGACCTGCTGTTCGAGGCCGGCCGGGTCTCGTTCACCGAATCCGGCTTCACCATCCGCCGCCGCCGGGTGGTGCCCGACGCGCGCTTCGACGGCTACCGGGTGCTGGAGGCGGGCGAGTCGCGCCCCACCGGGCTCGGCACCGCCATGCTCGACGCGGTGGGCAATCTCCATCGTCACCACCTTGCCGGCGAACCGCTGGCCTCGACCGGCGTCACCGCGCTGGCCGCCCACGACATCTGCGCCGCCTTGATGGGCATGGCCGACGACAGGAGGACACAATGAGCACCCTGGCCCTGTTGGGCGGCAATCCCGTCCGTTCCCGCCTGTTTCCCGCCTACCGCGTCATCGGCGCCGCCGAGAAGGCCGCCGTCGCCGAGGTGCTGGACAGCGGCGTGCTGTCGCGCTTCCTGGGCGTCTGGCACCAGGATTTCCACGGTGGGCCGCAGGTCCAGGCCTTCGAGGCGGAATGGGCCGAAGCCTGCGGCGCGCGCTTCGCCGTCTCGGTCAATTCCAACACCTCGGGCCTGTTCTGCGCCATGGGGGCGGCGGGGGTGGGTCCCGGCGACGAGGTCATCGTCTCGCCCTACACCATGACCGCCTCGGCCATCGCACCCATGATCTTCAACGCGGTGCCGGTGTTCGCCGACATCGACCCCGTCAGCTTCTGCCTCAGCGCCGAGACCATCGCCGCCCGCATCACGCCCCGCACCAAGGCCATCGTGGTGGTCCACATCTTCGGCCAGCCCGCCGACATGGACCCCATCATGGCGCTGGCCGAGAAACACGGCCTGACGGTGGTGGAGGACTGCGCCCAGTCGCCCTTCGCCACCTATAAGGGCCGGCCGGTGGGGACGTTGGGCCATATGGGGGTGTTCAGCCTCAACTACCACAAGCACATCCACACCGGCGAGGGTGGCGTCGTCACCACCAACGACCCCCGGCTGGCCGAGAAGCTGCAACTGATCCGTAACCACGCCGAGAACGTGGTCGAGGGCAAGGGCGTCTCGGATCTGGTCAACATGCTGGGGTTCAACTTCCGCCTGGGCGAAATGGAGGCGGCCATCGGCCGCCAGCAGCTCAAGCGCGGCCCCGCCCTGGTGGCCGAGCGCCGCGCCAACGTCGCCCATCTCGAACACGAGCTGGCCGGCGTGCCCGGCATCGCCCTGCCCAGGCTGGTGGACGGCGCAGTGCACAGCTACTACGTCCACGCCTTGACCTATGACCGCGCCGCCACCGGCATTTCCCGCGCCACCTTCGTCAAGGCCATCAAGGCCGAACTGGCGCCGTGCGAACTGCGCGAGCACGAAGGCGTGCTGATGGGGGAAGGCTATGTCCGGCCGCTCTACCTGCAGCCCATGTACCAGAGCCAGACCGGCTATGGCGACAAGGGCTGCCCGTTCCGTTGCCCCCATTACGGCGGCGAGGTCGACTACCGCCGCGGCCTGTGCCCGACCGCCGAGCGCTGCCACTACGAGACGGTGATCACCCACGAGCTGATGCGCCCGCCCATGACCGCCACCGACCTCGACGAGGTGGCGGCCGCCTTCCACAAGGTGGCGGAGAACCTGGGGGCGCTGCGGGACTGGGAGAAGGCCGCAGGATGAGAGGCCGCCGCCGCAAGGCGGCCATGGTCATATCTGCCCGCCGATACGACCGTGGCATCTCTCGTCCGGCTTTGCGTTCGAACCCACGCAATTCATCGTCGGACCAATGAAGCGAACCTCCGGTTCAGGACACCCGCGTCAACGCATCCTCGATGGCCCGTCGCAACGGCTCGGCCTGGACCGGCTTATGCAGCAGCGCGGCGCCGCAACGGCGGCCCTCGGCGAGTTGATCGCCGCTGGTCTCGCCGGTCAGCACGATGGCCGGCACTTGGCGCTGCAACATGGCCCGCACCCGGTCGACCACCTCGTAGCCCGATAGATTGGCGCGCAGCCGCAGGTCGGTGAGGACCACCGTCGGTGTCGCCTCGTCCATGCGCTGCAGCACCTGGGCCATGTCCTCGGCGGGCAGCACCACGATGCCCCACATTTCGAGGATCATCGTCAGGCCCGACAGCACCATGCGGTCGTCGTCCACCACCAGTACCGCGACGCCCGACAGGTCGACGGCGGCCGGCACCGCCTCGGGTTCCTCCACCTCGGCGGCCTGGGGCTCGGCCATGGGGACCGAGACCGCGAACATGGAACCGCGACCCAGCCGTGAATGCAGCTCCAGGGGAAGACCGAGCAAAAGCGTCAGCCGGCGCACGATGGCCAGCCCGAGGCCCAGGCCGTGGGCGCGATCGCGCTCGGGATTGTCGAGCTGAGTGAACTCTTCGAAGATGTCCGCCTGACGCTCGGGGGGAATGCCGTAGCCGGTGTCCCACACCTCGATGCGTAGCCGCCCGCCCCGCCGTCTGCTGCCCAGCAGGATGCCGCCCTGGCGGGTATAGCGCACCGCATTGGACAGCAGATTGCGCAGGATGCGCTCCAGCAGCACCGGGTCGGTGAACCCCACCATGGGGCGCACCGATGCGTTGAATCGCAACCCCTTACCCTCCACCTGCGGGCGGAATTCCTGTTCGAGTTGCCGCAGCATTTCGTCAATGGCGACACGCTCGGGCTTGGGCTCGACGGTGCCGGCGTCCAGCGTCGAGATATCCAGCAGGGCGTCGAGCAACTGCTCGCCCGACGCCAGCGCCCGGCCCAGCATCCCAACGGTACGATGCAGGTCCGGATCGCGCACCCCGTCATCCAGGACGCTGAGGAAAAAGCGCATGGCCTGGAAGGGCTGGCGTAGATCGTGGCTGGCGGCGGCGAGGAACTTGGACTTGGCCGCGATGACGCGGTGGGCACGGTCGGTGACCTCGTCATCCACCAGGCCGTCGACCCACACCATCACCGCCCGTACCCGCCCGGCCTCACCCGCGATCACCGGAGCGCAATGCAGACGTACCGAGCGGCCGGAGGCACCGCCGCTACCGATCTCGATTTCCTTTGGTGTGCCGGTGAACTCCATTTCCGCCAACTCAGCCTTAACCCGCGGCCACTCCGGGCGGTGTTCCAGACCACCCGAAGCGTCGAACCGGTTTAGAAAGGCATCATTGGCGTTCAGTGGTACCAGGCCGGGCAGCGACAGCACCAGACTCGGGGTGCACGATTCCGCCATTCGATCGGGCATTCTGCCGGAAAAGCTTTCGGAGGAGTGTACCATGGAATCTACCTCAAGCTGAGAGTACCGTCTCGGGCAGGCGGCTGTAACTTGGGCTTAGGAGGTAACCCTGTTCTCGATCAATTGGCGAAATCGAAGTATGGACGCCAGCCGCGCCTTGATCATTGCCATATCCATGGACTTGCCGAAGAAGGCATCGGCGCCGGCCTCAAGGCTGCGCACCATGTCGCGGGTCCCCTCGCGGCTGCTCAGGATGGCGAGCACGAAATTGGAGTGATGGAGCCGACGGATGGCGGCGGCGCGGCGCATCAGCTCCAGCCCGTCCACATGCGGCATCACCAGATCGAACAGGATGCAGTCCCACCCCCCTTCCATGAGACGGGCCATGGCCGCCTCGGAGTCGGCGATGGGAACCACCTGGGCGCCGACACGGCCCAACTCGCCACGCAGGTATTCGCGATAGGTGGCGCTGTCGTCCACCACCAGAATGCGAGCCCCCACCAGGGCCGAGGCCAGCCGGTCGTCTTCACCGACCTCCCCGGTCAGGGCATCGCGCACCCGGAGGCGGATCAGGGACCAGTCCGGGTGCTGCGGCAACTCCAGCACCGGCACGCCCAGGGCGGTCCAGCTTCGGTCGGCCGCTCCCGGCTCGGCGACCACCAGACAGACCCCCTCGGCGGACTCTCCGGCGAAGCGGGCCTGACCGCCCTCGGCCTCGATCATCAAGGTCAGGCGGAGGCGGGCGGTCTCGGAGGTGCAGAGCACCATCACCGCCGTTGCGGTCATACCTCCCTCCTTCCCGCCACCACGCCGCGTGCCAGTTCCACCAAGCGCCGGGCGATCCGATTCACCGCCAGGACCTCCACCGCAGCCCCCAGCCGCACCGCCGTGCCGGGCATTCCCCACACCACGGCGGACGAGGCATCCTCGGCGATGGTGTAGCCACCGGCGCCGCGGATGGCCGCCAATCCGCGGGCACCGTCCTCTCCCATGCCGGTCAGCAGGACGCCGATGGCGCGGGAGCCGAATGCCGCCGCCGCGCTAGCCAGCAAGATGTCTGCCGACGGTCTCTGCCCGTGAACCAACTCGCCATGGTCGAAACACAGCCGCCCCCCCTGAATCCGAATATGGACACCGGCGGGCGCCACCGCCACATGCCCCGGGAGGAAGGCCCCGCCATCACCGGCCAGACCGACCGGCAGCGCCGAAACCGAGCTCAGCCAGGCAACGAAGCCCTCCATGAACGAGGCGCCCATATGCTGCACCAGCGCCAACGGCAGCGGAAAATCCCCCGGCAGGGCGCCCAACACCTGCGCCAGGGCGCTCGGGCCGCCGGTGGAGGCCCCCATCACCACCGCGCTCCAGTCATCGCCCCAGCCCGTGCCGGGGACAGGCTGTTGCGTATCGAATCGCCGATGTTGCACCACCGGCACCTGGCTCATGATGTAGAGCTGAGAACACAGGCGTTGCGACAACTCAGGCCAATCGGCGTTCGTTGACGACAATGGCTTTTCCACCACCGACAGGGCGCCGGCCTTCAGGGCGTTCATGGAAATGTCGAGCGACCGGTCGTCGAGGTCCGAGGCGACGACCACGATGGGCAGCGGGTGCTCGCGCATGATGCGGCGGGTCAGGTCGAGACCGTTCTGGCCGGGCAGGCGGATGTCCATGGAAACCACGTCGGGTGGCAAGACGCTGATAAGGCGCAATGCTTCGTCGGCGTTTCCGGCGATGCCGGCCACTTCGAGGCGAGGGTCGCCGGTGATGACGCGGGAGAGCAGGTACTGCGCCACCGGCGAATCGTCGATGATGAGGACCTTGACCCGGCTCATGACAACACCTCCGCCAATATCCGCCGCAAACCATGCCCATCCGGATCCTGCTTGGCGATGCAGGCGGCGGCGCCCAGTTCGGCGGCTCGACGGGCATCCACGTCGCCCGTCCGCGAGGTCACCAGCACCACCGGCACCTTGCCGCCAACCGCCGCAAGCAGGCCGAAGCCGTCCAGCCGGGGCATCTCGATGTCGCTGACCACCACGTCCACCGGCTCGACCTCCAGCACCTCAAGCGCCGCGGCGCCATCGGCCACCGTCACCACGCGGTAGCCCTCGGCCTCCAGGAGGTTCCGCAACAGGACGCGGTAGGTGGCGGAATCATCCACGACGAGAACGACCTTGCCCCCGAGACCTCCCGGTCCCTCCCGAGTCGCAACGGGTTTGAGCGAATGCGCCAGAGAGGACGGCACCAGAACAAAAGCGGGGGTGCCATCGCCCAGCACCACCGACCCCGCCAACAGCGGATGGGCATCGAGGGGCGGATCGAGGGCGGCGACCGGGAGATTAACCACCCCGACAAAGCGATCCACCACCAAGCCCATCCGGCAACCATCGGCCACGACCACCGCCACCCGCATGGGCATGGGCATGGGCTCGGCCGGCACTCCGGCCCTTCCTCCCACCAGGGAGGCCAGCGGGGCCAGCGATATTTCCACCCCGTCCAGGACCGCCAGCCAGCGGCCCTCCGCCTCCGTCACGTCGGCACGCGACAGGTGGGCCAACCGCCGGACCTCGGGCAGGCACCACACGTCACCGGCCGCCTCCACCACCAGCAGGGTGCGGCTGGTCATGGTCACCGGCAGCGTCAGCACGACGGCGGCGCCCCCCAGCGACGATACCGCCAGCTCGACACTGCCCTGCAGGCGCGAGACCACCCGGCGCACGATGTCCATGCCCATGCCGCGGCCGGCCACCGTGTCGACCTCGTCGACGGTGGACAGGCCAGGCACGAAAGCCAACGCCCGCAACCGCTCGGGCGGCGCCACCTGTGCCTGGGACCTGGACAGGATGCCCTGCTCGACCGCGATCCGTGCCAGGGCGGCGAGGTCGAAGCCGCGGCCGTCGTCCTCCACCATCACCCGCAGCCGGCCACCCGCAACCGCCACCGCCAGCCGCACCCGCCCCTCCGCCAGCTTTCCCGTGGCGGTGCGGTCGGCGGGCGATTCGATGCCGTGGCTGACGGCGTTGCGCAGGACATGCAGCACCGGTTCCCGCAGGGCCTGGAGAACCTCACGATCGGCTCGGGTCTCCATCCCCTCCACCTCGACCCGCACCGAGCGGCCGCACGCCGCTGCGGTTTCCCGCACCAGCGGCGCCAGACCGGCGAAGGCGGCATCGGCCGCCACCAGACGCAACTGCCCGACCTCGTCGGCGATATCGGCCGCCAGTCGACCCAGCCGCCAACTGGAGTCCTCCACCTCAAGCGCCAGATCGGCCGGCAACTCGCGCGCCCGGGCGGCCAATCGGCCATGGCGGGCGGCCTCCCCCAGCAAGGCGCCGGCACTGACCAGCAGGCGGTCCATGACGCGAGCCTCGACCCGCACCAGGGCAGCGGCGGAAGGCACCCCGGCCGGGCCGGCCAGCATCGCTGCCGATGCATCCTCGATGACGTCCAGGGCATCGAGGGTGCGGCGGCGGAGATGCGCTGTCCAAGGGGTGTCGCCGTCCCACACCCCCTGCAGCCAGCCCTCCATATGGTGGGCCAACGCCTCCACCTCGGGGAGGTCGACGGCGCGGGCGGCACCCTTCAGGCTATGGACGCGGCGGTAGGCTTCCTCGATGTCTTCCACTCCCTCGTCGGCGCCCAGCAGCCGGCGCAGGGCGACCAGATGATCCCGGCATTCGCCTGCATAAGCCTCCAGCAATTGGTTGCGGACCTCGTCACTCATAGGCGGTAGTTCTTCACTGCATTCAGCAAGGTTTCGCTGAGGCTGCCCAGGCCCATGGCCGAGCGTTCCAGCTCGCGGGTGGTGTCTGCGGTCTGGCGCGAGGCTTCTCGAATGCTCTGCAGCGCCTGCAGCGATTGTTCGAGCCCGATCTGATGCTGATTGGTCGCCGCCATGATCTGTTGAAAGGCCAAAACGCTCTCGCGGATGCCATCGGCCAGCGCGAGGATGGTGCGATTGGCGTCGCCGGTCTTCTGCCGGCCGGCGGTCAGCCGCTTTCCCGCCTCCCCGGTCAACCCCACTGCGGCGTTGACGCCCTCCTGGATGCCGCCGAGCTGGGTGCGCACCTGGGCGTTGGCGTCGCGTGCCTGCCCCGCCAGCTTCTTGATCTCTTCGGCCACCACCGCGAACGAGCGGCCGTGTTCACCCGCCGCCGCCGCCTCGATGGCGGCATTCAGCGCCAGCAGGTGCGACCGCTCGGCGATGGTGTTGACGGTAAGGATGATGTCGGCGATGGCCTGAGCCCGTGTCGACAGGATCGCCACCGTGGCGGCCAGTGCCTCCGCCTGCTCACGGATGGCGTCCATGGCCCGGCCGGTATCCTCCACCGCCTTCAGTCCGTCATCGGCGGCACCGGCCGCCACCCGGCCTGTGCGCTCGACCTCCTCGGCGCGGCGGCTGATCAGGCTGCCGGACTTGGTGATCTCGGTCAGGGTGGCGGAGGTTTCCTCGATGGCGGACACCTGCTCGGAGGCGGCGGCAACCTGTTCCTGGGCGGCGGCACGAATTTCGGACACGGCGGCGCTGGCCGCCTCGGCCCCGGCGCGGGTATCGCGGGCGATGGCGCCCAGGCTCTCGGTCATCTGGTTGAGGTGATGCGCGAGGGTGGCCATCTCGTCGCCGGTGGTTGTGGGCAGCCGTCGCGTCAAATCGCCCTGCCCGACCACACGCACGAACTCGACGAAGCGGCTGATCGGTCCACTGACCTTGCGCGAAATGATCACCGCCGCCACCGTGGCCGCCGCCAGCATCGCGACACCGACCGCAATGGCGGCACGGAGGGACCGGCGATAGACCGCAGCCATCTCCCTCCCCGTCTCCAGGGTCAGCCTCCCGATGCCCGTGACCACGGCCTCGGCGTTCTGATCGATCCTGCGGTGAAGCGGCAACAGGAGGTCCCGTTGCGCCACCGCCTCCTCCAGGCGGCCCTGACGCAGGAATTGGAACAGCCCCTGCGCCAGGGTGGCGATTTCCACCTCGGTCCGCAGCATCGCCCCCGCCGCAGTGGCGATCTCGGCCCACAGGATCCGGCGTTGTTCCGTCAGACCATATTCCGCCCGGTTACGGGCGTATTCCTCCAACTCCACCATTCGGGCAATCAGAGCGTCGCTGTGCCGCCGATACTCGCCCTCGATGCCGGAAGCGAGCGGCGGGCCGCGCCTGATGACGGCCAAGGAACCGAGCGTAAAGGCGCCCTCCCTGAATCCGCGCACCTCCATACGCCCCAGCGTGATATTGACCGACATGGAGGTGACCTGCGCGTCGCGTTCGGTGGCCTCCTCAAGAAACCGCACCGCATGGCGGAATTCATTCAGCTGGAACAGCAGCCCACCCAGGGCCAACACCACCACCACGGCAAATCCCAAGGCCAACTTGGCCGCGATGGACAACTTCATGGCACGCCCTTGCACACGGCCGCCAATACGGCGGCGGCATTGAGCATCAACAGGCCGTCGGCGGCAACGCCCTGCACCAGATAGAGATTCGTGGAGGGCAACATCATCGGGGGACACTGGATGGACTCTGCGCGCTCCACTGCCAGCGCCACCGGCCCGTGTCGCAGCAACAGGGCATGACCGGCGCCATCTCGTTGCCGGGGCGGAGCATGACCGAGCAGGGCGCCGACGTCGACGGTCAGCCACCGCCTCTCCATGGCCAGCATCAGGCCGAGGATATGGGGCGCCGCCCCCGGAATGCGGGCGATGGGCGTCATGAGGCATATTCCCGCCAACTCTGCCAGCGGCAATGCCACCCGGACCGCGCGGTCGACGGCGACCACCACCTCGCCGGTCTTCGGGCCGGGAATCGTCGATGGCAGCGCCAGTTCCCGCGTCCGCTGGTCGAGCACCTCGGACGGAAGCGGATAGGGCGTCATGAGTCGCCCTTGGTGCTCAGCAATCCGCGCAGCGTGGCCATCGCCGCACGCGCGTCGTCGAGGTGATCGAAGGCAATCCCCATATGGAATCCGACATCACCGTCAGGGAGTGGCCCTTCAGCCAGGAATTTGCCTGTCTTGCGGTAAAGGGTGGCGTGAGGCAGCCGAACCGGGGTGAACATGTCGTCCATCTCAGGACAAACCTCGGCACAGCCGACCGCCAGCCACCCGCCCTCGGCCATCGACCGCCGAATGCCGGCCAACGCCACCCGGCGCTGGGGCGGTGCGAAGTACATCAGGACGTTGCGGCACAGCACGATATCGAAGCCACTGCCGCCACCCGCCACGGGCGGAGGGTCGGTCACCAGATTATGGTGACGGAATTCAACGCCACGGCGAAAGACATCGGTGACCCGCCAGCGCGGACCCGCCGCGGTGAAGTTCGCCTCCACCCGCATCCCGCGCAGCGACCATGCGCCGTACTCGCCGATCACCGCCTCGGCGAGGGCGGTGCGGTCGATGTCGGTGCCGAGCACCCGCAGTTGCCAATTCCCCACCAGTGGATGGGATCGCAACATCATGGCGACCGAGTAGACTTCGGCACCATTGGCGCAGCCGGCACTCCACACCTCAAGGTGACGGTCGGCGCGGTGCTGCGCGGCCCGATCGGGCACCGCGTACCGTATCAGCGCCTCGAGTTGCTCGGCATCGCGGAAGAATGAGGTTTCCCCGATGGTGATGGCGGCGACCAGGGCTTCCGCCTCGATACCGTCGAGAGGCTCGCCCTCCAGCAAGGCCAGGTAGCCGGTGAGGTCCAGGCTGGCATGGCAAGCCAGCCGATCGGCCAGCCGGTCGGCGAGCAGCTCATCCTTGTCGGCATAGTATCCGAGCCCGGTTCGGGCGATGGCCAGCGCCTTAAATCGAGGCCAATCGCGATGACCGACGAGACCGCTAGGCCCGTGCACCGTCCCACTCCTCCAGGCGATCCTCGGCCAGACGGCGGAAGTCGCCAAGCACCAGCATTTCGCGGCGGGTGAGCAGCCGCGCCGGGTCGAGGATCGGCAACAACCCGATCCCGCCGAACTCCCCGACCTCGCCACCCGCCATGGCGACGACGCAGTCGTTGAGAGTCAGGTCCGGCGGCGGCGGTTGGGGTGAGCGCGTCAGTTGCGCCACCGCCACGGCCCGGTCAACCAGCCCCCCCCAACTCACCGTCCCGCCCATCACCACCACCGGGGAGAAGCGGCCCGGATTGCCCTCGCCCAGACCCAGCAGGCGCGCCATGGCGACAACCGGGACGGCACGGCCACGCAGGTTCATCACGCCGTCCAGCATGGTGGGCATGGCGGGAAAGCGCCCCAGTCGCGGCAGCAGCACGACCTCGGCCACCGCCTCGACCGGCAGGGCCATCATGGTCGAGGAGACCTCGAAGATCAGGTGAAGGCCGATAGGCATGGGCACCTCCATCTGCAATAGATGGGGGTGCCAATTGCCGCTGGACGCGGGCGGGCTTAATTGCACCGTCCTTATCCCTTGGCGCGCTGGACTCGGCGGCTACGGTTCGCCGGTTGACAAGCTCGCGCCAGGGCCTACCCTCGCAGGCGGCCCGTCCTGGAGAACCCGTACATGACCGAGCCGTGCTCGCGCATCATTCGCCCTGCGATAATGACCGTCTGCCTGGCCTTGGCGGCGTGCGGACAATCCCTGTCCAACACGCCGCCGCTGGACGCATCCTGGGACACCATCGCGGCCCCGCCCCCCTCCGGCCCACGACCCGGCTCGGTGGAATCGGCCGAGGCCGAATCGGTGATTCCATCCCTGCCCCAGGGACGCCGGCCACAGGGATTGCCGATGCCACTGACCACGGTTCCCGCGGCGCCGCCGGTTGCGATGGCCCCAACTCCCCTCGTGCCGGCCGTGGCTGCCGTCACCGCCTTGGACCGGTCGGAACTGGCGCGCGACCCGGAGCTGCGGCGCTTTCTGATCCTCGGCCGATTGGTCGACGACGGTCTGGCCAGCCCGGATGACGCCGACCGGCGCCGCGTCGCCAATCTGGGCGCGTTGCTGCCGTTCTCCGCCGCCCCTCCCGCCGCCGGCCTTGAGCTTCCCCTCCCGTCCCAGGACGAGATGCTGCAACGCATGGCCGAGTTGGTGCGTGGCACCAAAGGCACCGCCCTCGCCCGCGACGCCGAACGGAAATTCCTGCTGGAAGGGCTGTTGCCGCTAAAGCCCCAGGCCAAGGCACCACCGGTTCGCACCGATGCCGAGGCGTTGCGCCTGGGCCGCAGCCGCATCGATCTGCTCGCCGGCGCCGAGTTGGTGACGCCGGCCGAGCGCGAGGCCGAGCTGGCCGCCATCACCCGCGCCGAAGAGGCCATCGCCAGCCAGCCATTGCCACCGCCGGCACCGCCGCCGGCCAAGCCGGTCAAGAAGAAGAAGGCCACAGCCGGCGTGGTGCCCGGCCTGGATGCCCCGGGGGCCGGCCCGGCCGGCGTCCACCTGCTGTCCATGGCGTCGGCCGCCTTGGAAGACCGCGCCTGGGAGGGGCTCAAGCAGCAGCACTCCGAGCTGGCGGCGTTGGAGCACAAGGTGATCAAGACGGTGATTCCCGATCTGGGCACCACCTACCGCCTGCTCGCCGGCCCACTGCCGCCGGCCGATGCCGAACTGCTGTGCCGGACGCTGCGCACCAAGGGCCAAAGCTGCTCGGTGGCGAAGTATTAGGAAAGCGCTGAGTGCTCGCCGGTCTCATACCACATCCCGGTGATCGCAACCGATCACCGGAGCCCTCTAATGCCGGGCGGGTTTCTCCGAAACCCTTGGCTCCCGCGGCACGAGCCGCGCGGCGCCTTGCGCCTAATCGCATCTCGATGAGTCGACTTCAACGAGATGCGGTCTCAGTGACCGCAGGAGCAGCCGCCGCCGCAGTCCTCGTCATCGTCCGGGGCGTGATCGTGCTCGCGGAAGATGGCACCGGGATAGACGCGGGCCGACTTGCCGTCGCAGCTGACCTGGACATAGTTCTCGCCGCGCTCGTCGGACAGTAGCTCCATGGCCAGGCGGCCCTGTTCGATGGCGGTCACCACCTCGATCTCGCTGAAGTCGAGCGCCTTGGCCACCGAGCCGATCAAGGCACTGATCTCGTCGTACATTTCGCGCTCGTCGGCCATGTCCTGCTCCGTTTGGTGTTGAGGCGGAATCATAGCCCGCCCGGCCGATCATTGCCACATTCCGCCCCAGTAATGCCGCGGATTCACGGACGAGGTCTTAACCGGCACCGCCTACCGTCCCTCCGGTCAACGGAAACCAACGGAAAGGACGGTCATGGCGACGTTCATGAAGCCCAACACCCCTGGCATCAAGCCCATCCCCTCCGGCGACGGGATCGAGCACATCTATGGCTGCGCCTGCCCCGACTGCGCCGCGGCGCTCAATCTCACCAACCGGCACGAGATCCTGGACGCGGCGGCGGCGCCCGCCACCGCGTCCGCGGATGCCGCCGCCCTGCCCAGCTATATTTCGGCGCTGCTCTATCCCGCCGACTGGCGCTGGAACGCCGATTATGCCCACGGCACCGGCATCACCGTCACCTATAGCTGGATGACCTCGGCTGGATCGAGCTACAGCGGCTTCCGGGCGATGAACGCCACCGAACAGGCCGCCGCCCGCGAGGCCATGGCCGACTGGTCCAAGCTGTGCAACGTCACCTTCAAGGAAGTGGCCAGCGGCGGCCAGATCGCCTTCGGCACGGCGCAGCTGGGCGGCCCCACCGGCTACACCACCTGGAGCGGCACCTCCGGCAAGGATTCCGGCTACAAGACCACCCATGCCGACGTCTACCTCAACAACGCGGCCGGGCTGACCTACGAGGACGGCAGTGGCGGCCAGCGCACCATGCTGCACGAGATCGGCCACGCGCTCGGCCTCAAGCACACCTTCGACACCTCGGGCACGACGCTGTCGGGCAATGAGAACACCGCCATGTACAGCGTGATGTCCTATGCCAACTCGCCCTCGACGCCCAGCGTCCAGCCGGGGACGCCGCAGCTCTACGACGTGGCGGCGGTGCAGTATCTCTATGGCGCCGCCCAGACCAATACCGGCAACACCACCTACCAGGTCTCCGCCAGCAAGTGCCAGGTGCAGACCATCTGGGATGCCGGCGGCAGCGACACCCTCTCGGCCGCCAACCAGACCCTGGCCTGCAAGCTCGACCTGGAGGCCGGCCATTTCAGCGACATCGGGCCGTACAGCTCCGGCCTCGCCCGCAGCAACGTCGCCATCGCCCTCAACGCCATCATCGAGAACGCCACCGGCGGCAGCGGGGCAGACACCCTGATCGGCAACGCCGCCAACAACCTGCTGATCGGCGGTGCCGGCGCCGACAAGCTGACCGGCGGGGCCGGCGCCGACAGCTTCGGCTTCCGCACCCTGGCCGAAGGCGGCGACACCATCACCGACTTCACCAGCGGCACCGATCAGCTGCAATTCGATGCCACCGCCTTCAAGACCACCACGGTGGATCTGGTCAAGCTGGCCGGAACCTTCGACGGCGCCAACCACGCCAACGGCCACGCCACCTTCGTCTACGACAGCGCCGGCACGCTGTACTGGCAGGACGGCACCAGCACCCACAAGATCGCCAGCCTGGGTGGCACCGCGTTGACCGCCGCCGATATCAAGATGGTGGGCAGCCTCACCGCCGATCCGACGCCGACGCCGACGCCCACACCGACCCCCACACCGACCCCCACGCCCACCACCAAGACCGTCACCGGCACCGATGCCGCCGATACTCTGTCGGGAGTGGGTGGCGAGGTCACCATGGTGGGCAAACTGGGCAGCGACACCTACATCGTCGACTCCCTGGGCGACAAGGTGGTGGAGCTGTCGGGCCAGGGGGTCGACACGGTGATGTCCTCGATCGGCTACACCCTCGGCGCCTATGTGGAAAACCTGACGCTGACCGGCGCGACCGCGATGACCGCTACCGGTTCGTCCTGGCACAACGTCATCAAGGGCAACGGCAACAACAATTTCATCACCGGGTTGGCCGGCAACGACAAGCTGAGCGGCGGAGCCGGCGCCGATATCTTCAAGTACCTCTCGCAGGGCGATGGTGGCCAGGTGGCGACCAACGTCACCAAGGGCTCGGTGGCGGGCGACACCATCACCGACTTTGCCACCGGCACCGACAAGGTCAGCATCAACCACACCGCCTTCGCCCTGGCGCAAGGCACCGCACAATCAGGGGTGAACTTCAGCCAGATCGACACCGCCTACACCGGCAGCAATGCCGGCGGCAGCGAATACAACGCCGGCCATGCCAGCCTGATTCTCGACTCCACCGGCACGCTCTACTACGACGCCAACGGCAAGGGGGCGGGCTATACCGTGCTGACCACCTTCCAGCCGGGGGCCAACGTTCACGCCTCGGACATCGTCATCGCCTAGCTTTCCCCTCCACGGCAATGGGGGTATCATGCGCCCCCATTGCACCGGATTGCTGGGGGACGACTGCGATGACCACTGCCTTGATGCTGACCGCCGCGGCCGGCGTCGCCACCGTGACGCTGTCGCGGCCCCAGGCGCACAACGCGCTGGACGAAGGCCTGATCGCCGAGATCGCCCGCGCCTTCCAGAAGCTCTCGGCCGACGACACCGTTCGCGTGGTGGTGCTGACCGGCGCCGGCAAGAGCTTCTGCGCCGGGGCCGACCTCGGCTGGATGCAGCGCTCGGGCGCCCTGCCCCAGGCCGACAACCAGCGCGACGCCATGGCGCTGGCCATGATGCTGGATGCCATCGACCGCTGCCCCAAGCCGGTGGTGGCGGTGGTCAACGGGCCGGCCTATGGCGGTGGCGTCGGGCTGGTGGCGGCGGCCGACATCGCCATCGCCTCGGAGGAGGCCGCCTTTTCACTCACCGAGGTCAAGCTGGGCATCATCCCGGCGGTGATCGGCCCCTACATGGTGGAGGCCATCGGCGCCCGGGCCTGCCGGCGCTACATGCTGTCGGCGGAACGGTTCGACGCCCGCGAGGCCCACCGCCTCGGCCTGGTGCACGCGGTGGTGACGGCCGACAAGCTGGAGCACGCCCAGACCCTGATGGTCGAACAGTTGCTGAAGGGCGGCCCCAAGGCCCAGAGCGCGGTCAAGGACCTGCTCAAGGTGGTGGGGGACAGCCCCATGGGACCGGACACCATGCGTTACACCGCGAACCGCATCGCCGAATTGCGCGCCTCGGAGGAGGGGCAGGAGGGCCTCGCCGCCTTCTTCGAGAAGCGCAAGCCCAAATGGTGTGAATAGGAGGACGCCGATGCTTGCCGACTGCCTCGCCGGCATGAAGGTCCTCGACCTGTCGCTCTATATCCCCGGCCCGCTGGCCACCCTGTGGCTGTCCGACCTGGGGGCCGAAGTGGTGAAGATCGAGGCGCCCGCCGGCGACCCCATGCGCACCATGGGGCCGGTGGATGGCGACGGAACCACGCCGTTCTACAAGCTGGTCAACCGCAACAAGACGGTGGTGGCGCTCGATCTCAAATCCGAGGCGGGCAAGCGGGTGTTCGCCGGTCTGGTCGCCCACGCCGACGTGCTGCTGGAGGGCTTCCGTCCCGGCGTGCTCGACCGGCTGGGCTTCGGCAGCGCCCGGCTGGCCGGACTCAATCCCCGCCTGATCCACTGCGCCCTGTCGGGCTATGGCGGCACCGGCCCCTTCGCGCGTCGGGCCGGCCACGATCTCACCTATATGGCGGTGACCGGCGGGCTGGCGGCCAATGGCCCGTCCGAGCGGCCGCTGATGACCTTCCCGCCGCTGGCCGACCACGCCGGCGCCATGCTGGCGGTCAACTCCATCCTGGCGGCGCTGCTGAAGCGCAGCCGCACCAACACCGGCTGCACCATCGACATCAGCCTGGCCGAGGCGGCGCTGTCGTGGATGGCGGGAATTCTCACCATCTCCAAGCGCTGGGGCGATCCGGTGCGCGAGAACGACCTGATCAACGGCGGCGCTGCCTGCTATCGCATCTATCGCACCAAGGACGGCCGCTTCGCCGCGCTGGCGGCGCTGGAGGACAAGTTCTGGCAGGCGTTCTGCAATACGGTCGGTCATCCGGAGTGGATTCACCGCCACAGTGAACCCATGCCGCAGACCGCACTGACCGCCGACCTCGACGCCCTGTTCGCCTCGCGCGGACTGGCCGAGTGGACCGCCCTGCTGGAGCCGGCCGACTGCACCTTCGAGCCCATCCTTGAGCCCTCGGAGGTGGCGGCCCATCCCCACCACAAGGCGCGTGACTTCATCTCCGAGGACAACGGGCTGGTGGAGGTGCTGCTGCCCATCCTGATGGACGGCGCCCGCCCCCGCCGCCGCCGCCAGTTCTCCGAACAAAGCCCCGAGGCGGTGTTGGCGGGCTGGCGATGACGCTGCCCCTCCACGGCGGCGACCTGGCCGCCGCGGAGGCGCTGTGGGGCCGGCCGGCGCAAGGCTGGCTCGACCTGTCCACCGGCATCAACCCGTGGCCCTACCCGCTGCCCGCCCTGGCGGCCGAGGCCTGGACCCGCCTGCCCGGCGCCGCTGAGGAGCGGGCGCTGACCGGCGCCGCCGCCCGCCGCTGGCATGCCCCCGGTCCCGACCGCATCCTGGCCGCCCCCGGCAGCAGCGCCCTGATCCAGGCCCTGCCGCGCTTGCTGCCGCCGGGCGATATGGCGGTGCTCGGCCCCACCTATGGCGAACACGCCCGCGCCTGGGCCGCCGCGGGACACGCCGTACGCCGGATTTCCAGCCTCGACGAGGTCGGCGGCGCGGCCGCCGTGGTGGTGGTCAATCCCAACAATCCCGACGGCCGCACCCTGGCGCCGGACCGGCTGGCGGCGCTGACGGGCGGTGGCCGGCTGGTGGTGGCGGACGAGGCCTTTGCCGACGCCACTCCCGAAGGTTCCGCCATACCGCTGTTGCGGCCGGGGTTGGTGGTGCTGCGCTCGTTCGGCAAGTTCTATGGGCTGGCGGGCCTGCGCCTGGGCTTCGCCGTCGCCGAGCCGGCCCTGCTCGACCGCCTCACGGCGCAGCTTGGCCCGTGGCCGGTCTCGGGCCCCGCCCTGGCGGTGGGCGCGGCGGCGCTGGGCGACGAGGCCTGGACCACCGCCACCCGGGCGCGACTGAGCGACGCCGCGAGCCGGCTGGATGCCGTGCTGATCTCCGCCGGCCTGACCATCATCGGCGGCACCACCTTGTTCCGGCTGGCCGAGCACCCATTGGCCGGGGAGGTCTACCAACGCCTGGGCCGTGCCGGCATCCTGGTGCGGGCCTTCGCGGACCAGCCGAGCCGTCTGCGCTTCGGGCTGCCGGCGAGCGAGGGTGATGGCGCGCGGCTGCGGCAAGCGCTGGGGTGAGCCCTTGGCGGCCCGACCACCTGCAAAAAATAGTTATGAACGCGAAATGATGAATTGCGTCACAGGATGTGATATTTATTAACGATCGTGTTGGAGGATCACGATATGGGGATTGAGGAGGTGAGGTTGCCAATGGCAGATGGCGACCAGGGCACCACACTCCCGCCGGAGGGCGGGCGACGGTGTCGCAACGTCGTATCCGTGGCCGTTCGTGCCCTTCTCGATCTCATCGAGGAGAGCGCCGAGGACGGCCGGGTGTCGATGGATGTTGTGCGCCGCATCGGTCATGCGGTGATGTCCGCCCAGGGTCCGTTGTCCTCCCTCTACACCCAGACCCAGCATAACTGTCAGGCAACCTTCGAGTTGCACGCCATCGAGCGCAAGCGCACCGATTTCCTCGGCCGCATCGTCACCCAGCCGTTCTCCGAACTGTTCGACGACCCCAAGAGCGGCGTCGAGCGCAAGCATCTGCCGCAGTTGTTCGCCGCGGTGCGCATGATGGTGGGCGAGGAGGTCTACGATGACCTGCGCGCCAAGGCGACCGATTCCGCCGAGCAGCACCGCACCGTCGAAGGTCCGGTGGACTGGGAATCATTCTATGCCGACCCGTTGACCGCCGCGGTGCGCGAGCAGGTGCTGGTGACCATGGGCCGCAGCTTCCGCCGCTTCGAGCCGCGCAAGGACTGGTTCCTCATCGTGATGAATTCCAATCCCTCATCGGTCTCGCTGGGATCGAGCGTCTTCATCGCCAAGAAGCCAGAGGAAAAGGCGGTTCGCGAGTTCACCGAACTCAATATGTGCCGTCTATTCAAGGCCCTGTTCGCCAGCGTGCGCCCGGATGCCTTCGACGACTCCCGCCGCCGCGCCTTCACCGAGCGATGGGGCTCCGACCCGGAAAAAATCTTTGGCGTGATGTTCGTCGAGCTTCAGGCCCTGTGCCAGCAGGTGGGAGCCTAGAAAATAATCGGCCGGGCCAGCGGCACGGCTTGGCGCTGGTCGCGGGTGCTTGCCGCCCCACCTGGACCGTGGTCGGCTTGCCCTGGGGGTGCAGCGCCTTGGGCAGCGGCCAACGCAGGTAGAAGACCCGGTGCCGCGAGACATGCAGGTAGGCGGGAGCGTGCAAAGCCAATGTTCCACCTTGATGTCCCACCAGGGGTTCATCAAGGCTAAGTCATTGACTTTACATGGAATGGTGGGCCCGGCAGGACTCGAACCTGCAACCAGACCGTTATGAGCGGCCGGCTCTAACCATTGAGCTACAGGCCCCACCTGGGGGGAACCATACCCGGCGGCGGCAGGAATGCAAGGGGGAGGGGGCATTTCATAATCAGTGCTCGTTCTCGATGCCGGCGGCCAGGCGTTCCTTGAGGCGGGAGCACTTGACCCGCTGGCTTTCCGAGCGCAGTTGGCCGCAGGCGGCCAGGATGTCGCGACCGCGCGGCATGCGGATGGGGGCCGAGTAGCCCTCGTCCTGCAGGATATCCGAGAAGCGCTTCACCGTCGCCATGGGTGAGGTCTCGAATTCCGAGCCGGGCCACGGGTTGAAGGGAATCAGGTTGAACTTGGCCGGCAGGCCCTTGATCAGCCGCAGCAGGTGGCGCGCGTCGGCCTCGGAGTCGTTGATGCCCTTCAGCATGACGTATTCGAAGGTGATGCGCCGGGCGTTGGAGGCGCCGGGATACTCGCGGCAGGCCAGTATCAGTTCGGCCAGCGGGTATTTCTTGTTAATGGGCATGATGCGGTCGCGGATGTCGTCGGTGACGGCATGCAGGCTGACCGCCAGGTTGACCCCCAGCTCGGCGCCGCAACGCCTCATCATCGGCACCACGCCCGAGGTCGACAGGGTGATGCGGCGCTTGGAGATGCCGATGCCGTCGCCGTCCATGGCGATCTTCAGCGCCGTCGCGACGTTCTCGAAATTATAGAGCGGCTCGCCCATGCCCATGACGACGATGTTGCTGATCATGCGACCGCCGTCGTCGGGAGTGGGCCACTCGCCATAGGAATCACGCGCCGCCATCACCTGGCCGACGATTTCGGCCGCGGTCAGGTTACGCACCAATAACTGGGTGCCGGTGTGGCAAAACTTGCAGGTCAGGGTACAGCCGACCTGGCTCGAAATGCACACCGCGCCCCGGTCCTCGTCGGCGTCGGGGATATAGACGGTCTCGGCCTCGTTGCCGTCGCCGAATTTCAGCAGCCACTTGCGGGTGCCGTCCTCGGAGCGCTGCTCGCGCGCCATCTCGGGGCGATGCACCACGTAGCGCTCGGCCAGCTTGGCCTGCATCGGTTTGGCGATGGAGGTCATGCGGGTGAAATCGGTCTCGCCGCGATTGTACAGCCAGTGCCACAGTTGCTTGGCGCGGAACGGCTTTTCGCCGATGGCGGCCATTTCGGCGGCCAACGCCTCGCGGGACAGGCCGATCAGATTGGTTGGTGTGCTCATGTGCGGAAGAGATAGCGACACCGGACCGCCGACGCAATGCCCAGGCCGCTCTTGTGCCGATTCCCGCCGCCGCCTAATATCCGCCTCTCGCTGTTTTCCTGTGGAGGTCGGAGTGAAGTCCGTCGTCAATCTGTTGGCTGCCGCCATGTTGCTGTTCGCCGCCGGGGCCGCTGGCGCCCAGGAACTGCAGTACAAGATCGACCGCGTAATGGGCAAGGCCGACGCCCCCATCACCATCGTCGAATACGCCTCCACCACCTGCCCGCACTGCGCCGTCTTCCATCATGAGACCCTGCCCAAGCTGAAGGCCGAGTGGATCGACACCGGCCGCGCCAAGCTGATCTATCGTGACTTCCCCACCGGGCCGAAGGCGCTATCGGTGGGGGCCTCGATGATTGCCCATTGCGCCGGGCCGGAGCGATATTTCCCCCTGCTCGGCCTGATCATGGACAAGCAGAGCCAATGGGCCGGCAACTCCAATCCGCTGGGCGAGCTGAAGAAACTGGCCAAGCTGGCCGGCATGGGCGAGGACAAGGTCGACGCTTGTCTCAAGGACCAGGATCTGGCCAACGCCATCGAGGCGCGCGCCATGGAGGGCTACAAGAAGCTCGGCGTCGAATCGACCCCTTCGATCCTGATCAACGGCAAGCTGGTGCCGGGCGGCGGTGTCTCGTACGACACGCTGAACAAGGCGTTGCAGGCGGTTGCCAAGTAAGGGCCTTCCTGCCTCATATTGGGCCTGGAACCGCAGCACGCCCCCATATATAGTTGCGACGCAGGGGGCGCGTCGGTGATCCAGTTTACCAAGCTCAAGTTGTCGGGGTTCAAATCCTTCGTCGATGCGGCCGAGCTCGTGATCGAGCCCGGGATGACCGGCGTCGTCGGCCCCAATGGCTGCGGTAAGTCCAACCTGATCGAGGCGCTGCGCTGGGTGATGGGCGAGACCTCGGCCCGCCAGATGCGCGGCGGCGAGATGGACGACGTCATCTTCGGCGGCACTTCCAATCGTCCGGCACGCAACATCGCCGAGGTGACGGTGGTGCTGGACAATAGCTCGCGCACCGCTCCCGGTGCGTACAACGCCGCCGCCGACCTCGAAATCATGCGCCGTATCGATCGCGGCCAGGGCTCCAACTACCGCATCAACGGCCAGGACGTGCGGGCGCGCGACGTCCACCTGCTGTTCGCCGACGCCGCCACCGGGGCGCGCTCGTCGGGACTGGTCAGCCAGGGCCGGGTGGGGGCGCTGATCAACGCCAAGCCGGCCGAGCGGCGCGGCCTGCTGGAGGAGGCGGCCGGCATCTCCGGCCTCTATTCCCGCCGCCATGAGGCCGAACTGCGGCTCAAGAATGCCGAGCTCAACGTCTCGCGCCTCGACGACGTGCTGGCGACGCTGGACGAGCAGTTGCAGTCCCTGCGCAAGCAGGCGCGGCAGGCCGCCCGCTACCGCACCCTGGCCGACCAGATCCGCCGCGTCGAGGCGCAGGTGCTCTATATCGGCTGGCTGGAGGCGCTGGCCCTGATCGACGCCGCCCGCGCCGCCAAGACCGAGGCCGATTTCCGCGTCGAGGAGGCCGCCGAACTGGCCGCCGTCGCCGCCACCGAGCAGGCCGAGGCCGCCGCCGGGCTGCCCGAGTTGCGCCGCCTCGACACCGAGGCCGCCACCGCCCTGCAGCGCTGCCTGCTGGAGCGTGAGCAACTGGAGGCCGAGGCCGGGCGGCTGGCCGAGACCCGCCGCGACCTCGAACAGCGGCTGGCCCAGGCCGCCGCCGACCTGCAGCGCGAGCACACCCGTTCGGCCGATGCCGGTCAGGCGGTGTCGCGGCTGCAGGAGGAGCGCGCCGCCATCGATGCCGCCTCGGCCGGCGAAGCCGAGGCCCGCGCCGCCGTCGACGCCGCCGTCGATGCCGCCGCCGGGGCGGTGGTCGAGGTCGAGCAGGAACTGGGCCGCATCATGGAGGCGGTGGCCGCCGCCGACGCCGAACGCGCCGCCGCCCTGCGCCGCCATCAGGAGGCCGAGACCCGCCGTGACCGCCTCGCCGAGCGCCTCGCCCAGGTGGCGGGCACCCGCGCCCAGGTGGAGGCCGAGGGCATCGACCGCTCGGAACTGACGGGCGCCGAGATGGAACTGGAGGAAGTTCTCGAATTCCTCGAAGAGGCACGCGGCCGGGCCGAGGACGCCGACCGTCGCCGGGTCCAGGCCCAGGCCGCCCGTGACTCGGCGCGTGACGCCTTCCAGGCCGCCGTCGCCGTCCGCTCCCGCCTCAAGGCCGAGGCCGAGGCCCTGGTGCAGGTGCTGGCCCAGGGCAAGGCCGGCGACCATCCGCCGGTGCTCGACGCGGTTTCCGCCACCACCGGCTACGAACCGGCGCTGGCGGCGGCGCTGGGCGAGGATCTCACCGCCTCCATCGACACCGCCGCGCCGGCGCATTGGGACCTGCTGCCGCCCCTGGAGGCGCCGCCGGCCCTGCCCCAGGGCGCCGAGCCGCTGGCCCGCTTCGTCACCGCACCGTCGCAGCTTGCCCGCCGGCTGGCCCAGGTCGGCGTGGTGGCCGATGCGGCCGCCGGTGAGCGGCTGAAGGGCGGCCTCGCCTGCGGCCAGCGGCTGGTCAGCCGGACCGGCGACCTGTGGCGCTGGGACGGGTTCACCGCGCGGGCGGGCGCCCCCAGCGCCATGGCGGTGCGCCTCGCCCAACGCAACCGCTTGCGCGAACTGGAGGCCAAGCTGGAGGATTCCGAGCTGGGCGTCGAGGAGGCGGAGGCGCGGGTGCAGACCGCCACCGCCGCCGTCGAGCAGTCCACCGAGGACGAACGTCGCGCCAAGGACGCGGTGAAGCAGGCCGACGCCGAGACGGTCAAGGCGCGCGACCGGCACAGCAAGCTGGCGCAGCGCTTCGCCGCCTTCGAATCCCGCCTCGCCGCGCTATTGGAACAGCAGCAGGGCGCCGCCGCCGATCTGGCCGCCGCCGAGGGCGAGCTGGGCGAGGCTCGCGACGCGGTGGCCGCCTTCCCCGAAAGCGGCGAGGGCCGCGATCAGGTCAACCTCCTGCGCGCCGATCTGGCCGAGAAGCGGTCCGCCCTGGTCGAGGCACGCTCCGCCCTCGACCGCCTGATGCGCGAGGCGGGTGAGCGCAAGCGCCGGCTGGAGTCGCTGCTGTCCGACATGGAGTCGTGGCGTCGCCGTGCCGAGACCGCCGCCGCCCAACTGGCCGAACTGGAGGAGCGGCGCGAGACGGTGATGCTGGAGCTGGAGCGCCTCGCCTCGGCCCCCGACACCTTCGTCCGCCGCCGCGCCGACCTGCTGGAGCGCGTCGAGGCCGCCGAGCAGGCCCGCCGCCGCGCCGCGGACGCCCTGGTGGCGGCGGAACAGCGCCTGGGC
>CAJANL010000156.1 GCA_903941105.1 uncultured Rhodospirillaceae bacterium
CAAAATCCTGGAGACCCATGCTCGCCCCCTTTCGAGCAGAACCAATCTCCATCCATACCACAAAATCGTATTCTATGACACAGTAAGATTAACGGGCTGCGGAAAAACTCTTCCCGCCGCCCTTCATCGCGTCACCCCCGCGAAGGCGGGGGGCCATGTTGGAGCGAGATACGGTATCGAACGCTATATGTTGTGCCGCTGGATGCATGGATTCCCGCTTTCGCGGGAATGACGAGGAAATTTGGCCGTTTTCCGCAGCCTGCTAGACGATATCGAGGCCAGCCATGAAGCCTACTCCGCCGCACAGGCCGCCAGCAGCGGGGGGGCCGCCTCGTCGAGCATGTCGCGCATGGTGGCCAGGCACCGCCCGCATTGCGGCTTGACCCCGGCGCGGCGGAATACCTCGGCGGCACGGCAAGCTCCCTGACCGGCGGCTTCCTTGACGTCGCGGCAGCGGATGGCGTGGCAGACGCATACGTACATTGCCGTCCTCATCGGGAGTTACGCTTCAGAACATTATACGCTCAACTGCGACTGCGAGCCAATCGCAAAATGCAAAAAGGGCTATTCGACTCCGTTTGCAGGAGTATCATCACCACTTCGACGGCAGGAGGCAGGAATCATGCAGGGCAACGCCAAGGTTCTCGATGCGTTGGACAAACTGCTGACCGGTGAGCTGACCGCCGCCGACCAGTATTTCGCCCATTCGCGAATGCTGGCCAACTGGGGCTACCAGCGGCTGTACGAACGCATCGCTCATGAGCGCGAGGAGGAGTTGGAACATGCCGACCGCCTGCTCCGCCGCATCCTGTTCCTGGAGGGAACCCCCGATGTGGGCAAGCGCGGCAAGCTGGCCATCGGTCGGGATGTTCCCGACATGTTTAAGAACGATCTCGCTTACGAACTGTCGGTGGTCAAGGCGCTCAAGGACGCCATCGCGTTGTGCGAGCAGGAGCGGGACTATGAAACCCGTGCCCTGTTGCGGCAACTGCTGGCGGATACCGAGGAGGATCACACCCACTGGCTGGAGCAGCAATTGACGCTGATCGCCGCCATGGGCCTGCCCAATTACCTGCAGTCGGCGGCCGGCGGCATCGGAGGCGCGTCATGAAGGGCGACAAGGCCGTTATCACGGCGCTCAACGGCATTCTCAAGACCGAGCTGACCGCCATCAACCAATACTTCCTGCATGCCCGCATGCTGAAAAACTGGGGCTACACGGCGCTCGCCAAGGCGGTCTACAAGGAATCCATCGCCGAGATGAAGCACGCCGACGAGGTCATCGAGCGGGTCCTGTTCCTCGAAGGCCTGCCCAACCTCCAAGATCTCGGCAAGCTGCTGATCGGCGAGGACGTGCCGGAAATCCTCAAGAACGACCTCAAGCTGGAAACCAAGGAACGCAGCGAATTGGTGGCGGCCATCGCCCTCAGTGAGACCAAGCACGACTTCGTCACCCGTCAGGAACTGCGCGAGATCCTGGAGGAGACCGAAGAGCACATCGACTGGTTGGAAACCCAGCTCGGACTCATCGACGCCATGGGGCTACAGAATTATCTACAGTCGGCGGCCGGCGGGATGGAAAGCTGACGTGAAATCCCTCCCCCGGCGGGGGGAGGGATTCTTCTTTGCGGTCACCCCGCCCGGATTGTGCGGACGAAGGTGTCGACCGCTTGGCCCATGGCGGTGGCGTTGCGCGACAGGTTGCTGGCGGCATCGAGCACGTCACGGGCCACCGAGCCGGTTTCCTGGGCGGTGGCGCTGACCCGGGCGATGGTGGAGGTCACCTCGGTGGTTCCCATGGCCGCTTGCTGGACATTGCGGGCGATTTCCTGGGTGGCGGCGCCCTGCTCCTCGACCGAGGCGGCGATGGAGCCGGCGATCTCGTTGATCTGGCCGATGGTGCCGGCGATGCCGGCGATGGCGCTGACCGCTTCCTTGGTGGCGTTCTGCACGGCCGAGATCTGGCCGGCGATCTCGTCGGTGGCCTTGCCGGTCTGATTGGCGAGGTTCTTGACCTCGTTGGCGACCACGGCGAAGCCCTTGCCGGCGTCGCCGGCGCGGGCCGCCTCGATGGTGGCGTTGAGCGCCAGCAGATTGGTCTGGCTGGCGATGTCGTTGATCAGTTTGACCACCTGGCCGATGCGGCTGGCGGCTTCGGCCAGGCTCTGGACGATGCGGTTGGTGCGGTCGGCTTCATCGCGGGCATTGGAGGCGATGGCGGCGGAACTGGCCACCTGGCGGCTGATCTCGGAGATCGACGACGACAGTTCCTCGGCGGCGGCGGCCACCGTCTGGATGTTGGTGGTGGCTTCCTCGGCGGCGGCGGCCACCGTGGTCGACTGCACGCTGGTTTCCTCGGCCGAGGCCGACATGGTGCGGGCCGCCCCTTCCATCTGGTTGGCGGCGGTGGCGACGCTTTGCACCACGGACTTGACTTCACGCTCGAAATTGTCGGCCTGGGCGCCCAGCTCGCGGGCGATGATGGCGGCGGTGTTGGTCTCGATGTAGACCGAGGTGGCGAGGTCCATGTCGAGGAAGGCTGCCTTGTTGATGGCGCTCAGGACCTGCGCCAGACGCTCCGGCTTCTTGCGGTAGTGCTCGACCGCCACCGCGAACACCTTGTTCAGGGTGAAGCAGTAGCCGGCGGTGTACCAGCGGGGCTCCAGCCCGATGCGCTGGTGGACCTTGCCGATCTCGGTGACCTGGGCGAAATAGCGATCGTCGAAATTGCCCGCGAACACGCTCTCCATCCAGTGCTTGCGCTGCATGGAGCGCGCATGCGTCACCCGGTCGGGGCTGGAGAAAAGGCTGGTCATGGCGGGGGCGGTCATGACATAGCGATAGAACGCGTCGAGGATGCCATCGATGCGCGGTGCCAAGACGTCGCGGAACTCGCGCAGCGTGGCGCGCGACTCGTCATCGATCATAAGGAAGGCGGTACGGCCGGCGCGGTCGAAATCCATGTGAGGCTTCCCCTGACTTAAGTATTGTTATTCTGCAAATCTGGTGCAGTGCCAACAAGTTTGCAATGCAATTTCTTGATAATGTATGTCTGTCGCATTGATGACGGCGGACGGCCCGCCAGAGGTCGAGCGGCGGAGGCTTTTCCCTGTTTCGTCGGAAACGACTATGTTATAGACAGACCTTTCCGGCGGGGCGGCCCCTCGGAGCGGTGAGGCTTTGCCCATGCGGGCGTGGTGGAACTGGTAGACACACTGGATTTAGGTTCCAGCGGCGCAAGCCTTGGGGGTTCAAATCCCTTCGCCCGCACCAGCCGCCTGCCTCACCCGGGTGGCGGCCGCTCACCGGGTCATTCGATGCAACTCTCTTGATTCGATTGGCGTAGACTGATGCAGGTAACTGAAACGAATTCCGACGGACTGAAGCGCGAGTTCAAGATCGTCGTCCCCGCCAGCCAGTTCCAGGCGCGTATGGAAGGCAAGCTGGTCGAGATCGCCCGTACCATCCGCATGCCCGGCTTCCGGCCCGGCAAGGTGCCCATGCCGATGGTGCGTAAGAAATACGCCGGCTCCGTCATGGGCGAGGTGCTTGAGGCCGTGGTCAACGACGGCGTTCACGCCGCCATTTCCGAGCGCAGCCTGCGCCCGGCCGCCCAGCCCAAGGTCGAGTTCGGCGAATACGCCGAGGGCAAGGACATCGAGTTCACCGTCCAGGTCGAAGTGATGCCCGAGATCAAGGCCATGGACTTCGCCACCGTCTCGCTGGAGCGCGAGAAGGCCGACGTTCCCGAGGCCGAGATCGACGAGGCGCTGAAGCGCATCGCCGAACGCAGCGAGCAGTCCGAGCCGGTCGAGCGCGCGGCCCAGGCCGGCGACGTGGTGGTGATCGACTTCGTCGGCCGCCAGGACGGCATCGAGTTCCCCGGCGGCAGCGCCGAGGGCTACTCGCTGAAGCTGGGCTCCGGCACCTTCATCCCCGGCTTCGAGGAGCAGCTGACCGGCAAGGCGGCCGGCGACAAGGCCCTGGTCCAGGTGACCTTCCCCGACGCCTATGGCAACGAGGCCCTGGCCGGCAAGGGCGCCGAGTTCGACGTCACCGTGAAGGAAGTGCGCCAGACCAAGGCCGCCGCGCTCGATGACGAGCTGGCCAAGTCGGTGGGCATGGAAACCATCGACGCCCTCAAGCAGGCGGTCAAGGACGAGCTGGGCCGCGAGCTGGACGCCATCTCCCGCCAGAAGCTGAAGCGCAAGCTGCTTGACGTGCTCGCCGAGAGTCACGATTTCCCTGTTCCGGCCTCGCTGGCCGATCAGGAATTCGACGCGGTGTGGAAGCAGGTCGACGAGGAGCGTCAGGCCGGTCGCCTGGACGCCGAGGACGCGGCCAAGAGCGAGGACGACCTCAAGGCCGACTACCGCAAGCTGTCGGAGCGCCGCGTGCGCCTCGGCCTGCTGCTGGCCGATGTCGGGCGCTCGAATAACGTCACGGTGACCCAGGAGGACATGAACCGCGGTCTGCTGAACGAGGCTCGCAAGTTCCCCGGTCAGGAGCACCTGGTGTTCCAGTACTACAAGAGCAACCCCGAGGCGCTCGAAGGGCTGAAGGCACCGCTGTTCGAGGATAAGGTCGTCGACTTTATCCTGGAACTGGCCAAGGTCACCGACACGTCGGTATCGCCCGAGGATCTGCGCAAGGAGCCCGGCGAGGCGGCCCCGGCCGCCGCCGAGGAGGCCAAGCCGAAGAAGAAGGCCGCCGCCAAGAAGAAGTCGGCCGAGTAAAGCCTGTCGTCTGCCAATCCCTGGCCGCCTTGTGCGGCCAGGGTGCGGTGGATGCTGCTAGCCCGCCAGTGCCGCCTGACGTCCGCGTCCGGCGAGGGACAATTCTAAGAATCCTCTTTCGGCGCGCCGAAAGAGAGGGGGGCTGTCTCCAACATTAAGGACGAGCCATGCGCGAGAGAGATCCCATTGACCTCTATATGAATACCCTGGTCCCCATGGTGGTCGAGCAGACCAACCGGGGTGAACGGTCCTACGACATCTATTCGCGCCTGCTGAAGGAGCGTATCGTCTTCCTCACCGGTCAGGTGTTCGACGAGGTCTCCAGCCTGCTTTGCGCCCAGTTGTTGTTCCTGGAATCCGAGAATCCCACCAAGGACATCGCCTTCTACATCAATTCGCCGGGCGGCGTCGTGACCTCGGGTCTGGCCATCTACGACACCATGCAGTACATCCGCCCGGCGGTGTCGACGGTGTGCATCGGTCAGGCGGCCTCCATGGGCTCGCTGCTGCTGGCCGCCGGTGCCAAGGGCAAGCGGTTCTCGCTGCCCAATTCGCGCATCATGGTGCACCAGCCCTCGGGCGGCGCCCAGGGGCAGGCAACCGATATCGAAATCCAGGCCCGCGAAATCCTTGCGCTTCGGGCCCGGCTCAACAATATCTATGTTGACCATACCGGCCAGCCGCTCGACGTCATCGAGCGGGTCATGGAGCGCGATAAGTTTCTGACCTCGTCCGAGGCCAAGGAATTCGGATTGATCGACGAAGTGGTCGACAAGCGGCCGCCGCGCGAGGGCGACGCATAGTTTCGTTGATTGGACGTGTGGCAGGGGGAACGGGCTGGCTGGCCCGTTCCTTCGGCCAAAAGGGGGCGCGATCCATGACCCGCGCGCGGGAGCGCGCGGAAGAATTGTCGTTGTCTGCCGCAGTCCGCTGTGTCTAACATGGCCTTATATAGCGGGCCGAATTTGGCGCCTCGCGGCGCAGGCCGAGTTTTGCGATGGAGTTTCGATGACCAAGTCCGCCAGCGGCGATTCCAAGAACACCCTCTACTGTTCATTCTGCGGAAAGAGCCAGCATGAGGTGCGGAAGCTCATCGCCGGGCCGACGGTGTTCATCTGCGATGAATGCGTCGAGCTGTGCATGGACATCATCCGCGAGGAGCACAAGACGCACTTGGTGCGCTCCCGCGATGGCGTGCCGACGCCCAAGGATATCCGGGCGGTGCTCGATGACTATGTCATCGGCCAGGACCACGCCAAGAAGGTCCTTTCGGTGGCGGTGCACAATCACTACAAGCGGTTGCAGCACGGCGGCAAGAGTAACGAGGTCGAGCTCGCCAAGTCCAACATCCTGCTGGTCGGACCCACCGGTTGCGGCAAGACCCTGCTGGCCCAGACCCTGGCCCGCATCCTGGACGTGCCGTTCACGATGGCCGACGCCACCACCCTGACCGAAGCCGGCTATGTCGGCGAGGATGTCGAGAACATCATCCTCAAGCTGCTGCAGGCCGCCGAATACAATGTCGAGCGGGCGCAGCGCGGCATCGTCTATATCGACGAGGTCGACAAGATCAGCCGCAAGTCGGACAATCCCTCGATCACCCGCGACGTGTCGGGCGAGGGGGTGCAGCAGGCTCTGCTGAAGATCATGGAAGGGACCGTCGCCTCGGTGCCGCCCCAGGGGGGGCGCAAGCATCCGCAGCAGGAATTCCTGCAGGTCGACACCACCAACATCCTGTTCATCTGCGGCGGTGCCTTTGCCGGCCTGGAAAAGATCATCGGGTCGCGCGGCAAGGGATCGTCCATCGGCTTCGGCGCCGAAGTGCGGGGGCCGGACGAACGCCGGACCGGCGAGATTCTGCGCGAGGTCGAGCCCGAGGATCTGCTGAAGTTCGGTCTGATCCCCGAATTCGTCGGCCGTCTGCCGGTGCTGGCCACCCTGGACGACCTGGATGTCGACGCCCTGGTCGAGATCCTGTCCAAGCCCAAGAATGCCCTGGTCAAGCAGTACCAGCGGCTGTTCGAGATGGAAGACACCCGGCTGTCCTTCCAGGACGAGGCCTTGACCTCCATTTCCGAGAAGGCCATCGCCCGCAAGACCGGCGCCCGTGGTCTGCGTTCGATCATGGAGAGCATCCTGCTCGACACCATGTTCGAACTGCCGTCCCTGGACGGTGTCGAAGAGGTGGTGGTCAACAAGGAGGTGGTGGAGGGCCGCGCTCAGCCGCTTTACATCTACTCCGAACGGCGTGACGACGTCGGGTCGACGGCCTCGTGATCGGGCGGCGGAGCGGGGGGATTCTCTCCGCTCCTCTTGACGACATCAAAAATCCGACCATCTTGATTATCTAAAGCGATTCTAAAGTAGACGGGCCGGTCGCTCCGGCCCCCCTGACGAAAGAGGCAGCATGGCCGAAAACGCCCACGGCGACGTCTATCCGGTTCTCCCGCTTCGCGACATCGTCGTCTTCCCCCACATGATCGTCCCCCTGTTCGTCGGCCGCGACAAGTCGGTGCGGGCGCTGGAAGACGTCATGCGCGAGGACAAGCAGATTCTGCTGGTGGCCCAGAAGAACGCGGCGCAGGACGATCCCACCACCTCGGACATCTATTCCGTCGGCACGGTATCCACGGTCCTGCAATTGCTGAAGCTGCCCGACGGTACCGTCAAGGTGCTGGTGGAAGGCGGCAGCCGCGCCCGCATCACCGGCTTCACCGACAACGATTCCTTCTTTCAGGCCATCGCCGAGGTCCAGGAGGACCGGATCGGCGAGGGGCAGGAACTGGAAGCCCTGTCGCGTTCGGTGGTCGGGCAGTTCGAGCAATACATCAAGCTGAACAAGAAGATTCCGCCCGAGGTCCTGGTTTCGGTCAACCAGATCGAAGATCCGGCCAAGCTGGCCGACACCGTGGCATCGCACCTTTCGCTGAAGATCGCCGAGAAGCAGGAATTGCTGGAACTCGAAACCGTCGTCGAGCGGTTGGAGCGGGTCTATTCCTACATGGAAGGCGAGATCGGGGTCCTGCAGGTCGAAAAGAAGATCCGCAACCGCGTCAAGCGCCAGATGGAGAAGACCCAGCGCGAGTACTATCTGAACGAGCAGTTGAAGGCCATTCAGAAGGAACTGGGCGAGGGTGACGACGGCAAGGACGAGGCCGCCGAACTGGAAGAGCGCATCGCCAAGACGCGCCTGTCCAAGGAGGCGCGCGAAAAGGCCCTGGCCGAGCTGAAGAAGCTGAAGTCCATGAGCCCGATGTCGGCCGAGGCCACCGTGGTCCGCAACTATCTCGACTGGATCTTGTCGATTCCGTGGA
>CAJANL010000157.1 GCA_903941105.1 uncultured Rhodospirillaceae bacterium
CATCCTGCGCGCCATGTCGATCCTGTCCCGGGCCGGCGGCGTCAAGGACCAGTTCACCTTCACCGGCGGCGTCGCCAAGAACGAGGCGGCGGTGCGTGAGCTGCGCAAGCTCATCAAGGAGAACTACGGCGACGTGAAGATCAACATCGACCCGGACTCGATCTATACCGGGGCACTGGGCGGCGCCACCTTCGCGGTGCGCGCGGTGGTGAATTAGGAGGACGCGAGAATGACCGAGATCATCACCGCCGGCATCGACATCGGCTCGGGTTGCGTCAAGGGCGCCCTGTTCCGGGTCAACGGCGACAAGACCGAATGGCTGGCCAAGGAAGCGGTGCGCATCCGCAACCGCGATCCCTTCCAGTTGGCCGACGAGGCCTTCAAGCACATGCTTGCGACCGCGGGCATCACGGCGGAGGACGTGGCCTACGTCGCCTCCACCGGTGACGCCGAGAACCTGAAGTTCGCCACCGGCCACTTCTACTCCATGACCACCCACGGCAAGGGGGCGCTCTACCTCAACCCCGAAGCCAGCTCGGTGCTGGATATCGGGGCCTTGAACGGCCGCGCCATCAAGGTCGACGCCTCGGGCAAGGTCACCAGCTACAAGATGACCAGCCAGTGCGCCTCGGGATCGGGCCAGTTCCTGGAGAACATCGCCCGCTACCTCGGCATCGCCCAGGACGAAATCGGCTCGCTGTCACAGAAGGCCGACGACCCCGAGAAGGTGTCGTCCATCTGCGCCGTGCTGGCCGAGACCGACGTCATCAACATGGTGTCGCGCGGCATCACCGCCTCGAACATCCTCAAGGGCATCCATGTCTCCATGGCGGTGCGGCTGGCCAAGCTGCTGAAGTCCATCGGGGCGGTGGACGGCATCGTGCAGATGACCGGCGGATTGGCGCTCGATACCGGCCTGGTGGCGGCCTTGAACGAGGCGGCCGAGCAGGAGAAGGTGAATCTCGTTGTCAAAAGCCATCCGGACTCGATATACGCAGGTGCTATCGGGGCGGCGCTGTGGGGCGCCTTCCGTCATGAGAAACTGGCCCGCCTGGGACAGGCAGCGTAGACTGCCGTTCGAGGTTGTCGAGGAGAGGAAGAACCGCAATGTCGCTTAAGATCAACGATGACTGCACCAGCTGTGACGCTTGCGTGTCGGTCTGCCCGAACACCGCCATCACCGCCGGCGACGTCATTTACCTCATCGACGCCGACCGCTGCACCGAGTGCGTCGGCGCCGAAGACACGCCCCAGTGCCAGATGGTCTGCCCGGCCGACTGCATCGTCGAGGGCGAGAAGGAATCCCAGGACCAGTTGATGGCCAAGTTCAAGGCCCTGCACTGATCCTCGGCTGATTTGCGATCCATGAACCCCCGGCGGCTTTCCGCCGGGGGTTTTCGCATGTCATGATGCCGGCATGCTTGAGCCCCTTGACGCCACCGCCGAAAACCTCGTCCGGGAACTGACCTGCACGGGCGGCTTCGTCGAGGCCGGACTGACCGCGACGCCCCGCCTCGTGGCCGCCGTCACCGCAGGCGGCCTCGGCGTGCTGACGACGACGCGGGCGGCGCACGCCTTGCCGGTGGCATCGCGGCTGACCACCAGCGCGACCGCGAAATGGCCGTTGTCCGAAGATGGTCGCCGCCGCCTGGACATCGTGCTGCATGAGGCCATCGCCAACGCCGTCCTGCACGGCAACCTGGCCATCGGCACCACCTCAAGCCTGGCGGAACGTTTCGATCGCATCGACGCCTGCCTCGCCGACCCCACGCGCGCGGCGCTTCCGGTGGAGGTGACCCTGTTGCCGTGCCCGGGGGGAGTGGTGGTGACGGTGTGCGATGCCGGCGGAGGCTTCGACCTCGCCGCCGCCCTTGGACGGATAGCCTCGGTCGAAGCGCAGTCGGGCCGCGGCCTGGAACTGATCCGCGCCGTCGCCCTGACACTCGCCACGGAAGACGGCGGCCGAACGCTGCGCGTCACCCTGGCGAACTAATGCCACGCATCGATGAACCAAACTCATCGAGGCGTGGTCGGCCGCGACTGCGGCCGCGTGCCGCGTGGCGGTTTAGCCAAGGGATGCGGAGAATCCCGCCGGGCGCCTGAGGCGTCGCTGATCGATTGCGATCAGCGAGATATGGAATGAACTAATCGCCTGAAACGAAAAAAACGCAGGGAATTCCCTGCGTTTCAAGTGTGTGAGTCATCATGACGGGCCGCAGTGTGGCAGAGTTCCATAATTCTTCAATCAGGCGACCACCCCATAGACCATTTGCGCAGGCGCGGCTTGACCGTAATCACGACCCTGCCGCACATCTTTTCGCCATGCTGCGCAGGCTGGGGAGGAGCCTGCCGATGAGTGTCGTCAATCCACGTATCCTGAAGGTCGAAGATCTGGCCGCCATCGGCCGCCTGCCGCTGCTGTCGGCCTTGGGTCCCGAGGACCTGGCCCAGGTGATCGCCAAGGCCGAGCTTCATCGGCACGCCCGCGGCACCCTGGTGTTCCGCCAGGGCGAGGAGGCCGCCGGCCTGCACCTCCTGCTGGAGGGCGAAGTGGGATTGACCGGGCGGGCCGAGGACGGCGACGAGACGGTGGTGGAAATCCTGAAGCCCGGCGAAATCTTCATCGCCGCGGCGGTGCTGACCGCCAAGCCCTATCTGATGAGCGCCTTGGTGTTGAAGCCGGCCCGTATCCTGATGTTGCCGGCCGAGCGGTTGCGGGCGGACCTGCGCCGCTCGCCCGACCTTGCCTTCGCCATGCTGATTTCGCTGGCCGAGCACTTCCGCATGCTGGTGCGCGAGGTCAAGGACCTCAAGATGAAGTCGGCGGCGCAACGCCTCGCACTTTATCTCCTGGGGCTGACGCCGGAACACGAGGGCGGCACCACCGTCCGTCTCGCCCACAACAAAGCCCTCATCGCCGCCCGGGTGGGCATTCGTCCGGAAACCCTGTCGCGCGCCTTTGGCCAATTGAAAAAACAAGGAGTGGAAATGGATGGTCAGGCCATCTCCATCGCCGATATCGCCACCCTTCGTCACTTCTGCCATCAAGGCACCGAGCAAGGCTGAATGAAGGCGGTTTTCAAGTGGCCCCGGATGGCCCTATAGTTGGCTATCAGTCCGTGCCGGGACAGGAGCCCGTGTTCATGACCCTGCGTAGTGCCGTCGATACCATCGATATCCTCCTGGTCGAAGACAACCCGGGCGACGCCCGCTTGGCGCAGGAGGCGCTGAAGGAAGGGCGCATGTCCAGCCGCCTCAAGGTGGTGGTCGACGGCGTCGAGGCCATGACCTACCTCAACCGCCAGTCTCCCTACGAGGACGCGACGCGGCCGCATCTGGTGCTGCTCGACCTCAATCTGCCGCGCAAGGACGGGCGGCAGGTTCTGGCAGAGATGAAGGCGGATGTGGAATTGCGCCGCATTCCGGTGGTGGTTCTGACCACCTCGCAGGCCGAGCAGGACATCATGCGCAGCTATGATCTTCACGCCAATTGCTACATCACCAAGCCCGTCGATCTCGACCGCTTCATTTCGGTGGTCAAATCCATAGAGGAGTATTGGTGTTCCGTCGTAACCTTACCGCCGCGCTGAGGCAATAATGCCCGCCGATCAAGGCGCGCCCCCCCCTCTGGTTGTACTGGTCGTCGAGGACAACCCCGGCGACGCCCGGCTGGTGGAACTCTATCTGCGGGAAGAACCGGCACACCCCTTCCGGGTGGTCAAGGCCGTTCGCCTCGCCGATGCGCTCGACATCCTGGCCGCCAGCGCCATCGACGTCGTCCTCCTCGACCTCTCCCTGCCCGATTCCTTTGGCCTGGAGACCCTGTCGCGCCTGCGCGCCAGCCAGCCGACCGTGCCGGTGGTGGTGCTGACCGGTACCGCCGACGAGGCGCTGGCGCTGGCCGCCCTGCGCCAGGGCGCCCAGGACTATCTGGTCAAGGGCCAAGGCAGCGGCGATCTGGTGCGCCGGGCGGTGCGCTACGCCATCGAGCGCTCGCGCAACGACATGGCCCTGCGCTGCAGCGAGGAGCGCTTCAAGGCGGTGTTCGCCAGTGCCGGGGTCGGCGTATCGCTCAGCGATCCCGATGGCCTCTTCCTCGAAGCCAACCCGGCGTTCTGCTCCATGCTGGGCTATAGCCAAGAGGAATTGGTCGGCCAACCGTTCCAGCGCTACACCCATTCCGACGACCTCGCGCTCAACTTGGCCATGCGCCAGGAGGTTGCCGCCGGGCTGCGCGACGGCTTCCAGATGATCAAGCGCTACCTTACCCGCGACGGCAGGATCGTGTGGGCGGCGATGACCGTCAGCGCGGTGCGCGATACCGCCGGACCGGTGCGCTACTACGTGGCGGTGGTCGAGGACATCACCGAGCGCAAGCGGCTGGAAGACAACATGCGGCTGGCCGCCACGGTGTTCGAGAACACCGGTGACGGCCTGTTCATCACCGATGGCGAAAGACGCATCATCCATGTCAACCCCGCCTTCACCGAACTGACCGGATTCCAGCCCGAAGACGTGCTGGGAAAGAAGCCGCGCATTCTGGCCTCGGGACGGCATGATGCCGAATTCTACCTGCGCATGAGGCAGACGCTGGCCGAGACCGGCAAGTGGCAGGGCGAGATCTGGAACCGCCGCAAGGACGGCGAAATGTTCGCCGAATGGCTCAACATCTCGGCGGTTCTCGATACCGCGGGTCAGGTTGCCAATTATGTGGCGGTGTTCTCGGACATCACCTCGCGCAAGCAGAACGAGGAACGCCTGTCCTATCAGGCCAACCACGATCCGCTGACCCGCCTGCCCAACCGCACCCTGTTCCAGGAACGCCTGTCGCGCGCCCTGACCCGTGCCGCCCGCGGTCAATTCATCGTGGCACTGCTGTTCATCGACCTCGACCGCTTCAAGCAGGTCAACGACACCCTGGGCCACCTCGCCGGCGACTTGCTGCTGCAGCAGGCGGCCGGGCGGCTGACCGGATGCGTCCGCCAGGGCGACACGGTGGCGCGGCTGTCCGGCGACGAGTTCACCGTGATCATAGAGGACATCGCCGACCCCCGTGACGCGGCGCTGGTGGCCCACAAGATCCTGCGGCTGATCACCGAGCCCTTCGTGCTGAACGACCACGCGGCCAGCATCAGCTGCTCGGTCGGCGTCGCACTTTACCCGGCCGATGCCGGCGACTCCCAGACCCTGATCAAGCTGGCCGACGCCGCCATGTACCGGGCCAAGCGCCAGGGGCGCAACGCCTGCCAGTTCCATTCCGAGACGGTCAATGCCCTGGCCTTCGAACGTCTGGCGCTGGAGAACTCGCTGCGTCAATCCATGGAGCACGACGAACTCCGCCTGCTCTACCAACCCATCTTCGACGGTGACACCGGCAAGATCATCGCTGTCGAAGCCCTGGTGCGCTGGCAGCATCCCGAGATCGGCCTGATAACACCGGACCAGTTCCTGCCGATGGCCGAGGAAACCGGTCTGGTGCTGCCCATGGGGCGCTGGGTACTGGAGACCGCCTGCCAGCAGGTCAAGACCTGGCACGACGCGGGATTTGGCCACTTGCGCGTCAACGTCAACCTGTCCAGCCGCCAGCTGCGGGCCCTCGATATCGAGGAAATGGTGGCCGAGGCCCTGGAGAGATCCGGACTGCCCCCCTCCTCCCTGGAACTGGAGATCCCCGAGGCCAGCATCATCGACAAGGCGCAGGACCCGACGGCCATCTTCACCCGCTTCCGGGCCCTGGGAGTCCGCATTGCGGTGGATGATTTCGGCGCCGGCTATTCCTCCTTCGCCTTCCTGCGCAAGTTGCCCGCAAACTCCCTGAAGATTTCCCAGTCCCTTGTGCGCAATCTGACCGCCGGAAGCGACGATGCAGAGATTATCGCCGCCATCTTCGCGGTGGCGCACGGCCTGCACATGTCGGTGGTGGCGCCGGGGATCGAGACGGAACAGCAGGCGGCACTGCTGGCCCGCTACGACTGCGACGGACGGCAAGGCTTCCTGTTCGCCCGGCCCTTGGCACCGTCGGATATCGAGACGCTGCTGCGCCGCGTCGAGCGTCCCCTGGCCCTGGCGACCGAAACGGTACCACCATGAAGCTGGTCCGCTGGGGGGCGGCGGGCGCCGAGCGCCCCGGCCTGATCGGTGACGACGGGCGGCTGCGTGACCTTTCGGCCCACTGCGGCGACATCACCCCCGAGATGCTGGCGCCCGACCGGCTGGCCCGTCTGGCAGCCCTCGCCCCCACGACGCTGCCGCTGGTGACGGGCAGCCCCCGGCTGGGACCGCCGGTGGCGGGGATCCGTTCGCTGATCGGCATCGGCCTCAACTATCGCGATCACGCCGCCGAAGCCGGCATGGCGCTGCCGGCCGAGCCGGTGGTGTTCTCCAAGCACCCGGGCGCGCTGGCCGGGCCGGATGACCGGCTGGTCCTGCCCCGCCACTCCAGCAAAGTGGACTGGGAGGTCGAACTGGCGGTCATCATCGGCAGCCGGGCGTCATGCGTCTCCGAGGTCGAGGCGCTGTCCCATATCGCCGGCTACGCCGTGGTCAACGACATTTCGGCGCGGGACTGGCAGCTCGAAGGCACCGGGCAATGGATCAAGGGTAAGTCGTATCCGGGCTTCGCACCGCTGGGCCCCTGGCTGGTCACCGCCGACGCCGTGCCCGATCCGCAGAACCTGCGGCTGTGGCTGGAGATCGACGGCAAGCGCATGCAGGACGGCAGCACCGCCGACATGGTGTTCGGTGTCGCCACGGTGGTGTCCGCGGTGTCCCGCTTCATGGCGCTGGAGCCCGGCGACGTCATCTGCACCGGCACCCCGGCCGGCGTCGGACTGGGCCGAGGGGTGTTCCTCAAGCCCGGCGACGTGATGACCCTGGGAGTCGAGGGACTGGGGACGCAGCGGATCGAGGTCATGTAGCCTCTCGCTCATGCCACATCGCGCTGATCGCACCCGATCGGCGATGCCCCTCCGGCGCCGGGCGGGAAATCAGATCGGGCAGGTCGCCAGATTGACCAGGAATTGGCCGATCAGGTGGTGCGGGTCGGCGCCGAATTCCTTCTTGAACAGGGCCTCATCCTTGGGCGAAAGCTGCTTCAGCGGCTCGAACATGGCCTGGAAGAACTGGCAGAACTCGCGCTCCCCGAACACGCGCGGGTCATCCGTAGGGTCGTGCTCGCGGGTGATGAAGGTCGACGACGACAGGCTGACGGTGGTGGGCTGGTACAGCATCAGCTTGATGAACCAGTCCTTGCGCAGTTCCCATCGCTTGAAGGAGGCGGCGATGCGCACCAGCGTATGCCACAGCATCACCTTGCAGCGTTCGTCGTCATAGAAGATGTCCCAGACGAACTCGTCCCTCAGATCGGCCTTGAGGCTCTTGGCGGTCTCCTGGCAGCGCTCGCCATAGAGGTCGGCCTCGTCGCCCAGCACCAGATGGATGAACGAAAACACGTTGGGCAGAATGTCGCGGCTGAGGATGCCGTCATGGAACAGCGGTGTCAGCGGGTGCACCACCAGTCGCCCGAAGGCGTTGGTGCGCTTCAGCTCAAGCTTCTCGTTCTCGACGATCTCCATCATTTCGCGATAGGCGCGGTGATAGAAGCCCTCGAAATCGCTCGACGTTTTCAGGTTATGAACGAGGTCATGCAAGACATTGGTGCCGATGGCATGGCCGTGCACCGCATCCTCGGCCGCCTTCAGGAAGGCATCGAGAACGACATTGGTGGTCTTGCGCAAATGGCGCGGCCCACGCGAAGGCATGTGTGTTACTCCAACGGTTACCGCCGATCCGGCTCGGCGTCCCCGTTACTGCGAATATACCTGCCGCCGGCTGGAGTGTCTACTGGCCTGCCCCCCGCAGCCAGCCACGCAACGCCGCGTTGACCGCCTCAGGCTGCTCGATGGCCGAGAGGTGGCCGCAATCCTCGATCACGACCAATGCGGCACCGGGGATGAGATCCGCCATCTCCTGGTGGCGGTCGAGCGGGGTCAGGGTGTCCTGGCGGCCGCACAGCACCATGGCCGGACAGGCGATATCCCCCAGGTCGGGGCGCGAGTCGGGACGGCCCATGATGGCGGTCTGCTGACGGATGAAGGCGTCGGCCCCCACCGCCTTGGCCATGGACTTGGCCAGCCCGGCAATGGCCTCGATCTGCAGGTGGGCGGGGTGCACCAGATTGGGCAACATGGTGGGCATCACCTTGTCGAAGCCGCCGGTTTCGGCCAGGCGAATGGCATCCAGGCGACGCTGCGTCTGCTCAGGGGTGTCGGGCCGCGCCGTGGAGTCGAGCAGCGCCAGGCGCTCAACCCGTTCCGGCGCCCGACGCATGATCTCCATGGAGACGTAGCAGCCCATGGACAGCCCGGCCAGGGCAAAGCGCCGGGGCGCCGCGGCCAGCACCCGCTCAGCCATGGCGGCCAGCGAATCGTCACGGGTAAGCTCCATCACCGTCACCCGCGCCGTGTCGGCCAGCGCCGCCGCCTGATGCGCCCACAGCCGTGCGTCGTTGAGCAGTCCGGGCAGCAGTACGAGGTCGATCATGCCGGTCCCCCCTATTTGATCAGTCGCGAGATTTCCTTGAATTCCGGCGTTCCGGCCACGTGCAACCACTCGAACAGCGCCATCTCCAGCGTCACCACCGTGACACCCGCAGCGGCTAGCCGCGCCATGGCGGCCTGGTGGTTGGCGGGATCGCGCGACGAACAGGCGTCCGCGACCACGAACACCTCATAGCCGATCCGCTTGAAGCCCAAGGCCGATTGCAGCACGCAGACATGGGCCTCGATGCCGGCCACCACCACCTGGGCGCGGCCGAAGCCGTCGAGGCGGGCGCGGATCGCCGGGTCGGCGGCGCAGGAGAAATGCAGCTTCTCCATGACCGTGCCCTCGGGCGCCAATTCGCGCACATCGCCCACGGTATGGCCGAGCCCCTTGGGATACTGCTCGCTGATCAGCATCGGCACCGCAAGGCGTGCCGCCGCGCGCATCAGCAACCCGCAGCCGCGATAGACCCGCCGCGGATCGGCCATCACCGGCCCCAGCCCTTCCTGGACGTCGACCACGAGCAGGCAAGACCGTTGCGCGTCGATCAGCATGATTCGCCTCCTGTTTGCACGAGAGGGTACATCAACAGCCGGAAACCTCCAATTCCCAAGGCGGTTCCCTCTGTCTTTACATTGACACAGGCGCGCGAACTTCTATTATCCCGCCGCATATGACGACCATGACAGAAAACACCAGCGCCGAAGGCGCAATCATCCCGACCGGATTCGATGAACTCGGCCTCGGTCCCGAAGTGCTGCGCGCCGTCGCGGAGTCCGGCTATACCACGCCAACCCCCATTCAGGCACAGGCGATACCGTTCGTCCTGATGGGTCGCGACGTGCTTGGCTGTGCCCAGACCGGCACCGGCAAGACGGCCTCATTCACCCTGCCGATGATCGAGATCCTGGCGGCGGGACGAGCCAAGGCACGCATGCCGCGCTCGCTGATCCTCTGCCCGACGCGCGAGCTGGCCGCCCAGGTGGCCGAGAATTTCGACAAATACGGCAAGTATCACCGCCTCAACAAGGCGCTGATCATCGGCGGCGAATCCATGTCGGATCAGGTGGCGCTGCTGGATCGCGGCGTCGATGTGCTGATCGCCACGCCGGGGCGCCTGCTCGACATGTTCGAGCGCGGCCGCATCCTGCTCAACGACGTCAAGGTGCTGGTGATCGACGAAGCCGACCGCATGCTCGACATGGGCTTCATTCCCGATGTCGAGCGTATCGTCTCGTTGCTGCCCAAGATCCGTCAGACGCTGTTCTTCTCGGCGACGCTGGGGCCGGAAATTCGCCGCCTCGCCGACGCCTTCCTGATGAACCCCAAGGAAATCACCGCCTCGCCCGGCACCAAGGCTGCGGCCACGGTGATCCAGGGGCTGGCCATTGTCGAAGAGATCGACAAGCGCGAGACGCTGCGCCACCTCATCCGCATCGAGAACGTCAAGAGCGCCTTCATCTTCTGCAACCGCAAGCGCGACGTGGACGTGCTCTACAAGTCGCTGAAGAAGCACGGCATGGATGCCGTCCAGATGCATGGCGACATGGCCCAGTCGGCGCGCAATGAGACGCTGGACAAGTTCAAGAAGGGCGAAGCGCGCCTGATGGTGTGCTCCGACGTCGCCGCCCGCGGCATCGACGTCAAGGAAGTCAGCCACGTCTTCAATTTCGACGTCCCCATCCACGCCGAGGATTACGTCCACCGCATCGGCCGCACCGGCCGCGCCGGCAGCGAGGGGCATTCCTTCACCATCGCCACCCCCGATGACGGCAAGTTCGTCGGCGCCATCGAGAAGCTGATCGGCGGTCCCATCCCGCGCATCGAGGTCGAGGGCGTCCCCGCCCTTGAGCTGGACATGAACGCGCGCGGCGGACGTGGCCGCGGCCGCAAAGGCGCCAAGGACGAGGCCCCCAGCAAGGGCCGTGGCCGCGAGCGCGCCGCCCCACGCGAACCCCGCCACGAGGAAGCCGCCGCCGAGGCGCCGCAGCATGAGCCGCAGCCGGCACCGCAGCGACAAGTCCGAAGCGAGACCCGCCGCGACGCCCCGCGCCCCGAGCCCCGCCCAGAACCACGCCGTGAGGAGCCCCGCCGCGAAGCGGCGCGTTCCGACCATCGCCGCGACGAACCGCGCCGCGGCCGCGATGACCGTGGTCGACGTGGCGGCCGCCGCGGCCGCATCGACGAACTGGGAATCGGCGAAATGATGCACGACGACGACGTCATCGGCTTCGGCGATCACCTGCCCGACTTCATGGCTCGCGCCGTGCCGCCGATTCCGCTCCGCGGCTCCAGCCGCGACGAGGTCGAGGGCGAAGGCGAAGGCGAGGAGTAGGCCCTTCCACCGGAGGACGCACATGCAGACCATCTTCGTCATGGTGAAGTGCGAACTGGGCCGCGCCTACGAGGTGGCCGACGAGGCCGTCGACGTCGAGCAGGTCTCGGAGGTCCACTCCATCTCCGGCCAATACGACCTCATGCTGAAATGCTATCTCGAAGACGGTGGAGATATCGGCCAGTTCGTGGTCGATACGGTGCAAGAGCTGCCCGGTGTGAAGGACACCTTCACCCTGATCGCCTTCAAGGCCTTCAGCTAGGCCAGGACCTGGGTAGGCGTGCCCCACCCCAAGCCCCTTTGCGGCCCAAATATCTGCCCATTTCCCCCCTTTTGGAGTAGGCTTTCGCCTATCTACAAGAGTTCCATAGCTTATCCGGGTGGGTGTTCCGCAACCTGATCTCCACCGCCACTATCGTCCGCAAGACAAGCTAGACCGCGTCCAATCCGTCCAGCGAGGAAGAGGAACCGTCGATGACCGCAATGCCCGCCAAGGTGACCGCCAAGGCCTCCCATACCGACATGGCGAATGCCATTCGCTTCCTGGCCGTGGATGCGGTCGAAAAGGCGAAGTCGGGCCACCCCGGCATGCCCATGGGCATGGCCGACGTCGCGGCGGTGTTATTCACCAAGTTCCTCAAATTCGACGCCGGCCAGCCGCGCTGGGCCGACCGCGACCGCTTCATCCTGTCGGCCGGGCATGGCTCCATGCTGCTCTACGCACTGGCCTACCTCACCGGCTATGACGACGTCGACATCGAGCAGGTGATGAATTTCCGCCAGCTGGGCTATCGCACCGCGGGCCATCCCGAATTCGGCCACGTCGCCATCGCCGAGACCACCACCGGCCCCCTGGGCCAGGGCATCACCAACGCGGTCGGCTTCGCCCTGGCCGAGCGGATGATGAACGCCCGCTACGGCGACGCGGTGGTCGACCACTTCACCTACGTCATCGCCGGCGACGGCTGCCTGATGGAGGGCATCAGCCAGGAGGCCATCTCGCTGGCCGGCCACCTCAAGCTGAACCGCCTGATCCTGCTGTGGGACGACAACAGCATCTGCATCGACGGCAACACCAACCTGTCGACCTCCGAGGACCAGTGCGCCCGCTTCGCCGCTTCGGGCTGGAACACCATCAAGGTCGACGGCCACAACGCCAAGGCCATCGAGCGCGCCATCGCCAAGGCCAGGAAGAGCGACAAGCCGACCATGGTCGCCTGCAAGACCATCATCGGCTTCGGCGCCCCCACCAAGTCCGGCACCGAGAAGACCCACGGCGCCCCCCTGGGGACCGAGGAGATCGCCGGCATGCGGGCCAAGTTGAACTGGCCGCATGCCCCCTTCGAGATTCCCGCCAATGTGCTGAACGCCTGGCGCAAGGCCGGCGCCCGCGGCTCGGCCGACCGTGCCCTGTGGGAGGGGCGCTTCAAGGGCCTGCCCGCCGCCGAAGCCGCCGAGTTCCTCCGCACCACCGCCGGCACCCTGCCCCAGGGCTGGAAGGAGGCCGCCACCGCCTTCAAGACCAAGGTCGCCACCGAGCAGCCGAAATGGGCCACCCGCAAGGCCAGCCAGGAATGCCTGGAGGTGCTGACCGCCGCCATCCCCGAGATGATCGCCGGTTCGGCCGACCTCACCCACTCGAACCTGACCGATACCAAGGCCTGCAAGCCCTCCATCAAGCCCGGCGACTATGCCGGCCGCTACATTCACTATGGGGTGCGCGAGCACGGCATGGCCTCGATGATGAACGGGCTGGCGCTGCATGGCGGCTTCATCCCCTACGGCGGCACCTTCCTGATCTTCGCCAACTACCTGTGGCCGGCACTGCGCATGAGCGCCATGATGGAGCAGCGCGTCCTCTATGTGCTGACGCACGACTCCATCGGCCTCGGTGAGGACGGCCCCACCCATCAGCCGATCGAGACCATCGCCGCCCTGCGCGCCACCCCCAATGTCCTGGTGTTCCGTCCCTGCGACGGCATCGAGACCATGGAGGCCTACGAGGCGGCGCTGGAGACCAACGGCCCCAGCGTCTTCGCCTTGTCGCGCCAGAACCTGCCGACCCTGCGCAGCGCCGGCCCCGACAACCTCACCGCCAAGGGCGGCTATGTCCTGTCCGAGGCCAAGGGCAAGCGTCAGGTCACCCTGCTGGCCACCGGCTCCGAGGTCGCCATGGCGCTTGAGGCGCAAAAGCTGCTGGCCGAACGGGGAATTGGTGCCGCGGTGGTGTCGATGCCGTGCTGGGAGTTGTTCGACCGCCAGTCGAAGGAGTATCGTTCGGCAGTCCTCGGCGAAGGGACCGTGCGGGTCGCCGTGGAGGCGCTCGGCACCTTCGGGTGGGAGCGTTATGTCGGGCTCGACGGCGCGGTGATCGGGATGTCCGGGTTCGGCGCCTCGGCACCGGCTGAAAAGCTGTACGAGCACTTCGGCATCACCGCCCGCGCGGTCGCCGATGCGGCCGTGACCCGGCTCTAGCCTCGCCGCGGACGAAAAAAAACGCCTGGAAGGAGATCCAAGACCATGCCTCTCGTTTCGATGCGACAGCTGCTCGACCACGCCGCCGAGAACGGCTACGGCATCCCCGCCTTCAACGTCAACAACCTGGAACAGGTCAAGGCGATCATGGAGGCCGCCGAGGCCACCAACAGCCCGGTGATCCTGCAGGGCTCGGCCGGAGCCCGCAAATATGCCGGCGAGGCCTTCCTGCGCCACCTGATCCTGGGCGCGCTGGAAGCCTATCCCAACGTGCCGCTGTGCATGCACCAGGACCACGGCACCTCGCCCGCCGTCTGTGCCCGCGCCATCCAGTCGGGCTTCAGCTCGGTGATGATGGACGGCTCGCTGAAGTCGGACGGCAAGACTCCGGCCGACTGGGACTACAACGTCGCCACCACCAAACAGGTCGTCGACATCTCGCACGCCTGCGGCGTCTCGGTCGAGGGCGAGCTGGGCTGCCTGGGCTCGCTGGAGACCGGTCAGGCCGGTGAGGAAGACGGCGTCGGGGCCGAGGGCATCCTCGACCACAACCAGATGCTGACCGACCCCAACGAGGCGGCCGAGTTCGTCAAGCTGACCCAGGTCGACGCCCTGGCCATCGCCATCGGCACCAGCCACGGCGCCTACAAGTTCACCAAGAAGCCGACCGGCGCGGTGCTGCGCATCGACCGCGTCAAGGAGATCCACGCCCGCATCCCCACCACCCATCTGGTGATGCACGGCTCCTCCTCGGTGCCGCAGGACTGGCTGGAAATCATCAACAACTTCGGCGGCGACCTGGGGCAGACCTACGGCGTGCCGGTCGAGGAAATCGTCGAGGGCATCAAGCACGGCGTGCGCAAGATCAACATCGACACCGACCTGCGCATGGCCTCCACCGGCGCCATCCGCAAGTTCCTCGCCGAGCACCGCAAGGAGTTCGACCCGCGCAAGTATCTCAAGGAAGCGCAGAACGGCATGGTCGGCATCTGCAAGGCCCGCTACGAGGCCTTCGGAACCGCCGGTCAGGCCAGCAAGATCAAGGTGCTCGGGCTCGAAGCCATGGGCAACCGCTACGCCAAGGGCGAGCTCGACGCCAAGATCGTCTGACGTTACTCCCCCTCCCCCGCCTAGGGCGGGGGAGGGCCGGCGCCAACTTGGGTCCGGCGGCCCCGCCAATCCGTTATGAACCAAGAAACGTGGGAGAACGCCTATGTCCGTCCTGATCGCCCCCAGCATCCTGTCCGCCGACTTCGCCCGCCTGGGCGATGAGGTCAAGGCCATCGACGAGGCCGGCTGCGACTGGATCCACATCGACGTGATGGACGGCCATTTCGTCCCCAACCTCACCTTCGGCCCGCCGGTGATCAAGGCGATCCGGCCGTGGACCAAGAAGACCTTCGACGTCCACCTGATGATCGACCCGGCACAGCCCTACCTGGAAGACTACGCCAAGGCCGGCGCCGACATCATCGTGGTGCATGCCGAGGCCGACCGGCACATCGACCGCTCGCTTCAGATCATTCGCGGCCTGGGCAAGAAGGCCGGTATCTCACTCAACCCCGCCACTCCAGAATCGGTGATCGAGTACGTGCTGGACAAGCTCGACCTGGTGCTGGTGATGAGCGTCAACCCCGGCTTCGGCGGCCAGAGCTTCATCGAGTCCCAGGTGGAGAAGGTCGCCCGCATCCGCCGCATGATCGGCAGCCGCGCCATCGACATCGAAGTCGACGGCGGCGTCACCCCCGAGACTGCGCCCCGCCTGATCGCCGCCGGCGCCAATGTTCTGGTGGCCGGCTCGGCGGTATTCAAGACCAAGGACTACGCCGGCAACATCGCCGCCATCCGAGGCTGATCAATCTCCTCGTACCAGTTCCAGCAACTTCCGACCTGTGGCCGGAAATTGCTTCAGCCCTCGCCGGGTGGGCGCAGCCGCACCCTTGGCCGCACCCGCAACGGGCGGTGGAACGGCGTTCTGGAGTCAAAAAACGTCTGGAACATCGATCTTGGAGCGCGGGCCTCCCGGCCGCGCTCCATCTCCATGCAATTCCCACAAATATTCTCCTGGCATCCACTTATGCGAACGATTATCATCCGCACATTCCGGGCCATCCAAGGGGACCATTCGATGAGAATCGCTATTACCGCCGCCGCCCTGCTGATCGCCGCCCCCGCCATTGCGGGCGAGCACCCCATCGGTGAGCCGGTGGAGAAGAACGGCATGAGCGTTGCCGCCGTCTATCTACAGGCGGTCAAGATGGAGCCACACCACGCGGCCCACGACCACACCGACATCCACCTCGAAGCGGACGTCAAGGCGATCAAGGGCAACCCCAACGGCTTCGGCGCTGGAGAGTGGATCCCCTATCTCGACATCACCTACGAGATCACCAAGAAGGGGACCGCCTACAAGAAATCGGGCACCCTGACGCCCATGGTCGCCTCCGATGGGCCGCACTACGGCGACAACCTCAAGCTGGACGGCGCCGGCAAGTACCATGTCGTCTACCGGCTCAAGCCCGGCGCCCATGGTTTCCTGCGCCACATCGACAAGGAAACCGGCGTCGGCAAGTGGTGGGACCCCTTCACCGTCGAATGGGAGTTCGCCTACACCGGCACCGGCGCCAAGAGCGGGTACTAAATCCTACCGTCCCGGTCTAAGTTCCACGACTTGGCCGTCCTTGCATTTACCCGCCGCGTAAGTCTTCAACACGCGGCGGAGTATCTTGCCCGAAGCCGTCTTGGGCAGGGCGGCGACGAAATGAACGTCGCATGGCGCCATCGCCGCCCCCAGCTCGTGACGGGCGAACGCCAGCAGTTCAGCCATCAGTGCCTCGCCCACCTCGAAGCCGGGGTTGAGGGTGACGAAGGCCACCGGCACTTCGAGCATCAGCGGGTCGGGCCGCCCCACCACCCCGGCCTCGGCCACGGCGGGATGGTCCATCAGCAGGCACTCGACCTCGAACGGACCTATCTGGTGACCGCCGGAATTCAGCATGTCGTCGGCGCGCCCAAGGAACCAGTAGAAGCCATCGGCATCCCGCCGAACCAAATCGCCCGTCAAGTACCAGCCATCGGCGAAACAGGCTTGGCGGCGCGCCTCGTCGTCGCCATAGCCGATGAACATGGCGGGGCCGCCTTCGCGGATGGCCAGCTCACCCACGCCCACCGCCACCGCGACCACGCCGCCCCCCTCACGCCGCACCACGGCGGCCTCGACGCCGGGCAGCGGACGGCCCATGCTGCCGGGATTTCTCACCCGGCCGGCATCCGGAATGTTGGCTATGGTGATGGCACCGGTCTCGGTCTGCCACCAGGTATCGCGGACGGGCACCCCCAACGCCTTCTCCCCCCATAGCACCGCCTCGGGGTTGAGCGGTTCGCCGACGCTGGCCACCACCCGCAAGGTATTGCGGCAGAAGGTGCGGGCGAGCGCCGCGCCGGACCGCATCAGGGTACGAATGGCGGTGGGCGTGGTGTACCAGGCGGTGACCTTCTCGTCGCGCAGGATGGAATACCACCGCCGCGGCTCGACCTCGCCGTCCTCGACCACCACCGTGCAGCCGGCAGCCAACGGTGCCACCATGCCATAGGCGGTGCAGGTCACCCAGCCGGGATCGGCGGTGCACCAGAACACATCATCGGGGGTTATGCCGAAAACCTGGCGGGCGGTGTCCAATTGCGCCACCACGGCACCGTGGGCGTGCACCGTCGGCTTGGGCGTGCCGGTGGTGCCGCTGGTGAAGTGCAGGATGGCGGCATCGCCCGCCCGCGTCGGATAGGTATCCACGCCGACGGGATCGGCCGCGGCCAGCAGGGCCCGCAGGTCGGTACAGCCCTCGGACAGCCGGGCGGCCTTGCCGTCTTCACCCACCAGCAGGACGTGGCGCAGGCCGGACAGCGTGGCGCGCTGATCGGCCACCGTGCGGGCATAGAGGCCATCGCCGGCAATCAGCACGCTGGCCTTTGCGAGTTCGAGCCGCAACTTCATGGGACCGGGGCCGAGAAGGGCGAACAGCGGGCAGAACACCGCCCCCACCTTCCAGATACCAAGCGCCCCGGCATACAGCTCGGGGCCACGGCCCAGCAACACCGCCACCGTCTCTCCCGGAGCGACTCCAAGTCGCGACAGCACCGCCGCCATGCGGTCCGCCATCTCGCCAAGCTCGTCATAGGAGAAATCGCGCCGCCGCGTGCCGCGCCCCAGCCACCGCAAGGCAACGCTTCCACCCTGGCCGGCAGCGATGTGGCGATCGACGCAGGCATGGGTAATGTTCAACTCGCCGGGCCTTGGGCCGGCCAGTTCAGCCGCGCCGACCGGGAATACAGCCGACGGCTCGCCGATTTTCGGCAACGCCATGTCTCCTCCCGCACCCGCTCAGCCGGGGCATCATCGCCTTGGAGACAGGCCGATCGGCCAGCTCGGAAAAAATATTGTGGAGAGGGACCGGCAACCGCACAACGGCCGAAAAACGCAGGGCACCGATGCACCCTGCTCAAACGGTCGGGGGCACAGGACTATTGCAGCAGCCCACCTTCAATGATCCGGGTGGCGATGCGGTCGGCGATGGCCCGGTTGAAGCGCGGGCTGTAGGCCGTCACATCCACATAGGCGTTACCCTCGGCCGGCTCCAGTTCGGCCAGCCACAGCAGGTTGCGCTCCCACAATCCGCCGCTGCCATGCAATGCCGCCATCTTGGGATAGCCGCGGGCCGAGTTCATATGGTAGCCCAGCATCTCCTCCTTGACCGGAAACGGCCGCTTGCGGTTGTCGTAGGAGAAGGTGGGGACCGGTTGCTGTACGAACACCGCCTTGAAGCCCATGCGCTCGGCGATGGCGTCGATCATGCGGCGATTGGTGTCGAGACGCGCCACCACCTGATCAATCTCGGCCTCGGTCTCGCAGAAACTGCCCGATTCGCGCACCATGATGGACTTGTCACCGCCAAAATGGCGGGCCAACAGGACGACGTTGGAGCGGTGCGTCAGCTCCACCAGCACCGGCAGGCGCGAGCGCGCCCGGCTCAACTGCGCCAACCGGTCGGTCCACGAGCTGCGGTCCGGCACGGCGCAGTGATAGAAGTCCTCCAGCCCGTCGACGAACACCGCCACGTCGGGCTTGATGCCGGCGGTCAGCATCTGTTCGAGCCGGATGCGCTCCAGCGTGGAGTAATAGGCGGCGGACGCGAAATTGAACACCTGCACATCGCCGCGGCCGGCGAGCCGCAACGCGTCCTCCAGATAGGCGGGAATGGTTTCGTTGTCGGCCACGCCGGTGCCGAGGGTGGTGGCACCGCCGAAGACGAAGACCTTGCGTCCGCTCGCCGTCAGGTCCCGCGGGCCGTGACCGTTGCCGCGAAACCCCTCGTCGGCAATGTTCACATGCTTGCCCTGGCTGGGCATCATGCGGTACTCGACGAAGGGGCTGTAGGCTGTTTCGGTCAGCAAGGAGCCCTCGGCCAGCATGGACCGGACCTGCTTGGCGTCGTCGGTATCGTAGAGCTGGCGGATGACGTCGTCGCTATAATCGGAGATATAGGCGGGCCGCATCCCGCGGATCGCCTTCAATGCCAGGCCCGACACCCATTCGGCGACAGCGGCGGTGAGCGTTGCCGCCAGCAGGAATACCGCCACCGTGGTGAACAAACGACTGAGGGGATGGGAACGGGGACGACGCATCAGGGCGAACTCACCAAATGATTGGCCCTTGGTACCCCGAAAGCCATGGCCCGCGCAACGTGGAGGTGGAAAACATGTTCGAACTTCATGGTCGGCTCGCCGCTGACACGGTCAGCGTGATCGACTGGCCGCTCTGCCGGGTTCTGCTGATGGACGATGCGACCTATCCATGGCTGATCCTGGTGCCGCGGCGCGAGGCGGTGGAACTGCATGATATCGAGGCCGCCGACCGCGCGGTCCTGGTGGAGGAGATCGCCCGTGCCTCGGCGGTACTGAAGGCGGAGACCGCTGCCGACAAGGTCAATGTGGCGGCCCTGGGCAACGTGGTGCCTCAGTTGCACATTCACGTCATCGCCCGCTTCACCTCCGACCCGGCCTGGCCGCGACCGGTGTGGGGTGCCGCTCCCGCCCGCCCCTACGGCTCGGCGGATCGTAAGGGGATGGTGGAGCGCCTGCGGCGGGTGCTGGGATAGCCGCTAGCGGCATTCCAGCTGCCAGGCACTCTCCGGTGCGGCCTTGGCGAAGCCGGCCAGGGTACGGGCGGCCAACACCGGCGCGGCATTCAGCAGCGCGAAGGGGACGCCGTCCTTGAGCACCGTATAGTCGACCGGCCGCTCGGCCTTGGCCGAAGTGACGCGCCGGGCGGGCGGCAGCAGGCGGGTGAAATCGAACATCTGGCTGGCTCCTTGCCTGAAGGGCTACCCTTCCCGGGGTAGGCCGGACAGCATTGTCTTCGGCAATGTAGGTATTCCTCTGGTGTGAGGTCTTCCAGCCCTAAGTGGGGGGGTATGCCTTTGCGCCGGCCGGCGCCAAGGATGCGCTGCCGGACAACGCCGCAGGGCTGCCTATCCCCCCGACACCCGTCGCTTGAGCCATCGGATCAGCCCACGGACCACCGGCATGCGTTCGTAGACCTGCTCGCCGGCATCCCAGTGCTCCACATGCTCGACCACCCGGCCTTGGGGGTCGAACCGCACTTCGGTGACGCCGTCCACCACCCAAGGATGCCCCATGCGGATGGTCTTCGGCCGGCAGGTGAAGTGCCAGCGTAGGAAGCAGGTGTCGCCGTCGCAGGCGCAATGGGTGATGGTGAAGCGCGGCGCGTCGACCTCGCGCAGCAACTGGCGGAACACCGCCTTGACCTCTTCGCGGCCACGGGCATCGACGAACGGGTCGTGATAGTGAAGCCCGGGCGCGGCCAGCCGGTCCAGGTCCGCCACGGTGTCGGCGCCAAGCCCTTCGAGGAACGCCCGATAGTCCCGGCAACGGCGCCCGACATCCTCCATTCCCTCCACATGGGGTTCAGCCCGACTTCGCCGTGGCCATGCGATGGAGGTACCCCATTCGGGCCATTCCCCCTACTGCCGATGCCGAATGGTCGCCCGTGACCCGTTCGGATACCGTCATGAGGATTGAAGGGCAATGACGGATGGCGAGCATGATCCATCGGGACAGCAGCGCAATTTCCGTGGCGTCGGCGGCGCTTCTCCTGGCGGCGGGGCCGTGGCTGCTGGACGCCTGGATGGCGCGGCCGCCGGTCCTGCTCGACCGGGCCGAATTCGCCCGCGTCAGTCGTCAGGTGCTGGAAAGCGAGGCGGTGGGGCAGGCGGTGGTGTGGCACGACGCCAGGGCGGGGGTGACGGCGGTGATCACCCCGGCCACCGCCTTCCGCGACCGCGCCGGACGCTGGTGCCGTCCCTATGACCTGGAACTGGCCGCCGACAACCGCGACCCCCAGACCCGCCGCCGCCAGGTGGCCTGCCGCAGCGAAACCGGAACCTGGACACCCCCGCCGGAGCAGGTGGCGGAAACCGGCGGCTGACCGCCTACCCCGTCCCGCCGGTCTCGCCCGACGACTGGTCGATCACCCCGGCGAGGCGGCTGAGAATGGCGAAGTCCCGGTAGTCGAGGCGATGCTCGTCGCCGAGGCGGTCGAGGTCGCGCCCGCCCGCCAGCACCACCCGCAGGGCCGGCACCAGCCTGTCCCAGCCCCGCGCCGGCAACTCGTCGAGCAAAGCCGCCCCCTCGCCGCCGGCCAGCCGCGCCAGCCGTTCGTCCCACAGCCGAGCATGTTGTTCCCAGTGATGGGGATGGGCAAGATAGGCGGCACGAGCGGTACGCCGATGGACCAAGGCGGCAGCCTCTTTCCCGGCGGCATCGGCGATCTCGGCCAGCAGGTCGTCGGCTTCCCAGGCCGCGGCCTGATCCGACGGATAGCCCGCTCGCAACTGCATGCCGCGCTGCACCGCCGCGCCGGCCTCGCCCAGCCAGTCGCGGCCGCCGTCGCCGGCACGATGACGGGCGAGCCAGAGGCGGGCGAGGTCGGTCAGGGCCGCCGATTCGCGGAAGGGGTCGACACCGCGGCAACGATCGACGGCGGCCCGGTACCAGGACTCGGCCTCATCAAGCCGGCCGGCCTCCTGCTTGATTCGGCCCAAGCTAGCCATCGCCCCGGCGCCGCGCAGGCTGTCACCAAGCCTCTCCTCCCGCAGCCTCAGGCATTCCCGCGCCGCCGCCTCCGCCTGGGCCAACAGGCCGCCGCGCTCGGCCTCGGGTACCCGGCCACAAAGTGTCACACATATGTCGGCAAGAGCTTGGAGGGCACCGGACAGGTGCTGCCAATGGCCTTGGGCGCGGAACAGGTCGGCCGCCTCAAGAAATTCCTTGACCGCCCCTTCGGGGTCATCGGTCGCTTCCGCCAGTTCACCCTGGTGCAGACGGACCAAGGCGAGGCCGACGGTGTGCTTAAGTTCCTCATGCATTCGGCCCGCGGTGGCGAGGTGGCTGGAAGCTTGACCGAACGCCCCCAGCCTCCGATAGGCCATTGCCATGTCGTCATGCACCGTCGCGATTGTTCCCCCGACCACCGGGTTTTCGTCCCTCAAGGGCTCCCCGATCTCCAGCACCCGCTGAAACGCCGCAATCGCCGCCGCCGGCTGCCGGAGCTGGTCAAGGCTGCGCCCGAGTCTGAACTCGGTAATAAAGCGATGATAGCGGCCCTCGCTTGGGTTATAGGCGACGCCGAAGTCATCGAGACGGCGGGCCAGGCCAGCCAGCACCTCCGCCGCCGCCCGCGGCCTGCCCTGGTCGATCCGGAGATCCGCCAACTCACTGAGGGCGATGAATCCCACCCGGGTCAGCCGGCCATCCGGCGGGCCGGCAATGATGGCAATGAATGCTGCGGTCTCGCGTCGACGGCCGGCAAGCGACAGAAAATAGAGCACGCTGTTCGCCACCGTCCCGCCGCGCCCATCGGGATCGGATACCGCCAGCCGTTCGGCCGCCGCCCGGACATTGGCCATCTCCAGTCGCATCCGCTCGCGCGCCTCCTGCGGCGACTGATTGTCGATATGGACGGCATACTGCGCCAGCCCATGATAGGCGTCGTCATGGGCCGCCAGTGCCGCCGCTTCCTCCGCCGCCGTCCAGCGCGAGCGCAGGTAGCCGGCCAGGGTGGGGTGAAAGGTGACGAAGCCATCGTCGCTGCGCGCCAGCCCCGCCTGCCGCAGTTCCGCCGCCAGCTTGGCCCACTCCACCTCCGACAGGCCGCACACCTGACGGATATATTTTTCCAGCCCGCCGCCCTCGAAGGCGCCCAGCGCGCCGATGCGGAGACGGCAGTCGGGGCCGAGGCGGGACAGGGAATATTCCAGGCTGGCGGCCAGCGACTTGGGATAGCCATCGGGCAGCGTCTCGGCCATGCCGGCGTCGAAGGTGCGCCAGCGCCGCAGGGCCTCAGTGACGCTCAGTCCGTGCTCGCCCAGGCTCGCCACCACCACCTGGATCGACAGCGGATGACCGCCCAGCGGGGCCAGCAGGTCCTCAAGATCGAGCCGTTGAGGGTGATCGACGTCCATATGGTCGAGAATATCGCCCGCCAGCGCCAGCGCGTCCTCGCCCCCCAGCCCCTTCAGCTCGATTCGGCCGGCGGGGGTGCTGCGGCCAAAGAAGGCGTGGCGCGGGGTGATCGGGCGGCAGGTCACCAGCAGACGGGACCGCCCGGCCTCGGCCAACCGGCATCCCAGGGCAAGCAACGCCTCCAACTCGTCGGATTTCAGGGCCGACGGCCAGCCGGGCATGACGTCCTCGAAGTTGTCCCATACCACCAGGGTCGGATGCGCCGTCAACTCGGCCACCAGATCATCGGCCCCGGCATTGGCGCCCCAGGCTTCGCCCAGCACGATACGGCCGAGGATGGCGATGACCTGGGCGTCGTCGAGGCCACCGGCGAAGGAGACGAACACCGCCCGCTCGAAGCGGCCGATGCGGGTCAGCCAGCCGGCGGCCTCGACCGCCAGCGCCGTCTTGCCCTCGCCGCCGAAGCCCTCGACCACCACCACCGGCCGTTCGTTCAGCCGCCGCTCCAGTTCGAATAGGTCGCGGCTGCGGCCGGTGAAGTGGTACAGCGGTGCGGGAAAGAGATTGGCGAAACGGGAATTGCCGGCCGCGCCGCGCGCCGCCGCCGGCCGGGCCCCGGCCAGCGGTGCCGGGTCCGTCTCCTGCTGATACAGGACCGGCAGGAACCAGTCGCTGAGGTGGAAGTCGCCACGACGGCTGACCGATCGCTGGGTCGTCAGCAGCAGAGCGAGACGGCTTTGGTTGATGGCGGCGGCGATGGTGTCGCCCTTCGCCAGGGCGCCATAAAAGGCGGCGAAGAAGCTGGCGCTGCTCGGCACCAGCACCGAATGCGGCATGGCGATGACGCTGCCGGTGCCGGCGGTCACCAACTGCTCGGCGATGCTGGCGAAGGGATAGGTGCCGCCCTTGGCCGCCTGGCAGGCATCCAGCACCACCAGCGGCAGCGACAGCCCGGTCAACGCGTTGGCGAGACGGTCGCGCGCCACGCTATCGAGGCCGCCCTCCGCGTTCTCGAAGCACAGGAAGCCGTGCCCCGCCCTTTCGTCGAAACCGCCATGGCCGTCGAAATGCACCACATGCACCGCCGGTTTCCGCCGCAGCCGCACGGAAAGCGCCGCCAAGGTGGCGGCGGGCAGCACCTCGACCTCCAGCGCCCCATCCAGCCGCTCGACCGCTTCCAGCACGCCCCGGGTGGCGAGGCGGGTGTCAATGAAGCCGACATCCTCGGGGCGCGCCACCACCACCAGCACCCGCACCGGCAGTTCGAACGGCGCCATGGTGCCGGAATATTCCTTATGGACCCGCCGCCGCAGCGCGATGTCGTGGGCGAAGATGTGCCCGTCTTCATCGGCCAGCAGCTCCCAGGGCAGCCGGTGCAACCCGGCATCGTCCATGTCGAGGGTCAGCAGCCGAGTCCCCTTGGCGGCGCGGAACTGCGTCCAGGCCGTCATGCCCTTGGAAAACGCCGCTTCAAGCAATTGCCGGCCCCAGCCCATCATCCGGGCTTCGATGGCCTGGGCGCGGTCGCGGTCGGGGCCGTAGGGATAGACGTAATAGTCTTCCAGGTACCACCGCAACTCTTCGATGACCTCGTCACCAAAGGGTGCTTTAAAGGGGTAGGGCTTGGCGGAGCCGGTGTTCTGGAAACTGGCCGATGCCTTGAACGTCTTCCCCGTACGCCGGATCTCAAGCCTGAGTTCCATTCCAGAGCTGTCCCCCGACCAGGACTTTCGTCATGGTAGCAGCGGTGTCAAGGCGAGTCTATGCGTACGGGAAACGAAAGAGTTCATCGCGGAAATCGGGGAGGCTGCCGCAGGTTGGCGCCGGCCCTCCCCGCTCATGCGCGATGAACCAAAGAAAAGGCCGCCGGGCTTGTCGCCACGGCGGCCTGTTCGGAGCGGATGCGAAGGCTACTCCAGGCGGCCCAGGGCGCGCGCCACCACCAGATAGAGCTTGCCGACCTCGGAGGAGGTGAAGGTTCCAGTGAGCACGTCGGAGTGGTCGGAGTTGCGGGCCTGATTGAGCAGCGCCTCGAACTCGGCCAGGTAGCGGGTGACGTATTCGCGGAACTCGCCGTCGTCCTCGAACTTGTTCTTGATGGCGGCGATCTGGTGCTTGTCCAGGTTCTTGAGGATCTTGCGGACGAAGATGCTCTGGTCCCCGGCATGG
>CAJANL010000158.1 GCA_903941105.1 uncultured Rhodospirillaceae bacterium
GTCGATCTGGCCGGTGAAGGCGCGGCCGATCTCGAAGGCCTCATTGCTTTGCTTCAGCGTCCCGCTGCCGTACTGCCCGGTCTTGGCGACGACGCCATCGACGTAGAGGCCATAGGTGCCGGTGGCCGTGTCGTAGGTGCCGGCGACGTGGTGCCAGGCGCCATCGTTGACCACATCGCCGGCCCCGTTGGCATCGACGCCGGCGGCGTTGGAGCCGGTGGTGGACCAGACGAAGGTTAATTGGCCGACCGCGTTCAGCCCAAGATAGAAGCCCTGGCTTTCGCCGACGCAGCTGTCGATGATCTTTGCTGTGGTGGTGCCGGTGGTCTTGATCCACGCCTCGACCGTCACCCCGCTGGCCGGCGTCAGGTCGGAATGGTTGCTCACCCCCACCCAGTCGTCACCGCTGAACACCATCGCCTTATTGGCGGCAATGACGGGCGGCGCGAAGATCGTGGCCTGGGAGGTCGCCGTATTGTTGGCTGCATTGCTGTCGGTGACGCCGTTGCTGGCGGTGACTTGGGCGCTGTGGCTCATCACGCCGCTGTAGCCGTCGGCCACCGTGCCGGTGATGGTGACGGTGGCGACCTCGTTGATGGACAGGTTGAGCGCGGTGCTGATATTGCCGACGCCGCTGCCGCTGTCGCCGCCGTTGGTGGTGTAGCTCCAGCCGGTGACGGTGAAGCCGGCCGGCGCGGTGTAGGCGACGGTCGCCGCCTGATCGCTCATCGGCCCGAGATTGGCCACCGACGCCGTGAAGGTATTGCCGGTTCCCACATGCGGCGAGGCGATGGTCCCCAGGCTCACCGACAGGTCGGTGGGGATGGAGACGCTGACGTTGTCGATATAGTGCTGGTTATTAGCGCCCCCGGTGCTGGCGGCAAAGCCCAGCTTCAGCGTGTCGGGCAGGCTGTAGGCGCCGCTGGCAGCGTTGGCGGAACTGAAATCAAAATTGGTGTAGATCGGCTTCCAGGTCGCCCCGTTGTCCCAGCTCATCGACATGGTGATGCGCTGATCGGCGGTGATGGTCAGGTCCACCTTGCGGCTGCCGCCGTCGATACCGCCATAGGCGGCGACGCTGACCAGGCTGTTGGCGATGTAATCGTATTCCTGCTGCGTGGCGGTGCTGTTGGCCGCGGTGGCGGAACCACGCATCGACACCGTGTCGGGGAATGCCGCCCAACTGCCGCCGCCGGCGCCGCCGCCGCCCACCTGCTCGACAACGTTCGCGTCGGGGTTGAAATCAGAACTGGCAAAGTTGCCGAATTCGTCGAAGCCGATGCCGAGATAGGCCTTGGCGGCGCCGGCAATGCCGGTGCCGGCGTAGCCGTAGCCCAGCCCCGCCCCCGCCGCGCCGGCGGTGGGGGTGGCGACCGATCCATCGACCAGGATGAAGCTGAAGCCGTCACCGGGAGAGTTGATGCTGGTGTTGCCGTCGAAGTAATCGAAGGTGACGCGCAGGCCGTACTTGGTCGAATAGGCGGTGTTGTAAAAGGCATAGCCCGCTTGGCTGTTGACCGCCTCGGTCAGGTGGAGCCGGTCGTCGGTATCGACTTTGGCCTGTGCTCCACCGCCGATCACCCAGGCGCTGGCATCGAAGCTGGCCTGGGTGAAGTTCTCCGAGAACGGAAAGCCGACGGGCGTCGGCAGCACAGTGATCGCGGCGGTCTCGGCGGCGGTGCTGAAGGCGGTGCCGGCTGTGGTGTCGACATAGCCGTGCGCCGTGCCGCTGGTCTGGTCCCAGGCCTTGTAGTCGAAATCGGCCGAGCCGTTGTAGCCGCCATTGGGCACGAACCGCACCTTGTCGGTGGCATTGAGCATCAGGGCGTGGGTCGCCGACAGGGAACCGTCGTCGATCGCCGTCCAGTGCAAGCCGGCGTCGATGCTGTACTGCCAGGCGCCGTGGCTGTTATCGACGCGGGTGATGGCGATGGCCTCGGGCGGTGTGCCGGTCGCGTCCACGTCGGTGATTGTTCCGTCCACCACGATGGCCGAGACCAGATCGCCGGGCGAGGTGGCGTCGCCCTGGCTGATCTTGGCCAGTGCCGGGCTGGGCGCGGTATTGAGCACCGGGGCGTCGTTGACCGCGGTGACCGTGATGGTGGCGCTGGCGTTGTGGCTGAGGCCGCCGGGATCGGTGGCGGTGACGGTGATGGTGGCCGCGCCGTTGTAGTTGGCGACCGGAACATAGCTCAGGCTGCCGATGGCGGCGTTGATGGCGGCGACCGTCCCGGTGACGGTCATGGTCGAACTGCCGTTGGCACCGCCGGTGACGGCCAGTCCGGTGGTCTGCGCCAGCGTCACGGCGCCGCTGCTGGCGGTGACCTGCACCGTTTCGGTGGTCTCGTTCGGATCGGTGAACGAAAAGCCGATCACCGTGCCCGAAGCGTCCTCACCGATGGTCAGGGCCTGGGCCGCAGTCACCGTGGGCGTGTGCGTGACGATGTGGGCCTGCACCGTGGTGGTCAGCGTGGTGGCGACGGTGTTGTCGGCCTTCAGCGAGTTGACCGTGACCTGGAAGCTGTCCTCGCGGCTGACGCCCGAGGTGGCGGTGTAGGTGTAGCTGCCGTTGGCGTTCAGCGTCAGGGTGCCGTAGGTCGGGCCGCTGGCGACCGTGTAGCTCAACTTGTCCTGGGTGGCGTCGAAGCCGTGGATCAGGCCTTTGAAGCTCTGGCCGCGGTCGAGGGTGAACTGGTTCTGGTCGACGCGGACCTGGCCGGCGGCGGCGGAGCCGTTGTAGCCGTTCAGGGTGGCGTCGGTCAGCGTGGTGCCGGAGGCCTCGTCCATCCGCCACGAGCCCACCAGGCCGGTCTCGGCGCCCGAGACCTCGTGCGTCACGTCGCGCAGGATGTCCGCGACGGGGCGGGCATAGTTCCAGACGCGGGCGTCGGCCATGTCGCCGGTGAAGCCGGTGCCGAAGGCAAGGCTGGTCGATGAGGCGCCCAGCTTGCCACTGCCAATCACGCCGCTGGTATTGTTCACACCATCGACGAAGGCCGACATGGTTCCGTTGGCGGCATCGCCCCAATAAGCGCCGGCCACATGATGCCACCCGCCGTCGTTGATGGTGCCGGCAGCGTAGTCGATGGAGGTGGTGACGCCGGACTTGATGATGTCGAACCACAGCTTGCCGGCGGTATCCATCCGCAAGACATAGCCGTCGGCGCCGTCCGACTTCGACAGGATGGTCTGCGCGCCGGTGGCGCTGGTGCGCACCCACGCCTCGACGGTGATCCCCGAGGTCGGCGCCAGCTTGGACTGGTGCGCCACCGAGGCCTCCTGGCTGCCGTCGAAGCGCAGGGCGTTCTGGGCGCCCACCGAGAAATTCTGCTCGACCTTCACATTATCGACGAAATGGTCGCCAGTCCGACTGCCCGACCCGGCGGAGAAGCCGAATTTCAGGGTCGAGGGCAGCGTCCCCCCCGTCTCCCGGTCGGTGTAGACCGGGGTCCAGGTGGTGCCGCCGTCGTAGCTCATCTTGACGGTGATCCGGCCCTGGGCGTCGGTGGCGAGGTCCACCTTCCGCCAGCCGCCATCCACCGCCGCAACATCGACACTGCTCACCGTGCCGTAGCCTGAATAGCCGTTGCCGCCGGCCAATAGCTTCACCGAGTCGCTGTGGTCGTCGAAGCCGACTGCAGCATAGGCGCGGGACACGCCGGCCACGCCCTGCGCCCAGGTGATGGTGTAGGACCCCAGGAACCCGAGGTTGATGGTCGTCGTCACCGGCGCCTTGGCGCCGTAGCCCAGGCTGCCGCCCCAGTTGCCCGCCGTCGGAGACGAGACGGCGCCGTTCAGCAGGAAGAACGTCAGGCCGTCGCCGGCAGTGCTGGCATCATTGTGGCTGGAGTAGTAGTCGAAGGTGGCGTGGATGCCGAGATTCGAGGCGAAAGCCCGGTTGTAGACGGCGGCGCCGCGCGAGTCCTCCACGTTGTCCTGGGTCAGACGCAAGACGTTGCTTCCCGAACCCGGGTCGGCATGGACCCCGGCGGCATAGCTGAGGCGCCATGCCGAGGCGGACGCAAAGGTCTCGGTGAAGCTCGGCAGTACCGGCTCGAAGAATTCGGCGCCCAGGTCGGCGGTGGCGGCGCTGTAAGCCGTGGAAGCGAGCGTTGAGACCTTGTTGCCGGCGGAATGATTGGCCAGCGCGGCGTCGGTCTTATCCCAGGCGCGGACGGTCAGCGAAGCGGTACCGTACCAATTGGTGTCGGTCGGAACAAAGCGCAGTTGATCGGTGCTGTCCAGCAGCAGAGCGCTGCTGTCCGAGATGCTGCCGATGGCCGTCCAGGCGCCACCGCCGATCTTGTAGTACCAGATGCCCGGACTACTGCTGGCGCCGACCACGGCGAGAGCCTCGACCGCCGTCTCGCCGAAGACCTCGACGATGCCGCCGTCGTCGACGATGTCGGCGATGGCGGTGCCGGGGATGGAGGCCGCGGCGGTACCCTGCTGCACCGCCGTCACCGCGAGACCGGCACCCTCGGCGAAGGTGGGGGCGTCGTTGACGGCGCCGACGGTGACGCCGATGGTGCTGCTGGCGGTCAGAGCACCACCGGTGCCGCTGTTGCCCTGGTCATCAATGGTCAGCGAAATGGTATCGGCGCCGTAGACGTGGGCGAGGCTCTGATAGCTGAGGGTGGCCAGCGCCTCGTTGATGGCGGTCTTGGTGCCGGTGAACACCAGATCCTTGGTGCCGTTGCCGTGATCGGCGGTGAAGGTCAAACCGGTGGTCTGCGCCAGGGTGATGTTGCCGCCGGTGGCCGTGACGGTCATGCTCATCGCCGCGCCGCCGTCGTCGAAATCGGCCAGCGAAATGCCGCTGATGGCCAGCGAGGTGTCCTCGTTCACCACCTTGGCGCCGGAAACCGTCATGGTCGGAGCGTCATTGTTCGCCGTCAGGGCGATGGTACTGGACAGGCTGCCGGTCAGGCTGCCCGGGGTGCCGTAGTTGGCGCCGTCGTCGAGCGTGACGGTGAGGCTGCGGGTGGCGGCGGTGCCGTGCACGGTGGGGTCATCGCTGCTGCTGGCGTAGCGCAGCTGGCCCATCAGCGCCTGCACCGCCTGGGCGGTCGCGGCGGCATTGCTCAACGCGATGGTGAGGTCGGCGGCGCTTCCGCCGCTGACCGTGCCAAAGGCGGTACCGTTGTAGCTGACCGCGCCGCCCGACACGGTGATGCCGTTGCCGTCCACCACCGACAGGGTGTCGCCGGCAACATAGGAGGCCAGCGCCGCCTTCAGCCAGCCGCCGCTGAATTTCTGCGCGTCCACGTCGGCCACGGTGGGGCTGGCGACCAACTGCACCACCGGGGCGTTCTCGGTGTAAGCGGTGGCCAGGGAGCCGCCCAGCACCGGCGCGTCGTTGACCGCCGTGATGGTGATGGTGCCGGTCAGGGTATTGGTAAGGTGGCCGCCGGTGCCGGTGTTGCCGCCGTCGTCCACGGTGACGGTCAGCGCCCGGCTCGGCACCGCCCCCTGCACCGTCGGATCATCGGAGGTATTGGTGAAAGTCAGGCGGCCGAGTAACGCCTGCACCGCCTGCTGGGTGGCGGCGACGGTGTTCAGCGCGATGGTCAGGTCGGCGGCGCTGCCGCCCGAGACGGTGCCGATGGCGGCGCCGTTGTAGCTGACCGCTCCACCCACCACGGTGATGCCGCCGCCGTCAACGATCGACAGCACGTCGTTGGCGTTGTAAGCGGCCAGCGAGGCCTGGAGCCAGCCGGTGTTGAAGTTCTGTCCGGTCAGATGGCCGTCGAGGTCGCTCATCCCCGCGGTCGTCACCATCTGCTCCGGTGTGTTCTCGGTGAAGTTGGCCACCGTCCCCGTCATCATCGGCGCGTCGTTGACCTGTTGCACGGTGACCGTCTCGTCGACGGTCACCCAGCCGCCGCGATCATCGGTGACGCTGAAGCGGATGGTGCGCGCCGCGCCGGACGGATCGTCACTGGTGTTGGTGTAGGTGACGTGGCTCAGCGCCAGGGCATAGTTGGAGGCGGCGGCCGCCCCCGTCAGCACCAGTTCGCCGGTGGCGGCGTTGAACAGGCCGGTGACGCCATACTGAGGGGCGAAGGTCAGCACGTCCTCGCCGCTGACGTAGTTGGAAACGATCTTGACCTTGGCCCCGGTCACCGGCTTGTCCGGGTCGCCCACCGCAACATGCGCGTCGATGATGATCGCGCCGTCGTTCTCCACATAGGCCTGCGAGGTGTGGCCCGAGCCGATGGAGATGGGACCCGGCTGAACAAGCGGCTGCGAAGTATCGAGCACCACTGGCGGCGGAGGCACATAGGACGGCGGCGGCGGCGGCGGCGGCGGCAGTGTCTCCCGGCCGCCGGTGCTGCCGTCGAAGGTGATGGTCTCGGACTTGGCCAGGCTGGCGATGGAAGGGGGACCGCCCGAAGCCGGCGACGCCCCGGTCGGCGCGCCGGCCCCCCCCGGCACCGTGCCCGGCGGTGGCACACTGGGCGCCAACTGGGCCGCGTACTGATTGGAGGGGGCGATCGCTTCGCTGGCGTTGGAACTGGGCGCGAACGCGTTCTGTATCCCGATGCCACTGGCCATGGCCATCATGGTGGGATCGCCGGTGATGCCCTGGCTCGCCATGCCGGTCTGCTGCTGGGCGGCGGTAGCGGCGTTGCCCGCCAGTTGGGTGGCGGCGCCGAAATCACCGCCGCGGGACAAGACCGACGAAAGGGCATTGGCGAAGGCGTTGGCGTCGCCGCCGGAGCTGCCGGCCGCAGCATGCACCGCCTCGGCGGCGCCGCTGCCGCTGGCCAGCGCGGCACCCAGCTGGGCGGCGGCCGACATGGGCACGAAGGACACCGCCGTCTGGCTCTCGGCGGCCTGCGACGCCTTGGCGGCCTGCTGGGTCGCGGCCCCGATGTCCGAGCCGCTGGCCAGCGCCTGGGACAGCGCCTGGGCGAACGCCGTGCCGCCGCCCCCCAGCACGGCCCCGGCATCGGTGCCCGAGGCCAGCGCATTCATCATCGTCTGCCCCGGCGACACCGGCACCGCCTGCGCCGCCGCCTGGCGCCCCTGGGCTTCGGCCGCCTGGGCGCCGGCCTGGGCCGCCTGGGCGGCATTGGCGCCCTTGGCCAGGGAATTCAGCATGGCTTCGAGCCCGGCACCGCGCCCCAGCCCGGAGGCGCCGCCATTGGCCAGGGAGGCAATCATCTGATCGGCCGCCGACATGGTCACCGTTTGGGCGGCGGCCATCTCGGCCTGTTGCGTCGCCGCCTGTCCGGCCAGTTTCAGGGCGGTCCCGGTGTCGGCGCCCGAAGCGGCGGCCGACTGAAAAGTCTGGAGAAAGGCCTTGGCCTGGTCGGGCGCCATGCCGGCGGTGACCCCCTTCAAGGCCGAACCGGCGGCATCGCCGCCGCCGGCCAGCGAGGTCATCAAGCCCGCTGCCGCCGAGGCTGGGCCCTGCACGCCCTTGGCGATGTCCACCGCCTTGACGCCGGCCTCCGCCATCTTGAGCGCTGTAGACAGGTCGACACCCTTGGCGATGGCGTTCTGAAGGGTATTGACGAAGGCGTCCACGTGCTGCTTGGTCACCGCGCCCTTGCCGACCGCATTGGTCAGCGCCGCCTGGACGTTCTCACCGCGGGCCAGGGCCTGGACCAGGGCGCCAGGCGCGGCCGGGGAACTGCCAGCGGCCTCGCCATCGGAGACGACTCTGGTCTCGCTCCTGACGGTGGCAATGGCCTCGCCCGGCGGCACGCCGCTGGCCAGCGATTTCGACAGTCCGGCGGTGAAACCTTTGGCCGCCTCGGCCGCCTTGTCGGCGGGGGCGCCCATCTTGCCGAAATAGGCGGCGATGGATTTCTGGGTGGCGGCCAAGGCATCGGCCACGCCGCTCCCCGAGGCGAAGCTTTCCATCAGCGCCTGAGGTGGTGTCCAATTCTTGAGATCGTAAATCATCCGCCCCGAGTCCAGATGAATTTAGAAAACAGCACGTGCCACCCCCATGGCAGGTGCAAGTCTAAAAGAACGGTAGACTGACCAATAACATGTAGCCGTTGATCATCAGAAAGGTCGCTGCCACGGCCAACACGACGCTGACGATCATGATGCTGGTGACCTCCAGCATGGTGGCCACCGAGGCGGTGACGATGGCGATTTCCAACAGGGCGGTCGCGTGATCGAAATAGGGATCCTTTCGAGCGGCCTTGTCGCGCTGGCGCTCCATGGCGCGCGCCTTTTCAAGCAACTCCTTCTTGCCCTCCCCCGTTTCAGGGTCGCTGTCGTATTTCCTGATGGAGTCGCGATACTTGTCGAGGGTTGCCAGCATGTCGCTGCGTGTCCTTTCAGGCAGGCCCGGCTGACTCTCGATCTGAATTTTCAACTGATCGTGCGCCAACTGATACGATGTCTGGCGAATGGACTTGGCCTGGAAAAACGCATAGGTGTCAGATGCGCCAATGTAATTCGCCATGAAATCCTTTGTCGCATTACTGCCTCCAAGATTGGTCACGGCCAAAAGAACGGCGAGGATGGAGATGTACAAAGCGGCGCGCTTGCTGCCGTTCTCGGTCACTTCCTCCCTGATCACCGCCTTGTCGTCGTCCACCTTAGACATCCTCTAGCTCCAAAAAGATCCACCCCATCGGCACTCGCAATTCCGAATTCGTCCAAATCGAGTTATACGAATCCCAGGACTATACTGAATTGCACCCGGCAGGTGAAGGCACGGATTGTGACGTATGCTTTCGGTATGCGCCCCGTCCCCAGCGGGCAGGCAAACCGCCGCCGTCGTCGACCCTGGCATAAGCCACGCCAACTCGGTATCGTCTATCTCCCATGGGATAGTCAGCGGAGACAACCCGCCATGAGCCTGACCAGTGCGCTGTCCAACTTGCGGATCACCACGCGGCTCTGGCTTCTGGGCGGCCTGCCCATAGTCGGGCTTGCGATGGCTTTCGTGTCCGACGGCCTGCAGATCAAGGCCGAGATGATCGCGGCGCGCGAGATCAAGCTGCGCCACGTGGTCGAGACCGGTTACGGCGTTCTCGAACATTTCGCCACCGAGGCCAAGGACGGCCGCCTCGGCGAGGACGAGGCCAAGGCGCTGGCCATGGCCACGGTCAAGCGCATGCGCTACGAGAAGGTCGAATACCTGTGGATCAACGACCTCGGCACGCCCTTTCCCAAGATGGTCATGCACCCGACGGTGCCGGCGCTGGACGGCAAGGTGCTGGATGACGCCAAGTTCAACCGGGCCACCAGCCTCAGCGACGGCACAACGGGGGTGGCCGAGCGCGTGATCGATGCCAACCTGTTCTCGTCCTTCGTCAAGGTGGTCGACCGGGCCGGGCATGGCTTCGTCACCTACGACTGGCCCAAGCCGAAGGCGGGCGGCGGCACCACCGAGCAACTCTATCCCAAGATGTCCTACGTCAAGGGGTTCGCCCCCTGGGGCTGGGTGATCGGCAGCGGCATCTACTTCGACGACGTCGAGGCCGCCTTCCGTTCCGAACTGATCAGCCGGGCCACGCTGCTGGCAATCATCGTGCTGGTGGTCGCCGGCCTGGGCACCGTGGTCAGCCGCAGCATCGCCGCCGGCTTTTCCGGACTGCACCACGATATCGACACCATCCATGCCGGTGGGACGGCCGACACGCTGTACCTGCGCACCGACCGCAAGGACGAATTCGGCCGTGTCGCGGCGTTGCTGGCGGAAATGGCGGAAAACCGGCATCGCCTGACGACCGCCGAGGCCGAGCGGCAGCGGACCCAGGAAGAGGCCAAGAAGGACCGCTACATCATGCAGCGCGATATGCTGCGCTCCATGGTCCAGGCCGCCATGCTGGGCAACGAGGCGATGATCTCCCTGGCCAGGATGAAGCGCGAGATCGACCTGTCCTGCAACGAAGTGAGCAGCATGGCCACCGCGGTCGAGGGCATCCACGAATCCATCTCCGTGGCATCGCACGACAGCACCGATGCCGCCGATCTGGTCAGCCGGGCGGGCGAGGTCGCCGGGTGCGGAATGGAAGCCAGCGACAGCGCCCTGTCGGCCTTCGAACGCATCGTCACCGCGGTGGGCGGCGCCGGTGCCCGGGTCAAGGGCCTGGCCGATGCTTCCAGCCAGATCGGCCAGATCGTCACCGACATCGAGGCGGTGGCGCACATGACCAACCTGCTGGCGTTGAACGCCACCATCGAGGCGGCACGGGCCGGCGAGGCGGGCAAGGGGTTCGCCGTGGTGGCGGGCGAGGTCAAGAACCTGGCGACCCAGACCACGCGGGCCACCGAGGATATCCGCCGGCGCATCGAGGCGCTGCAGGGCGAAATCGGCACCATCGTCACCGCCATCGACCAGAGCACCGCGGCGGTGACCGAGGGCCGCGAGCAGGTCGGCACCCTGGGCGGCCACCTTCACGGCATCGTCGAGCATGTCGGCGCGATCCGCCATCGCATGTCGGAAATATCACGACTGCTCGACAGCCAGTCCACGACAGCCGGCGAGCTCGCCTGCGGCACCGGCCACGTGGTCGGCCTGGCGCACGCCAACAACGCGCAACTGGCGACGGTTCTGGACGGCATGGCGCGCATGAGCCAGCACCTCGACGCCCAGGTCGGCAACTACGCCAAGATGGGCTCGGGCGCGCTTCTGGTCGAGATCGCCAAGAACGACCACATCGCCTTCAAGCGGCGGGTGTTGGACGGCGTGCTCAAGCGCACCGACCTCAAGGCGGACGACATTCCCGACCACCACGGCTGCCGCCTGGGCAAGTGGTACGACGCGCTGGCCGACCGCAGCGTTACCGACAGCGGCGCCTACAAGGCCATCGTCGACCCGCACCAGCAGGTCCACTCCGCCGCCAAGGCCGCCCTGGTAGCCACTGCCGAGGGCCGCTTCGAGGATGCCATGGCGGCCATCGAGCAAATGAGTCAGGCATCGGTCAACGTGGTGGCACGCCTGGACGAACTGGGGACCGCCCTCAATGCCATGGAGGAAAGGCGTCTGGCGGGCGGCCCCTGATATCGTGTAGAGGTTGGCGGGAAACGGCGAGGAGAGCTTCAAATGCCCATGGATGTCGGCGACATCGAACGGATGATCCGGGATGCCTTTCCCGGTGCCACAGTGATCATCGAGGACCTGCGCGGCGACGGCGACCACTATTCCGCCCTGGTGGTTTCTGACGCCTTCCGCGGCAAGAGCCGGGTGCAACAGCACCAGATGGTCTACGCCGCGCTGAAGGGCAAGATGGGCGGCGAGTTGCACGCCCTGGCGCTGCAAACGGCAACGCCCGAGACGGCACCGGATTTCGCCAAGGATTGAGGCCGGCAACACCGCAGGCCTCGCCCCCTGCCCAACCGGCTTCGCACCGGTTTATCCGGATTCGTGAATGTTTCGCCTTGACTTGAGGGGGGCTTGCAGGCCACCCCTAGTCGTTGGGAAGAGTTCTGCGGGAAGGAAACTCCATGCGCCGCGTAGGCACATCGGCCGGGACGCAATTCGACGCCGAGGTTGAAGGCATCAAGGCCAGCCTGAACAGCCATCTTCTCTATTCGGTGGGCAAGGAGCCCATCAACGCCACGGCGCGTGACTGGTTCATGGCCGCCGCGCACACTGTGCGCGACCGCACCACCGAGCGGTGGATGCCGACGCTGAACCGCTACTACACCGAGGACACCAAGCGCGTCTATTACATGTCCATGGAGTTTCTGATCGGCCGCACGCTGGTCAACAGCCTGATCAACCTCGGCATCTACCAGCAGGTCCGCCAGGCCATCGACGACATGGGGCTGGATTTCGAGGAAATCGCCGCCTGGGAGGTCGAGGCGGCGTTGGGCAACGGCGGCCTCGGGCGCCTTGCCGCCTGTCTGCTGGATTCCATGGCGACCCTAGGCATCGCCGGCTTCGGCTATGGCATCCGCTACGACTACGGCATGTTCACCCAGCATGTGGAGAATGGCTGGCAGGTGGAAAGCCCGGAGAACTGGCTGCGCTACGGCAATCCGTGGGAATTTCCCCGGCCCGGCGTCATCTACCCGGTGCATTTCGGCGGCCGCGTCATTCATTACCGCGACGTGCTCGGCCAGACCCGCTCACAGTGGGTCGACACCGAGGAAGTCATGGCCATGGCGTACGACGTGCCGGTTCCCGGCTATGCCGGCAAGACCGTCAACAACCTTCGCCTGTGGTCGGCAAAGTCGACCCGAGAGTTCGACCTGCGCTACTTCAATGCCGGCAACTATATCGAAGCGGTGCGAGATAAGAACGAGTCGGAGACCCTTTCGAAAGTCCTCTATCCGTCCGATATCACCTCGCGCGGGCGAGAGCTGCGCTTCAAGCAGGAATATTTTTTCGTCGCCGCCTCCATCCAGGACATCCTGGTCCGCTTCCGCAAAAGCCACAGCGACTGGGACCGGCTGCCCGACAAGGTGGCGATCCAGCTCAACGACACCCACCCCGCCCTGGTGGTGGCCGAGCTGATGCGGGTGCTGGTGGACGAGCACCAGATCGAGTGGCAGCGGGCCTGGGCGCTGACCCAGCGCGTCTGTTCCTACACCAACCACACCCTGCTGCCCGAGGCGCTGGAGACCTGGGCGGTGGACATGTTCGAGCGCATTCTGCCGCGCCACCTGGAGATCGTCTTCCAGATCAATCACGAGTTCCTGCAGTGCGTGCGCCACCGCCACCCCGGCGACAGCGAGCTGCTGCGCCGCGTTTCGGTGATCAGCGAGGACGGCGAGCGCCGCGTCCGCATGGCCCATCTGGCGGTGGTCGGCAGCCACAAGGTCAACGGCGTCGCCGCCATCCACACCGGCCTGATGAAGAGCACCATCTTCTCGGACTTCGAACACCTGAGCCCGGGCAAGATCACCAACAAGACCAACGGCGTGACGCCGCGGCGCTGGCTGCTGGCGGCCAATCCGGCGTTGTCGGCACTGATCACCGCCCGCATCGGCAACGGCTGGATCACCGACCTGTCCGAGTTGCGGCGCATCGAGGGACTGGCCGACGACGCCGGCTTCCGCCAGGACTTCGCCGCCGTCAAGCGGGCCAACAAGGAGCACCTGGCGGCGGTGATTTCGCAGCGGCTGGGCATCGACGTCTCGGTGGATTCCATGTTCGACGTCATGGTCAAGCGCATCCACGAGTACAAGCGCCAGTTGCTCAACGTGCTGCAGGTGGTGACGCGTTACTCGCGCATTCGCTCGAATCCCACCCTGAGCGTGGTGCCACGCACCGTAATCATCGGCGGCAAGGCGGCGCCGGGCTACCTGCAAGCCAAGCTGATCATCAAGCTGATCAACGACGTGGCCGACGTGGTCAACAACGACCCGCTGGTCGGCCAGAAGCTCAAGGTGGTGTTCGTCCCCAACTACAACGTCTCCACCGCCGAGCTGATCATGCCGGCGGCCGACCTGTCGGAGCAGATTTCGACCGCCGGCACCGAGGCCTCCGGCACCGGCAACATGAAGATGTCCATGAACGGGGCGCTGACCGTCGGCACCTGGGACGGCGCCAATGTGGAAATCTGCGAGGAGGCCGGCGAGGAGAACATGTTCCTATTCGGCCTTACCGCCCAGGAAGTGGCCCGCCGCCGGATGGACGGCTGGAACGCCGCGGCCGCCATCGAGCGCAACGAGGATTTGAAGCGCGCCCTCGACCTGATCGGCTGCGGCTATTTCTCGCCCGACGAGCCTGAGCGCTTCAAGCCCATCGTCGACGCGCTGACCGGCGGTGACCATTACCTGCTGACCGCCGATTATCCGCTCTACATGGCGGCTCAGGAGCGGGTCGACCAGCTCTATCGCACTCCCGACGAATGGACCCGCAAGGCCATCCTCAATGTCGCCCGCATGGGCAAGTTCTCCTCCGATCGGACGGTGTCGGAGTATGCCCGCGAGATCTGGGGAGTGACGAAGTAGGCGAAGGCTTCCCTTCCCCCAGGCGGGGAATCGCGGTAATCATCCACTCCTTCCGCCACGTCAGACTGGGATGGGAATGACCCGCAAGCTGTTCGGCACCGATGGAATCCGCGGCACCGCCAACATCGAGCCGATGACCGCCGAGACCGCCCTGAAGCTGGGCATGGCCGCCGGCCGCCACTTCACCCGCGGCTCGCACCGCCACATGGTGGTTATCGGCAAGGACACCCGGCTGTCGGGCTATCTGATCGAGCCGGCGCTGACCGCCGGGTTCATCTCGGTGGGCATGGACGTGGTGCTGTTGGGGCCGCTGCCGACCCCGGCGGTGGCCATGCTGACCCGATCCCTGCGCGCCGACCTGGGGGTGATGATCTCGGCCTCGCACAACCCGTACGAGGACAACGGCATCAAGCTGTTCGGCCCCGACGGCTACAAGCTGTCTGACGAGGACGAGATCGAGATCGAGGCCCGCATGTTCAACGGCCTGGAATCCTTCCGGGTCGGCTCGGACCACCTGGGCAAGGCCAAGCGCCTCGACGACGCCGTCGGCCGCTATATCGAATACGCCAAGAGCAGCTTTCCACGCGGCCTGCGCCTCGACGGCCTCAAGATCGTCATCGACTGCGCCAACGGCGCCGCCTACAAGGTCGCCCCCACCGTGCTGTGGGAGCTGGGCGCCGAGGTGGTGCCGGTGGGCGTTTCCCCCGATGGCTTCAACATCAACAAGGATTGCGGCTCGCTCTCGACCCAGGCCATGCGCGAGCAGGTGGTGGCCCACGGCGCCCATCTCGGCATCTCGCTCGACGGCGACGCCGACCGGCTGGCCCTGTCCGACGAGAACGGCCGCATGGTGGACGGCGACCAGCTGATGGCGCTGATCGGCGACCTGTGGTTCCGCTCCGGCCGGCTGACCGGCGGTGGCGTGGTGGCGACGGTGATGTCCAATCTGGGGCTGGAGCGCTATATGACGGCGCGTGGCCTGACCCTGTTCCGCACCAATGTCGGCGACCGCTACGTGCTGGAGCGCATGCGCCGCGACGGCTTCAACGTCGGCGGCGAGCAGTCGGGCCACATCATCCTGGCCGACCATTCCACCACCGGCGACGGTCTGGTGGCGGCGCTGCAGGTGCTGGCCGCCCTGGTGCAGTCGGGCCGTCCGGCCAGCGAGGTGCTGCGCCAGTTCGAAGCGCTGCCGCAATTGCTGAAGAACGTGCGGGCCCATGCCAGCGTACTGGAGACCGCTGCGGTCAAGGCGGCCATCTCGGCCGGCGAGGACCGTCTGCTGGGCACCGGCCGCCTGCTGATCCGCAAGTCGGGTACCGAGCCCTTGATCCGCGTCATGGCCGAGGGCGAGGACGCGGATCTCGTCAACGTTGTGGTCGACGACATCGTGGCGGCGGTGACGCAGGCGGCGATGGCCGGAGCGGCGGGGTAGTCATGCCCGGCCGCGTATTGATCTGCGCCGGTTCGGATTCCGGCGGCGGCGCAGGCATTCAGGCCGATATCAAGACGGTGACCTGCCTGGGAGGCTTCGCCGCCACCGCCATCACCGCGCTCACCGCCCAGAACACCCTGGGCGTGGCGGCGGTCCACCCAGTGCCGCCCGAGTTCGTCCTGCGGCAGATGGAGGTAGTGCTGTCGGATATCGGCGCCGACTGCATCAAGACCGGCATGTTGGCCGCCATCGGCATCATCGAGGCAGTGGCCGAGGGGCTGGCCCGCTTCGCCCCCGGAGTGCCCCTGGTGGTCGACCCGGTGATGGTGGCCAAGGGCGGCGCCGCCCTGCTGGCCGAGGATGCCAACCGCAGCCTGATCGAGCGCCTGGTCAAGGGCGCCACCCTGATCACCCCCAACATTCCCGAGGCGGAGGTGCTGCTCGGCCGCTCCATCCCCGACCACGACGCCATGCGGTCGGCCGCCCGCGACCTGCTGACCCTCGGCCCCGGGGCGGTGTTGCTCAAGGGCGGCCACATGGAGGGCGACGAAGTGATCGACCTGCTGGCCGACGCCTCGGGTATCCGCACCTTTTCGGGCTCGCGCATCCAAAGCCGCTCGACCCACGGCACCGGTTGCACCCTGGCCTCGGCCATCGCCACCGGCATCGCCCAGGGTCTCGACCTCGATCGGGCGGTGGAGCGGGCTCGCGCCTATGTCCGCCGCGCCATCGAAACCGCGCCGGGCCTGGGCCACGGCCACGGGCCGCTCAATCACGGCTGGACGGTGGACCGGTGAACTAGGTGTCGCACCTTTAATTTGAAACGCGGCGCTCATGCGAGCATTGAGCGAGCGGCCAAGCGGCCAGAGGGCCGCGCCCGGCGAGGGCGAAATCATAAAGGTTAGAGCGTGATGCACATTTTGGGCATCACGCTTTTGCAGGGTGCGGAAAAACTCAACTTTCCTTTCGTCATTCCCGCGAAGGCGGGAATCCATGCGTCCTGCAGCACAGCATA
>CAJANL010000159.1 GCA_903941105.1 uncultured Rhodospirillaceae bacterium
CTCCTGGGCGGCCTGGTGGTGAAGGTCGGGTCACGTATGGTTGACAGTTCACTGAAGACGCAGTTGCAGCACCTCAAGCTCGCCATGAAAGGGGTCGGATAATGGAAATCCGCGCCGCGGAAATCTCCGCAATCCTGAAGCAACAGATCGCTAATTTCGGCACCGAGGCGGAAGTCGCCGAGGTTGGCCAGGTGCTGTCGGTCGGTGACGGTATCGCTCGCGTGCATGGCCTCGACAAGGTCCAGGCCGGCGAGATGGTCGAATTCCCCGGCGGCATCAAGGGCATGGCGCTGAACCTCGAAACCGACAATGTCGGTGTCGTGATCTTCGGCGACGATCGCACCATCAAGGAAGGCGATCTCGTCAAGCGCACCGGCGCCATCGTCGACGTTCCCATCGGCAAGGGCCTGCTTGGCCGCGTCGTCGACGCGCTGGGCAACCCCATCGACGGCAAGGGTCCGATCGAGGGCGCCGCCCGCGCCCGCGTCGACACCAAGGCGCCGGGCATCATCCCACGCAAGTCGGTGCACGAGCCCATGTCCACCGGCATCAAGGCGGTCGACGCCCTGATCCCCATCGGCCGTGGCCAGCGCGAGCTGGTGATCGGTGACCGTCAGACCGGCAAGACCGCCATCCTGATCGACACCATCATCAACCAGAAGACCTGGAACTCGGGTGACGACGAGAAGGCCAAGCTGTACTGCATCTATGTCGCCGTCGGCCAGAAGCGCTCGACCGTGGCCCAGATCGTCAAGACGCTGACCGATTACGGCGCCATGGAGTACACCATCGTGGTGGCCGCCACCGCCTCCGAGCCGGCGCCGCTGCAGTTCCTGGCGCCCTACGCCGGCTGCGCCATGGGCGAGTATTTCCGCGACAACGGCATGCACGCCCTGATCATCTATGATGATCTGTCCAAGCAGGCCGTCGCCTATCGCCAGATGTCGCTGCTGCTGCGTCGCCCGCCGGGCCGCGAAGCCTATCCCGGCGACGTGTTCTACCTGCACTCCCGCCTGCTCGAACGCGCCGCCAAGATGGGCGACGCCGCCGGGGCCGGCTCGCTCACCGCCCTGCCGGTGATCGAGACCCAGGCCAACGACGTGTCGGCCTACATTCCCACCAACGTGATCTCCATCACCGACGGCCAGATCTTCCTGGAGACCGAACTGTTCTACAAGGGCATCCGCCCCGCCGTGAACGTCGGCCTCTCGGTCAGCCGCGTCGGCTCCGCCGCCCAGATCAAGGCGATGAAGCAGGTGTCGGGCTCGATCAAGCTGGAACTGGCGCAGTATCGTGAAATGGCGGCCTTCGCCCAGTTCGCCTCGGATCTCGATCCGGCGACCCAGAAGCTGCTGGCCCGCGGTGCCCGCCTGACCGAGCTGCTGAAGCAGCCGCAGTTCTCGCCGATGCCGACCGAGGAGGAGGTGGTTTCCATCTTCGCCGGTGTGAAGGGCTATCTCGACCGCATCGAGATCCGCGACATCGGTCGCTTCGAGAAGGCGTTGCTGGCGGATATCAAGGTCAAGCACCCCGAGATCCTGACCGCCATCGCCACCGAGAAGCAAATCACCCCGCAGACCGAAGAGAAGCTGAAGGCGTTCATGGACGCGTTCTCCAAGTCTTTCGTCTGATCGCCTTGGGAGTTTAGCAGCCCATGCCGAGCCTCAAGGACCTACGGCTGAGGATCGTCAGCGTCAAGTCGACGCGGAAGATCACCTCGGCCATGAAGATGGTCGCCGCATCCAAGCTCCGTCGCGCGCAAACCGCGGCGGAGGCGGCGCGCCCCTTCGCCGAGCGCATGGAACGCATGCTGGGCACGCTGGCCCAGTCGCTGGCCGGCCAGTCGGGAGCCCCCCGCATGCTGACCGGCAGCGGTTCCGACCAAGTCCAGCTGATCGTCGCGGTCACCGCCGACCGCGGCCTGTGCGGCGGTTTCAACGGCTCCATCGTGCGCAACGTCAAGCTGATGGTCAGCGAGCTGCTGGCCAAGGGCAAGACGGTCAAGATCCTGCCGGTGGGCCGCAAGGGCCGCGAGCAGCTGAAGCGCGACTATGGCCAGTACTTCATCGACGGCTTCGAGGGCCTCGGGCGTCGCGGCATCACCTTTCCCGAAGCCGACAGCGTGGCCAGCCGCATCTCGGCCCTGTTCGACGACGGCGGGTTCGATGTCTGCACCATCGTCTACAACCGCTTCAAGTCGGCCATCACCCAGGAAGTCACCCGTCAGCAGGTGATTCCCTTCCCGGTGCCCGAGGAGAAGTTCAAGGAATTCGGCGCCAAGCCCATCTACGAGTTCGAGCCGGACGAGGAGGGCATCCTCAACGCCATCCTGCCGCGCAACCTGGCCACCCAGGTGTTCCGCTCGCTGCTGGAAAGCCAGGCTTCCGAGCAGGGCGCCCGGATGACCGCCATGGACAACGCCACGCGCAACGCGGGCGACATGATCAACGGCCTGACCATCAAGTACAACCGGTCGCGTCAGGCTCAGATCACCAAGGAACTGATCGAAATCATCTCCGGCGCCGAAGCGCTGTGACCGTAAAGACTAGGAGCTAGCTCATGGCAAAGAACAACGTCGGCACGATCACCCAGGTCTTGGGCGCCGTCGTGGACGTGCGCTTCGATGGACCGCTGCCGGCCATCTTGAACGCCCTGGAGATGACCCACCAGGACAAGCGCCTGGTCCTTGAGGTGGCGCAGCATCTGGGCGAAAGCACCGTGCGCACCATCGCCATGGACTCCACCGACGGCCTGACCCGCGGTGCCGAGGTGGTTGATACCGGCGCGGCCATCCGCATGCCGGTCGGCCCCGAGACCCTGGGCCGCATCATCAACGTCATCGGCGAGCCCATCGACGAGCGTGGCCCCATCGGTCACAAGGACACCCTGCCCATCCACGGCGATGCTCCCGAATTCATCGAGCAGTCCACCGAGACCGAAATTCTCGTCACCGGCATCAAGGTCATCGACCTGCTGGCGCCCTACGCCAAGGGCGGCAAGATCGGCCTGTTCGGCGGCGCCGGCGTCGGCAAGACGGTGCTGATCATGGAGCTGATCAACAACGTCGCCAAGGCGCACGGTGGTTACTCGGTGTTCGCCGGTGTCGGCGAGCGCACTCGCGAGGGCAAC
>CAJANL010000160.1 GCA_903941105.1 uncultured Rhodospirillaceae bacterium
GATGAGCCAACGGTAACAACTCTTGAAAGAGCTCCGGCGTGATCACCGGCGTGTCGCCCTCGTCGCGCATATGGAAATACTCAAGCCTTTTGAAGCCGGTGACCCGAGCTAGATAATCCCACGGCCACTTAGTGATTTCGGCGTTGTACATCGCCAGGGATGTATTGTATTCCTCGCGGCGCAAGGCAACCTTATCTTCCATTTCAATCAATGACATCATCATCTGCTTGTAGGTATCGGCTGACTGAATGGTCGGGTACTGCTCGACCACAGCCTTGAGGCCGCCCAGTACCGCCGCCATGCTGTCGCCGGCCAGCAGCTTGGCCAAGCCACCCGACTGGATCAGCTTGTCCATGCCGGCCGAGCCGCCCTCGCCGGCACGTCCGAAGCTTTCCGCCCGCTTGTCGGAGGCATGGGAGAAGATTGAATGCTCCAGGGCCGCATGGTTGAGGGTGAGCTTGATCAGGTTGCCGAACAGGTTGTTCCGCCGCTGCATGGACGCCTCAAGGTTGCCCCGCTTGGAAAGGGCATCCTCCTGGATCACAACGAATTGGTTGTAACGGAGCAGCAAGGTGGCGATGAACATCAGAATCGACATCAGCGAGAAGATCATCAGCACACGGATGGTGCGCGAATTCATCCCCTGCGGCCCGTCATCAACAACATACAGCTTGGCGAGGAGTTCCTCGGAATCCTTCACCCGCTGAAGGGAACTGCCTTCGGTGCCGCGATCTGCAACGGTAATCATTTCACTCGCCACCTTTTGATCTCAACAGCCGCCCGCCCGCCCGAACGCGCAGGCGCCGGATGGGCCGCCCTACGCTCCGCCGCCGTCCAACTCGTTGGCCTTCTTGAAATAAGGGATCGCCTGCTCGTGCTCTCCCATCTGCTCATACGAATAGGCGATGGCACGATACACCTTGGCTTCGTTCGGCCGGATACCCTGCGCGATCTGGAAGCTGTCGATGGCGTGGGCGAAGCGGCCCAGGTTGTCGAGGGCGATGCCAAGGCGGAAGCGGACGTTGAAATTCGTCGGGTTGGCCTCGGCCACCTTGGCAAGAATCGGCACCGCCAACTCGTATTTCTGTGCCTGCACATAGGCCAAGCCCAAAACGGTCGCTACCTTGGTATCCCCAGCATCCGCCGCGTTGGCCTTCTCCAGCAATTCCAGGCCCTTGTCGACCGCGCCGGTCCGCACATAGGCGATGCCGAGATGCAGCGCCACCTCGGCGTCATGATCACCGGCGGTCCAGACCTCTTCAAGCAACGGAAGGGCCGCATCGTAACGGCCGGCCTTGGCGTGGGCGACACCCTTGGTGCGGAAATAGGACCGACGGATATCGGCATCGATGGAGAACGCGGACCTGAAGGCGTCGATCAGGCTGCCCCCCAACTTCTTCGCCACGGCCGCGCCTTGGTGAGCATACAGTCCAATATTCGCCAAAGCGTCCGAAGATTTAACCGGCATAACTTCCTCCAGAAGTGTCTTATCTGACAACGTGGCACGCCTCGCAGGGGCCACTGTTTTCATGCGGTGGCACCTCACGCTTTGCCACTTCGCGGGCTATAACCGGAGGTGGCAAGCTTATCAGATCGGGGTCGGGGGTCAATTCGAATCCCTTTCCGATGGGGTGACAGGTGGTGCAAGGGCCCCTGGCGGAATGGGGGCGCGGATCACCCGCCAGGATCTGCGGCGCCCCCTCGACCTGGGCGAACCCAAGAATGCCGTCGCCGCGCAGGACGATGGATAGTGCCCGCAACGCTTGCGCCGACTTTGTATCCTTTCGCAGCACAGTGATCTTGGCCTCGGTCCTGTTCATCAAGTCTTTCGTCACTGCCTGAAATTCTTCGATATTCCGCACGGGAATATCCGCCACCTTGACGACGATGTCGCCGCCGCGCAGCCCCGACCGCGCCGCCTGCAATGTGACCTCGCCCAACAAGATCCCGGTGCTGTCGAGGGGATAGCCGAGTTTCCGCGCCAGTTCCCGGGTCATCAGCCGGCCATCCATGCCCTGCCAATGGGCTTCGAACAGCCTCAGCCTGTCGGACATATAGTTTGGCGCCACGGGGTCACCGACAGGCCCAGCCTCAAGCGGGGCCGCCATCTCCATCGGTGCGGCGGCGGTCTGAATGACCGGCATGGCCGCCGGGGTCGCCAGAACGGCGCCCCCATCGATGCGGCTTACGCCGGGCTCCGCGCCACCATCGTGTTTCCAACCGCCACCGATGACGACGAAGCCGGCTGCCCCGAGCACGATCACCGCCGCCAGAATCTTCTGGTTCATCGCACCCTCCCCTCCGTCGGTGTCGCCATCAAGACGCGAACAGCATCTTGATGGCGATAGCCGCCATCGTCGCCGCGTAGACGCCCTTGAGGACCGGCACCGGCAACACATGCATCAGTCGGGTGCCCAGCAGCCCGCCAAAATA
>CAJANL010000161.1 GCA_903941105.1 uncultured Rhodospirillaceae bacterium
CAGGTGGACATGGTCGTCGTCCTTTGCGTCAGATCGTGGTGGTGTCGGGGGATTGGGCGGGCAGGCCGAAGGCGAGGCGTTCGGCCGCTGGCCGGGCCGGGCCGCGGATCTTGTCCATCAGCCGGCCGAGATGGGGTTCCTCGACCGCATCGAGCCGCCCGCTGCGGTCCTTGGCCGGATAGCCCCAGGGATTGAGGGTGTGGCAGACGAAGGCCCGGTACGGCTTGCCGCCTTCATCGGTCATCTCCGCCATGGTGATGACCTCGTCGACGATGCCGGGCAGCTCGTTGCCGGTCTTGGAGCCGTCGATCTGCGGCACGAACATGCGGCGGTTGAAGTCGTCCAGCTTCTCGTCGAGGATGCCGACAAACCAGACGTTCTTGGCACGGGTGTGCTGCAGATGGGTCAGCCAGCCGATCATCTCGCGGCCATGCAGGCCGTAGGCGCCTCGGCTGTCGGGACGGCCGGTGCGATCCGAGAAGGCTTCCGGCTGGCCCTTGCACCATTGCAGGCACAGGCGACCCGCCACCGTAATGCTGTCGATGAATACGGTGTCGTAGCGGTCCAGCGCCGCCGCATCGCCGAAGCGGTCGCACACCGCGTCGAAATGGGCCTGGCTGTAGGGCTGATCGTCGCGCAGCGCCGGGTTGGGGCCGCCGATGAATACCGCGAAATCACGGCATTCCTGCCAGGTCCGCGGTCGGATGCTGTCGCCGCCCCAGCCCTCAATGGCCAGATCACCGGCCTCCAGGTCGAAGAACAGCGTCGTGGGCGGAGCCATAGTCAGCAGCAGGGTGGTCTTGCCGATCCCCGACTTGCCGAAGATCGCTCCCTTGATGCCGCGCCGCTCGGCGAGGCGCTGGTCGGCGGAAATGATGGGGGGGCTCATCGCATGCCCTCCCCGCTGCCGATCTGCAGCGCGAAGGTGGGCTTGCCGGTCCTGACCGTGCGCGCCGCCTCGAAGGCCGAGCGGATGGAGCCGGGCCAGGCGCCGTATTTGCGCTCCGACACCTTGTAGGAGATCTCGACGAACTCGGCCGGGTCGTCGCCTTCGGCGCGGATGCGCTCCACCAGGGCGGCGAGACGGGATTGATCCCATTCCACCCGCTTCGGCAAATCAGCGACGATGGTGACCGAGCCGTCGGCGAAGCGGACGGTGCCGGTGTCCTTGCCGGCGACGGCGCGGGCCTGATCGGCCAGGGAGCCGTATTTCAGGGCCAGCGCACCATCCAGCCAATCCTTGACAGTCTTGGCGGCACGCAGGGCTTCGTCGGCTTCCTCCTGGAGCAGCGCCAGGGTTTCGGCGGGCAGAGCGGTCACCGCGCCAACCGGCATGGTGACGAGATCGGCCAGACGGGGACGATTGGGGATGGTCATTGCCGGCCTCCCTTCACCGTCCGCCGGGTGGCCATGATGGCGAAATAGGCCACCCGGTCCTCGGCGACGCGGCCCTGGGCCAGCAGCAGGTGGCCGTTGTCGGCCAGTGTCATGGCCAGACCGGCGACCCGGTCCAGCTCGCACCGCGCCGGTTCCGCGAACGGCGAAATCCGGGGGGCACGGTCACAGCCGAGATGGCCTTCGTGATAGGTGATCCGCTCACCGGGCGTGGCCCGGTCGATCCAGGCGAGGAAGCCCCGCTCGTCCAGCACCGGCGTGCGGATCGGAGTCTCGGCGGCGATCATCGCGCACCGTCCTGGACCGTCGTGCTGTCGCGCGACCGCTCCACCTCGAACGCTTCGATATCTTCCAGCCGGTACACGACCCGGCCGCCCATCTTGAGGAATTTCGGGCCCTCGCCCGTCCACCGCCACCTCTCAAGGGTGCGGTGGGAAATGTTCCAGCGAGCGGCAAGCTCGATCTGGTTCATATGCCTGACTGCCATCTGGTTCTCCTTCGGTTTCAGTCGAAAACCGAGGAGAAGAATGACTTCCTGGAGTCAGGCTGTCGGCGGGAGCGCCGACGGGTTGGGGAGGGATTCGCGCGGGGTCAGCGGCGGATGAGCGGCGGATGGATTTGCGAAGGACTACTCCGTAACCAGACGGTATTTGCCCCGGGTGTCCGACATCACCAGCGTTCCCCAGCAGGGGTGGTCCCCGAGCAGGTTGCCCATTTTCATGGCGACGTCTGTCGATCTCGCGGCAGCTAGCGCTACTTTCCCGGACACCCATGGTGTTGTCGTCTTCGCGGCATCATGCAGGCGGCGGATAACCCTTTGCTGGATATCGCCGGGGAAGCGATAGAGGACTCCGCGCAGCCTGACCTCCGAGTAGTCGGGCAAATGCCAGAACGCATCGCCTTCGGCGGCGAGCACGACAGCCCCGTTCTCCGCCTCCAACATCTTGGTGTAGCAAAGTCCATGATGGGCTCGCCCGGCCTGTTCCAGGCAATGCCGGATTTTCGCGTCCAGATCGGTTCCATCGGAACTCAGTGGCTTGCGGATGAAATCGTCCGCGCCGATCTTGAATGCCCGGACCACGTCATCGTGTTCCTTGGCGTTGCCGCTCACCACCAGGACCGGCAGCAGATGCATGTCCGTCGAAGCACGATGCGGGAACCGACGCCGGATTTCGCTGAGCAGCGACATACCGGCGGAGGCATATGCCTTGATCGAATCCCGATCGGCCTTGATCTGCATGTCCAACAGGACATAGCAAAAGCCACCGCCCTCGATCAGCGCCAGTGCCTCCGCCTTGGTTTCGGCCCGGATGCTGTCGTGGCCGAACGAGCGCACAAGATCGGCGATCTCGGCCGCCATCTCCGGTTCATCTTCGACGATCAGGGCGATATGGGAGCCGGCCACGGGATCAGTCCTCAGCCCTGATCTGCTCCACCGGCAAGATGACGGACACCGAGGTGCCCTCCCCCTTGCGGCTGTGAATCGACAGCGTGCCCTGGTGGTCAGTCTCGATGAATTTCTTCGCCAGCGGCAGGCCGAACCCCATTCCCCCAGGCTTGCCCGTGCTGTAAAGCTGAACGCAATCGCGCAACGCCTCCTCGCCCATGCCACAGCCGTTGTCGGCAATGGTGATCTGAATCTGCGATTCCGAGTGCCGGCAGGCCGAAATGGTGAGTTCCGCCTGCCGATTGAGGCCGAGACATGCCTCGATGGCGTTGACCATGATATTGATCAGTGCCTGAAGCAGTCGCGACCGGTTCGCCTCGATCCTGAGCGCGACATCGACCTCGTAGCGGACCATCAGCCCGGCGGTGGGCAGATCGATCGAACCGCGGGCGAGTTCGTCGGCCTCCTTCAGGACCGACAGCACCTCTTCATCAGTGAATTCACCGCTCGCCTGGGTGGCGAATTCCCGGAGGTTATCAAGAATCTCGGTGAGCAGCTTGACCCGCTCATGCGCACGACGAACATGAGACAAACTTCTGACCGGCACGCCGGGGATGTCGCCAATTTCCCGTTCCAGATTGATCAGCGAGGCATCCAGCGGCGAAATGACCCGGATGATCTCGTGATAAGCGGCGCGCACGAACTGAAGATGCAGGTGATCAGCAATCTTCAACGCCGACCGACGGGCACGGGCGCCGTAACGCGCCTCCAGATCGGTCAGCATGCCAAGAAGGGCGTCGTCACGATCCGTGCCGCTGATATCGGCGCGGGTCAGTTCGGTTCGTCGTTGCAGAGTCTTGCGGGCCGCCTCGCGCACCCAGGAATTCTCGTCCTCGACGATGCGGGCGATGGCGGCATGGAACAGATCGTGGCGCAGGAACAGCAGCGCATGCGCCACCGCCTTGCGCACCTCCCATTTCGGATGTGCCGCCAGCCGCAGCATCCGGTCGGCAATCTGCGAGCGAAGCGAATCATCCACATGCCTGGTGCGAAGCCAGTCACCGGCGACCTCGACGGCATCCTGGGCCGATGCCCAGTCATCCGAGTCAAGATCCGCCAGCAGGGCCAGTTCTTCGCGATCCACCATGTTCGTGTCAGTGCCCGTACTTCGCCATGCGCAACTTGAACGCCTCGGCGCCCCCCTCCAGCAGATATTCGATGTGGCCCTTGACGTCATCAACTGAGCCCTGCCGTGACACGGTGCCATGGCGGCCGTCCGAGTTGAAGACGAAGACCCGCTCCGCCTCGCCCAGGACCGGGATGTTGGGATTATGGGTGACGAAGATCAACTGCCGCCCCCTCTTTACTTCCCGCAGGCTCTTGACGATGGTGTCGTAAACGTAGGCGTTGTCGAGATTGTCCTCGGGCTGGTCGATCAGCAACGGCCTTTCGCTCTCGAACAGCAGAATCGGCAGAATCACCGTGCAGCGCTGCCCTGTGGACAGGCCGGCGGAGTTCTTGTAATCGGCCCCGTCCTTCAACTCGATCTGCGGCTCATCCTCCAGATCGATCGTCTCCAGCTTGAAAGCGAAATCGGTGCTCTGGATGTGGCCAACCACTTTTTGCGCCAGATCAGCGGCGATCCCCGCACGTTCAGCCAGCCGGGAGGCATTGCCACGGCGAATGATCTGGGACAATTCCTCGGGAGAAACGCTCTCGACGATCCGTTCGGCGATACGGTTGTACTGGATGCCCGAGCCCTTAAGGGCAGCGCTGAGCAGTTCCCGATAGCCGGACCGGTCGCCCGCCTGGATGATCGACACCCGGATCGTTGGCGACAGGGCCGACGTCAACCGCTCGGCTACCGCCTTTCTCAGCATGAAGCGACGATCACGCGTGTCCGACAGATTGGCCAGCATCTGTCGGTGAGTGTTCTCCACCACCTTGCGCTTCTGCTTCAGCGTTTCGAGTTCCATCTTGGCTTTAGACAACTCAAGATGCCGGTGCTGCAACCGGCCGCGCTCGACCGCGCGTTGCTTCTCCAGAGTGGATCGGGCGACGATTTCCCGGTAGCTCTGCTCCTGGCGACCGTGCTCATCCAACAACCGTTGAGACGCACCTTCCAGGGTCGCCAGCAACGTGTCGCAACGCTCCTTGATCTTAGGCACCCCGTCGAGGAAGACTTTGGTGAACTCGGCGACAGCCGTTTTGATTTCCATGATGATCGCGGCGTTGGGACCGGCTTCCAAGCCGTCACCAAGGGCATTGCGAGTGTCCTCCGCCACCGATTGGGCGAACTGCTTGAAGTCGTCGGCGACGGAGCCGACGACGTCCCGGAGATCGGCGATGGCCTCGGTTTCCCGAGAGCGCAGGGCCTTGTTGGCATGGGCGGCATTGATCAACTCGGCTTCCGGCCCATCGATCGCCTGCATTTCCTCCAGGCGCTTCATCACGACATCGAGTTCGGGCACCACTTCCTCGATCTCGCGAATGCGCTGATCGAGATTGCGCAGATCGACGGCGGAGCTTTCAATGGCCCGCTTGTGGTGCTGCATTTGTTGGGCGACGGCCCGGATTTCCTCTTCCTCGAATTTGTCGATCAGCGACAATTGGAAGCGGGGATTGGTGGCGATTTCCTCGATCTCGTTCTGACTGTAGATGTCGGCCTTGAACACCAAGTCACGGTCAAGCGAGACCGATACCGGGTCACCATCCTCATCCAGCACCTGAACGCTGTCGCCCCAGGGGCGCTCGGCGCGATAGCTGGTCCCGTGCTTGGTCTCCACCTCAAGCGCGATGGTGCCGCTGCCGAGATTGCCGCGCACGATCCCGTCAATGATCTTGGCGCGGGGACGACTGTCCGCCGGGTCGGGCATGAGATCGAGAACGTAGCGGATGAATTCCAGCACGGTGGTCTTGCCGGTACCGCGCCCGCCGATGATGCAATTCAGCCCATCGACAAACTCCAGTCGGGTACCGTCCAGGAATCCGCCCGAGACCTCGATTGCCTGAATTTTGTGGTGCGGCAAGGGACCGTTCAGATCGATGCCGTCCGGCGCATCCCAATCGTCCATGTCACTCCTCTCCTTGGCCGACACCAAGCCCACAGCGGTTCTCCCTTGCAATTCTGACATCCGATATCATAATTGCAAGGATGATCCAACGCCGTCACCGCCCCGCCATCGAGAACCTGCTCCAGCGCCATCCGGCAGTAGCATTGCTCGGACCTCGCCAGAGTGGCAAGACAACGCTTGCGCTGGAAATCGGCGAGAGCCGCCAATCCATCTATC
>CAJANL010000162.1 GCA_903941105.1 uncultured Rhodospirillaceae bacterium
ACACAAAGCCTCTGCATCCAAGTTATCAGCAGGCATTGGCCGCCAATCTCAACCACGCAGCGCCACATCGACGTGAATGGTGGGTAGATACGGAGCGCTGTTGAGTTTTCATGTTTCTTGTTATTTAACATTTTCAAATAATTTGTCGTTTATAAGCCTATCTGAGCCTACAATAAAGTACTCTAACGCATTGCTTTTTCGGCACAACAAAGCATAATTATTCGCGCTATCAGCCGTATTAATTTTAATTACACTTATAGTGCGCTGCGAAAATGTATTGCAATTTGTCGAAGTGTTGCCAACTAAAATATTGTTTTTGTGGTCGGACATTGTGCATCCTGTGAATTGCGCTGGCCATAATTTCTGTTTGACTAAATTAGTTTCGTCTTTTCAAATGTTGTGTTGCTGGTTCGACATCTAATGTCAATCCCTCGGATAATGTCGAAGCCAGGTATCATTTCAGCAACCATAAAGTCAGCAATTTTGAACGGGCCGCTGGCACTTGGCCTTGGGCATATTCTGGCGAATGCATTCATCTTAACTGTCAAGCAGCACAGTGCTGTGCCTAAGCTTATGTGGTAGCTCTCAATGAATGTTTTAACATTCTTAAATTCTTTGGAAGATGTGTTCTCCCATAACTCGGCAACTCTCTTATCGATAGTTTCGAGGCTGCCTGCAACGGAAGATGTTATTCTATTAATAGACTCTTCGACTGAGTCGCATATTTCCATTAAATTAGGGTCAAGCTTTAGCTGAAAGTGATTGCGGACTTTCGACAGCGACTGAATGCACTCAGTTAGGTACGGCTCTAGCCGCTCAAAGCAGTGACGAAAGTATGAAATTGATAAAAATGTATCGCCGTAATTTTCAATAAATTGTGGAATTTCTGTGGCGTCAATTCCGAGTGACTTTGACATATCGTCGAGTTTCTTTTTTGCATTGTCAATATTCGGGTTCTTAAACAAATTTAGCAAATCATCAAAAGATCCATCGCCATAATTCTCATCAGCATAAATTGCTTTTATGAGTGGGCGAGTGCAGGTCCTCATGTATTTGGAAAGTTGATCGGATTTTTCGGGTGACAGCCGAAGAGAGTCCCAGTCCTTGACCTCGATGCCATGCTCACGCAAGGAAATACGTAAAGAAAAAACATCAAAGCTTGGAAGTAAGGATACTCTTCGCAGTATCGCCAAGTCTGGGTGTATTGATTCTGTATTCCAATTAAGTAAGGCTGGGAGTGATTCTACATCAACCTGGCCAGAGCCTGTTTGAGCATCACAAAAGACCTCAACGGCACATTTTAGGCGAACGTTCTTTATGAGTTTTGCTGTTTTTAGAGCTGGGCTCTCTAATGGAAGATTTGACAGCGGCAATACATACAGCGAATCTATGTCGCTATCTGTTATTTGCTTTAGAAGATCATCGGGCAAGATGTGGTTCATAACCATGCATTCCTGCTATCTCAGAGTCCGTATCTGCGGCCAGTTCAACACAAAGCCACAGCACTCACGTTATCAGCAGGCATTGGCCGCCAAACACTCCCATATGGGATGGGTCTTCTGAATTCGTTGACCGTCCTTTTTGAAACGGCAAGTTCATCACCCAGACCGTAAGCATCCGGTGAGAACCGCAGCCCTGTAGTTCTCAGGCGGCAGCGGCAGTCCCCGTGGTGGCGCTCCGCCAGTTCCACGGGAGGAGTTCGTCGATCCGGTGAGCTGGATGCCCGGCGATACGGGCGAGGGCGTCGGCCAGCCAAGCTTGAGGATCGACATCATTCATCTTGGCGGTGACGATCAGGCTGTACATGGCGGCGGCTCGCTGGCCGCCGCGATCGGAGCCGGCGAACAGCCACGACTTCCGGCCCAAGGCGATGCCGCGCAGGGCGCGTTCGGCGGCATTGTTCGACAGGCAGATGCGGCCGTCGTCGAGAAAGCGGGTGAAGGCCGTCCAGCGTTTGAGCATGTAGTCCATGGCCTTGGCGAGATCGTTGCCGCGCGAGAGCTTGGCGCGCTGTTCGCGCATCCAGCCTTCCAGATCGGCGACCAGGGGAGCTGCTTTCTCCTGGCGAATGGCGCGGCGCTGCTCGGCGGTGTGGCCGTTGATCGCGCGTTCAATCTCGAACAGGGCGTCGATACGCTGGACCGCCTCCAGGGCCAGCGGCGAGACCGGCGCCGTGGTCTTGCTGCGCGCCTTGCGCCGCGCGTTCTCGGCGAGATCGGCCATGATGAAGAACGGACGCCGCGCATGAACCCAGCAGGCCGCTTCCAGGATCGGACCCGGCTTGCGGTCGGGAAGGTAGACCTTGCCATAGCCGCCATAGGCGTCGGCCTGGAACAGCCCGGCATAGCTGGCCAGATGTCCTTGCGGATGCTCGCCGCCCCGGTCACGCGAGTAGTAGAACATAGCCGCTGGTGGCGAAGGCCGCCTATCATTTGAATTGGGCGCCTGCGCGCCCGGTGGGGCTTGTCCACCGAAGGGACGGTCGTCACGCACATAGACCCAACATCGCCCGGTGTCGGTCTTGCCTTTGGCCAGAACCGGCACGGTGGTGTCGTCGCTGTGCAGGCGCTCGGCGGCGAAGACATGGGCCTCGATGCGGCGGATCAGCGGCTCCAGCACCGTGCAGCCGGCCCCCACCTGATCGGCCAGGGTGGACAGGCTGAGCGGCACGCCTTCCTTGGCATAGCGCTCAGCCTGGCGGTTGAGCGGCTGATGCTGGCCGAACTTCTCAAATAGGATCATCGCCAGCAGTGCGGGACCGGCCCAGCCGCGAGGGGTGACATGGAACGGCGTCGGAGCCTGGCTGATCTTCTCGCAGTCCCGGCAGATGAACTTCTCCCGGACCCGCTGGATCACTTTCCACTGCCGGGGGATCACCTCCAGCGTCTCGGTGACGTCCTCGCCCAGCTTGCGCAGCCGGTCGCTGCCGCAGCATGAGCAGGTGGTCGGTGCCGGCTCGACGATCCGTTCGCGCGGCAGATGGTCGGGGAAGGGCTTGCGGGCCGGGCGCTGGCGGGTGAAGGCCACCACATTGGTGGTCTTGGCCACGGCCTGTTCGGCGGCGACCTCGTCCTCGGTGGCCGACGCGGCCAGCTCCTCGAACCGCAGTTCCATCTGGTCAATCAGTCGCGCGGTGCGTTCGGCGCGGGAGCCGTACAGCGCGCGGTTCAGCTTCTCGATCTGCAGTTTCTGGTGGGCGATCATGGCCTGGTCGTCGGCGGCCTTGGCCCGTGCCACAGCAAGTTCCGCCTCGGCCCGAAGCAACGCCGCCTTCAGCGCGGCAACATCATCGGGCGGGGTTTGGCGGCTGGTTTCCATGCCCCAATGGAATCATAAATTCGGGCCGATGACTCCCGAAAAATGAAGGCAGCCCGGCCTATCCGGCGCTTTTCGGACGGTAGGTATGGCGCGGATGCCGCCAGTCGATCCCGTCCAGCATATAGGCAAGCTGGGCCGGCGAAATCGCCACCATGCCATCGGCCGGTGACGGCCAGATGAACCGCCCTTTCTCCAGCCGCTTGGCGTAAAGCGACATCCCCAGCCCGTCGTGCCAGATGATCTTGATCATGTCGCCCCTACGCCCCCGGAAGACGAGCAGGTCGCCGGCATGGGGATCGCGCTTCAACGACTCCTGGACCTGAAGCGCCAGGCCGTTCATGCCACGCCGCATGTCGGTGCGGCCGACCGCCAGCCAGACCCGGACATTGCTCGGAACCGGGATCATCGCCGCTCCAACACGTCGAGAACTCGCCGCAGCGTCGCGGTAGCGGCATCACCGCCGACACGAATACGATAGCCGCTGGCAAGCTCGATCTCGATCCGATTGTCCGGGGAGATGGAGGGCGCGAGCGACGGCACCTCCCCCGTCAGCACCACCGGCACCAAGGCCGGTGTCATCGTGTCGAGCCCGGGCGAACCAAAGAGCTTCCGCCAGCCGAAGAGTTGATTGGCGTTGACCTCGTAGCGTCGCGCCACTGCCGCGACCGAAGCTCCAGGCTCGAACGTCGCCGCGACGATCTCCCGTTTCAGCGGTTCCGGCCACGACCGGTTCCGGCGCCGAACCACCGAATTTCTGTCCATAACCGAATTTGTGGACACATCCGCCACCACCAATGCCAATCAGGCTGGCAGAATCTCAGATCAAGGGCCGATCGAACAGGCGGCCCTCACCGGGGGGATACCCCAGACCAGCCATGGTGGCTTTTATGGACTTCCGAAAAATCAAGAGCCCCCCAACGCCTTTGCCATCGCCAGCACCTGATCCCTGACCTTGGGGGCGGCGATGGTAAAATAGGCCCGGACCAATTCCAGGATTTTCCGCTTTGTCATCGGATCATCGTCGGGGACATCAACTGCCTTGGTGACACCGGCATCGGCATGGATCAGGACGGCATCGCCAAGGCGCTGTCGCTGTTTGGTCAGGTGGATTCCGGACTATCACGGTCTCAAGAGGGCAGCGGACTTGGACTGCCGCTGACCAAGAACCTCATAGAACTCCATAGGGGAATACTCACCATCAGCGAGAGGGCATTGGCACAACCGTCACCGTGACCTTCCCAGCCGAGCGTATAGAGGCGGTTTGAGGGTGTGGTGGTCTCGCCGCTTGCGTATGGCGGCTCCTGGCACTGACCCGGCAAAAGGAACGTTCTCGTGGTAGGAATGTACCAGCAGCACCCTAGCTGCGCCATCGCCCGCCTCCGCCGGGTCCATTCGGCCCAGTGCGGGTAATACGACGAGAACTGCCAGCGCCAGACTTTTCCAGCCCTTGAACACGAAGGTACTCCCGGCCGCGACACCCTGCTTTCGTCAGAGAATAGGCCGAAGGGAATAGCTTTAATAGACGGATCTGAGCGAACAGCGGTAAATGGCGCAGTCGGGCCACAGCAGCCGCTCTCGCAGGAACGACGGTTCGGCACGTTGGCACAGAGGGGTTGTCTGGGGTAGAGTGGTCGGCCGCAGCGTACCGGCCGGTCGGCTCAGGCTGACCCACTTCTGCCAGTCGGGTCTTGAAACTTGCAGGCCTTCTGCGGTAGGGTGGTGTCAAGCGGGAGACTGGATTTGAGACATCAAGCCGACGTGTTGGTTGCTCAGACGGATGATTGCGAGCGTGAGCCCATCCGCTTTCCGGGAGGTGTTCAGCCTCACGGCGTATTGCTATGCATTGATCCTCAAACAAGATTGATTTTGGCTGCCAGTGCGAACCACGAGATGATCCCGCAGCTCACGGGATCGTTGATAGGGCAACGTATTGATGATATCTGGCCGGAATTGGCATCGATGTGCGGGTCATCCGCATTCCTAGTCGAAGGTGCGTATATAGCGCGCAGCTATTCACAGGAGCAGACGCTCCTGGTTGAGATTGAGCCATTGACGGATGATGACCGCCCCGATCCTCGGCACGTGATCAGTCTGGATGAGGTGCTGAACACGCTGAACGCCTCCGATACTCTGGAGACGCTCTCGGACACTGCAGCTAGGGCAATCCGGCATATTACCGGCATGGAAAGGATCCTGATCTATCGGTTCACTGAGGAGGGGCACGGCGAGGTGGTCGCCGAGTCCAAAGTGGACGACTGGAATGAGAGCTTCGTTGGCTTCCACTTTCCAGCAGCCGACATTCCGGCACAGGCACGGGCACTCTACCTAACTAGTAGGTGCCGCTTCGTGCAAAACCGAGATTATGAGCCGGTTCCCATCATCCCTGAACTGGATCCCCGTGACGGGCAACCCTTTGACTTGGGGCCCTGCCAACTGCGAAGCCTGTCTCCAGTGCACCGGCTCTATCAGAAGAATCTTGGCGTTGATGGTGCGATGTCCGTGTCGATCATCAATGAGGGGCGGCTTTGGGGGCTGGTAGTGGGCCACCACCGCCGCCCCCATCGCGTGTCCATCCCAGCTCGTAGGGAGGTTCTCTGCGTCGCAACTGGTTTGTCCATGCGTCTTTCGGCGACGGAAACCGCAGACGAACGCGATGCCCGTGCCAAACATGTGGTGCTGCATGCCAAACTGCTCGAGCAGATCGCTGGAGCTGATGATTTCGTTTCGCCGCTGATCAACGGCGACATAAAGCTCACTGATTTGTTTTTCGCCTCGTCGGGAGCGGCAGTGGTTTATCGCGACGACAGCGATCCCGAGGAGCATGTGGAAGTCCGAACGGTAGGTCGCGCACCCGACAATGAATCGGTGCTGGCCCTGGCTCGGGCCTGCCGTGAACATCTGAGTGACGGTGTGTTCGCCACCGACCACACGGCGTCAATTCTACCACCGTTCTCGGTTCATACCGAGTATGCGTCGGGTGTTCTCGCCATTACGGTTGGCGAAGACGGCCGCCACATGATCATTTGGTTTCGGCCTGAAACAGTGCGCACGACCGTGTGGGGCGGCGCAACTCCGGCTCAGGTGGCACGGGAAAAGGAGGCGGGGAACTACCTGCCACGACGATCATTTTCCCGCTGGGTCGATGAGCGGCGAGGGCACTCGCGTCCATGGACACCGTGGAAGATTGAAATTGCACGATCACTTCGCACTGCGCTTAACGACGTAATCCTCCGCCAGATGCGGACGATTCGCGGCCTGAACGCCCGCTTGGAGGAAAGTGACCAGGCAAAATCACGATTCCTCTCCCACATGAGCCACGAATTGCGCACACCTTTGAACGCGGTGCTCGGATTCGCGGAGATGCTCGAAATGGGCATCTACGGGCAATTGGAGATCGACCAGAAAGAGTGCCTTGGCCTGATCCAGGAGGCCGGTAATCACCTCCTAACGATGATCAACGACGTGCTCGATCTGTCCAAGGTTGAGGCTGGAAAACTGGAATTGTTTTTAGTCCAGGGTGACTTGTCCCAGTTGGCGGATCGGGTCATTGCCTTGCTGAACGGCATGGCCACGGAAAAAGGGGTCGCCATTGCAACCCGCTACGAAACCGACCTGCCCCCCCTGATGATCGATGAGCGGTTCGCCAAGCAGATGCTAATGAACTTATTGTCGAATGCGATCAAATTCACGCCTGATAAGGGCATCGTTTCGGTAATGACCTTCCGTCGGCGCGATGGGGGTCTGACCCTGGCAGTGGCCGATACCGGGATCGGAATCCCGAAGGACAAGCACGCCCATGTTTTGGAACCTTTCCGTCAGGCAGACACAGACATGACGCATAGCCGCAGCGGAACCGGCTTGGGATTACCTATCGTCAAGTCGCTGATCGAATTGCACGGCGGGAGGTTCGAGTTGGAAAGCGAGGTTGGTCATGGAACCACGGTCAGCCTGCATTTTCCCGCCACAGCGACGTTGCCATGAGCGTCAGTGGTGCCAGGGACGCATTGCGCGCAGCCACCGCCCTAGCCCATGCCGATTTGGAAAACACGCAGATCAATCGTCGGCTGTTCGAAGATGACTTCTCCGTCGCCGAGTTGGCGGATCTGCTGGGGCGCTTCGTCACTGTCTACCGCCCGCTTGAGGGCTTTCTAAGGCGGTCGGAGATCGCTGGTTTACTCGCCTATGAACCTCGACTACCACTTTTATTGGCGGGGTTGGATTCATTGAAAGCGAGCGTTCCGTCGTTTGATTTGGCCGTGCCGATCCTGGCGGACATGCCATCTCAAATCGGCGCGCTTTACGTTGTAGAGGGTTCGACGATGGGGGGGCAGTTGATCCATCGTCATCTCATTTACAAGTTCCCTCCGGAATCCCTGGGATTTTTTCTCCCCCACGGCGAGAAGACCGCTGAAAGATGGCGGAGCTTCCTTGCCGAGATGGAAACGCATCTCATGCAATCTGAGGCGTTAGATGCGGCCAAGTTTGGCGCTATCGACACTTTCCGAATATTCCATCGGGCACTGACGGCGTAGCCGCAGCAGAAAGGCTGGCGCTCCAAATATCAGCGGCTCTTTGTGGAGCGATTGGCCCCTCCGGCAAAGGATAAGCCCATATCAGTCTCCTTGCCCTCCCTGGAGGGCGCTGGTGACGCTGCCAAGGCCATGTCGGCGGTGGTGGCTGCGATGGCCTCCGGTGACATCACCAG
>CAJANL010000163.1 GCA_903941105.1 uncultured Rhodospirillaceae bacterium
ATACCATTCAACTGGAGATTCAGCATACCCAAGAGGTTACAGTGACGGCCGACCATCTTGCCCTGTCCAAGGCGCGCTCCGGCATTTCCGGGCTCGACGAGATCACCGAAGGCGGCTTGCCCCAAGGCCGCCCCACACTGATCTGCGGTGGCGCCGGCAGCGGCAAGACCCTGTTCGCCATGACCTTCTTGGTCGAGGGGGCGCTGAAATACGGCGAACCCGGCGTCTTCATGTGCTTCGAGGAGAACGAGGAAGAACTGGCGAAAAACGTCGCCTCGCTGGGCTACAACCTCAAGGGACTAATTGCCGCCAACAAGCTGTCCATCGACTACGTTCATGTCGAACGCGGCGAGATCGAGGAGACCGGCGAATACGATCTCGACGGTCTCTTCGTCCGCCTGGCCTGCGCCATCAAGACGGTGGGCGCCAAGCGGGTGGTGCTGGACACGCTGGAGACGCTTTTTTGCGGCCTATCCAACGCCGGTATCGTCAGGTCCGAACTGCGCCGGCTGTTCCGCTGGCTGAAGGACCAGGGCGTCACCGCCATCATCACCGCCGAGCGCGGCGAGGGCACTTTGACCCGCCACGGGCTGGAGGAATACGTTTCCGATTGCGTCATCAGCCTCGACCATCGGGTAATGGAGCAGGTGGCGACACGGCGGCTCAGGGTGGTCAAATATCGCGGCACCGCCCATGGCACCAACGAATACCCCTTCCTGATCGACGCCCAGGGCATCACCGTGCTGCCGGTGACCTCGATCCAACTGGCGCACGAGGTCTCGGCCGAGCGGGTCACCACCGGTATCGCCGGCCTGGACGAGATGCTGGACGGCCAGGGCTTCTGGCGCGGCTCCAGCGTCCTGGTCTCGGGCATGGCCGGCACCGGCAAGAGCACGGTGTCCGCCCATTTCATCGATGCCGCCTGTCGGCGTGGCGAAAAGGCCGTCTACTTCGCCTTCGAGGAAAGCCCGCACCAGATCGTCCGCAACATGCGCTCGGTCGGCCTGGATTTGCAGCAATGGGTGGATTCGGGCGCTTTGCGCTTCTCGGCCTCGCGTCCCACCTTCTGGGGATTGGAGACCCACCTCGCCCGCATGCACAAGGAAGTGGAGGATTTCCGCCCCGACGTGGTGGTGGTCGATCCGATGTACAACCTCAGCGCCGTCGGCAGTTCCAACGAAGTGCGCTCCATGTTGCTGCGGCTGGTGGACTTCTTCAAAAGCCGCAGCATCACCGCCCTGCTCACCGCCATTGATGCCAGCACGTCCCGCGATGACGGGCATGGCGAGGTGTCGTCTTTGATGGATGCCTGGATCCAGGTGCAGATGATAGAAAGCAGCGGCGAACGCAACCGTGGCCTCTATGTCCTTAAGGCACGCGGCATCGCCCACTCGAACCAGATCCGTGAATTCATTCTTTCGTCCGAGGGCATCCGCCTGCGGGACGTCTATCTCGGCCTGGGCGGGGTATTGACCGGCTCGGCCCGCATCGCCCAAGAGGCGCGGGAAACCGAGAGCGAGGCAGAGCGCCAGCAGGTCATCGCCGCCAAACAGCGCGAGATGGACCGCAAACGTCGGCAGATCGAGGCGCAGATCGCCGCCTTGCAATGCGAATTGGAAGGCCAACAGGCCGAAGCCGAATTGTTCGTCGCCCGCCAGCTCGCCGTTTCCGATGCTGCGGTGCAGGCGCATCAGCGGCTTGCCGCCAGCCGGGGAACCGGATCATGAGCCACGTCACCGATCCCACCGAGGGTCATTGGACCCTGCGGCTGTACATCGCCGGCAGGACGCCCAAATCGGTGACGGCGCTGGCCAACCTCAAGGTTCTGTGCGAACAGCAACTCGCCGGCCGTTACCAGATCGAGGTTGTGGACTTGGCCGAACATCCTGAATTGGCCAAGGCCGACCAGATCGTCGCCATACCGACCTTGGTGCGCAAACTGCCGCCACCGTTGAAGCGGATCATCGGCGATCTGTCCAACAAAGAGCGTGTTATCATTGGCCTTGAGATCGATCCCATCGGATCGTAGGAGGCGACCATGGCACCTGACGCAGATGACGGCTCCGGCGACTTCCAACTGCGCTTATTCGTCAGTGGTGCCACCCCGCGCTCCCTGCGGGCGGTCGCGGCCGTGCGGCGGCTGTGCGAGGCAAGCCTTGCCGGCCGTTATACCCTGGACGTGATCGACATCTACCGTGACCCGATGGCGGCGCGGCAAAACCAGATCGTCGCCGTTCCCACCCTGTTGAAGATGGCGCCGATCCCGAAGCGTCTATTTGTCGGCGACATGACCAACACCGCTCCGCTCGCTGTCGGATTGGGGTTGTCGGTGTCTCCCCAAGCCGTGTGAGCCAAGCGATGGACCATCAGTACGCCGCCCTTGGCACCTTGCTCAGCGAATATGCGCCGACCGGCAAGGCGGCCGAGGAAACCCTTCACGCCATCGTGTTGGGCGATGCCGACGCCATCGTCGTCGAGACCAAGGACGGCCCCCGCGTCTACACCCTGAAGGATGCCAACGAACCCTACCGCCATCTGGTCGAGCGGATGTCGGAGGCGGCGGCCATCGTGGACCAGGATGGCACAATCCTCTACTGCAACGGCAGGCTGGGCGCCATGGTTGGGGTTGAAGGGCTGGTCGGGCACAACTTTCCTGGCCTTGTCATCCGGGAACAGCGTGATCGCGCCGAGAGGCTGCTGGCGGCGGGTGCCGAATTCCAAACCTCTGCCGAGATGACGATGAATTCGGCCGATGGAATGACGGTCCGGGTGTCGGCCGCGCCGATGGAATTCGATGATCGGCTGTGTGTCGCCCTGGTGATAACACCCTTGGACGACATCGCGGCGCTGAAGGCGTCGGAGGCGGTGGCGCGCCAGAGCGAGCATCGATTTCGTATCGCTCTGGCCTCCTCACCCATCGTGGTGTTCGAGCAGGATCTCAACCTTCGCTACACCTGGATTTTCTCTCCCAAGCTTGGTTATCAGGCCGAACAAGTCATCGGTAAAACTGATGCCGAGCTGGTGGAACCCCGTTACGCGGGCCCATTGACCGCCATCAAGCGCGGGGTGATCGACACCGGGCGCCCCGTTGGACAGGAAGTAGCGGTGGCCGCTCCAGGCTGTCCGACCGAATATTACGACCTCTATATCGAGCCGAGCCGCGACAGGGATGGAAATATCATTGGTGTTATTTGTGCTGCGACCAACATTACCGAGCACAAGGCCGCCGAAACCGAACTGCGGCTGGCCAAAGCCGAGGCTGAACGGGCGGTGCTGGCCCGGTCGAAATTCCTGGCCGCAGCCAGCCACGACCTTCGCCAACCCGTCCAGGGACTGACGTTGATGATGGCAGTGCTGAAGCAGCATGTGACCACGCCAACGGTGGGCAAGGCGGTGGGCATGATGGAAGACGCCCTGGACGGGCTCAGTGGGCTTCTGACCAGTATCCTCGACGTATCCCGCCTTGATGCCGGTGTGGTCATGCCCCAGATGGCGGCCGTTGATGTCGGTGTTTTGCTCAATCGGTTGGCGTCGGAATATTCACTTCTGGCGGCCGGCAGGGGTTTGCGCCTGAAGGCACGGTCTCAGGCGTTGATCGCGCGGACGGACCCCGCTTTGTTGGAGCGGGTGGTGCGCAATCTGATCGAGAATGCCATCCGTTATACCAACGAGGGTGGGATCTTGCTGGGTGCCCGCCTGCGGGGCGACTGGGTGCGTCTCGACGTGGTGGATACCGGCATCGGCATCCCGGCCGACAAGCAGCCCCATATTTTTGAGGAGTTCTTTCAGGTCGGCAATCCCGGTCGTGACCGCAACCAGGGCCTTGGCCTCGGACTCTCCATCGTCGGTCGCCTCGTCCGCCTGCTGGGAGGGGAGGTGCAGGTGAACTCCCGTGAAGGGCGGGGCACCCGCTTCTCGCTCTTGTTGCCGCTCAGCCATACGCTTTGTCAGCCTGCCGCCGCCGCCGGGAGTCAAGGCGTGGCCGCAGGCCGCCTCCTGGTCATCGAGGACGATCCCATCGTGCAAACGGGACTTCGCTTGCTGACGGAGGGGTGGGGCTATCAAGTGGACGCGGTTGCGTCGGGGGAAGCGGCCATTGGCCTATGCTCGACCGATGGCATGCAGTTCGACGCGATCATCGCCGATCATCGCCTGGGGGCGGGCATGAACGGGACGGAAGCGGCGAAGGAAGTCCGTGCTCGGGTCGGCAGGCCTATCCCCACGCTGATTGTCACAGGCGACACGGCGCCAGAACGCATTTCCGAGGTGCAGGCCAGTGGGTTCGGCATGCTGCACAAGCCAGTGAACAGCGAGGAGTTGCTGAGCGCGTTGGCACAACTTTTGCGGGGGGGGTAAGCGCGTCGGCTCGTCGTTGAGAAAGCGAGTATTGGAGCCTTGAGAACTACGGCTCCCATCGGCAAGCACGATGGTCACAGCCGCAGTGCGGCTGCATTCCTTCTCGCCGCACTGTGCATGCCGGGATGCGCCGGACTTCGTAGGAAACATCGTCGGCAATGTGGAGGAGGTCTTCACGGGTCGCCCGGTCTAAGAATTCAGCCGAGGTGGTCTCCTGGCCGGCGGCGCCGCATTCGCACAGACCAACAGGCAACTGCGCATGCAGGTGTTTGAGATCGAAGACGATTTCATGGACATCGGAATGTGAGACTGGCTGCTGTAAACGCACCAGGAGGGCGTCATCGGCACGGTGATAGGTGGTGTACCGCGCCAGCCGTTGGCAGGCGAAGCACGGCGTCTCGATCACGATTTCAACGATACCCTGTTCGCTGGTCATCGACGGCCCCCGAGCCGACCTGTCGGCTTGACCATATTAGCGCAATTTTCCGCCATATGGGACGGCCGGCGGCATGCCCGCCATTGTGCCGAGGATGGATGACCGGTTCGGACACGACGACCGCTTCGGATACGATGTCCCACATCGCGATTGGTCAAAGTCTCGCCGGCGATGAGGACGCTGTGAACGACGAGCTCGTGGTGGATCGCCACCATCCGTTATCCTCGACCATCTTGATCGCGTTGCGGGACGCACGCGGTCATCACGCGGGGACACCCGACATGATGGCGCGGGCGGTCAGGGCGGTGCTGGATGCAGACTCGACCATGACCATCACCGACGCCTACGCCTTGGTCAATCGGCTCTGGGTGCGGTAGCCGAGGATCAATCCTGCTTGCCCGTGCAAGCAGAAATCATCCGCCCCGGAAGCGACGCGGCGTCCACCGGCGGGCGGAAGGGGGTTGCCCGCCACCCAGACACCGCCAACCTCGAATCGTGACCGGTGGGCGTCTGAGCGGCCTCTTCAGGCGGTCAGCCACCTGCATCCGCAGCATAAATACCTTCACCAGAATGGAGGTAAACGATGCTGCCCATAAACGACAATGTGATCCGCCTACCGAATGACCGCGAGCGAAACCCTGACGACTATGCCAAGCGATGCCCGCACTGTGGCGGGATCACTTTCGTCATCACGCTCGCCGACCACATTCGCTGTTTCGAATGCGAGGAGTTCTACGAGTTTGATGGCAGATGATCAGCGCATTGCTCCGAAAAATTGGACGACCTTGCTCTGCGGGGTGACCAGCGTGATGGTGCCGTTGATCTCCAATTGCACATCCCATCTGCGTGGGTGTCCATCGTTGGCGTCCAACTATTCGCAGGCCAGCTTAGAAGCTGTAACGTAGGCCGACCGTGGTGACCATCAAACGACTGTCGGTCTGTTGCCAAGCCCCGATGGCACCAGTTGCCCAACCAGCCTGCTGGGCTTGCCGGCTGTCGCCCGAGTTGAAATTCCCCAGCCAATAGAAGTCTGCTTTGGTCGTGAAGGTCAGGGATTCGTTGATCGGAATGTCGAAACCGCCCCCCAGGCGATAGGCGAATTGATCGGTCGTTCCTCTGGCAACACGAGCGCCGAGCGCCCCGTCCTGGGATTCGTTGATGTCGCTGAGAGTATTGCGGGTCCAGCCAATGCCGCCACCAATGAAGGGGTCCACCACTGAGAAGAGGCCCGGCGCGACCCCCTTGCCATGAAGGAAGCCGTTGAGCAGCAGGACGTGGGATTGAGTGTCCGCTGTGAAATTGGTCGGGTTAGTGCCGGCGGGAAACCGGCCGGTCCACTTGGCATCGCCCCTCAGATATGCGTAGGAGATATCCGTCCGCAGCAGATCACTGAATCGCCAGCCGATGTTGGCCCCTACCACCGCGCCGCCGTCTTGGCCGGAGTCGGAGATGGTACCGTTGAAATTCTTGCCGTAGGTCGTGCCCTCGCCATTGCCGACATTGGCCGACCAGCTTCGGCCACCATCAATGCCGACATAGAACCCGTCCGCCGCCAGCGCCGAACCGCACATGCCACCAGCAACAACCATTCCCATCACAACCGCTGACAACCGCATCGCACCCACCCCCCCCCGGAAAAGATTGAACGAACCCGCTCACAATAACCAGATTACGCCGCTCTCGCGTCTGTCATATCAGTTCCGACCAATACACCTTATCCGATGGCATGTATACGCGACATTCCCATTTGAGCGGCCCCAGGCACGTCACCGCCCTATGTTCCCGCAGGATACAACTGCGAGGCCCGCCATGACACCAGAACAGATCACCGCTATCCTCGACGCCTTCGAGGATAGCGGTGGCAGCGTCCCGTCGCGCGGCTATCGATGGACGATGAGATTGCTGAAGGTCGAGCCTGGATCACCCTGGTGGACGGGTTGGAAACCGTGGCGGTGTTCCGCGATCTCGGCTTCGACAGCATCGAGATCGAGGTGCCGTGGGAACAAGCCGCTGAAATTGAAGCGCGACTGATGACCTGAGGGTCAGCGCATCGCCCCGATCAGTTGGACTACCCTGCCGTTAGGGGTGACTAGCGTGATGGTGCCGTTGATCTCCAATGCCACCGACTGTCCAAGCCCGACCACGCCGTCCGTCCACACCTCGATTGGCACCTGATAGAGGCGGTCCAGGGCGTCCTTGATGCCCCCGGTAGTGTGGATCAAGGCGGTGCCCTTGAACGTGACTTTGATCTCCGATCCAGAATAAAGAAGCAAGGTCACCTTCAAATCCTCAATAGGCAAGCCGCCTATGTAAATTTTCGGGCTGCCTTCGGCAAAACGCCCGTCTTCTGGAATGGCTATGCAAGTGCAATGCACTGGAATAAGGACGATGTTTACTGCCTCATCGATTGATGTGTCTTCTCTGGGAGAGATTTGATGTAGGCGCATGGCTTTCTCCTTCATTTGTGAAGGTATTTATCCAAGCGCCTGCGCACGCAGCGCAGAGTTCCTCTGAGGAACAATTCACGCGGTGACGCTGAACCGTTCCTTGAGGATGCCCACCTCGATGCCCGCCGCCAGGACCGTATCGCCGAGCGCCTGACGGACATCCTCGGGCAGCACCACGAGCGGACGCCCCTGGCGATCCAGCGGCAAGCGCACGGCAATGCCGGCCGAGGCTTGTTCGACTCTGACAGCGTTGATTTCGATGGCGACGCCCGCAATCTCCACCGCGACATCGGCAAGGGCCAGCAGCCGACCAGCGCCATGCACGGGCGTGATGGTGTCGGGATCATTGGTGGTCATGGCTTCCTACGGCCTGCCGAGGATCGAAAGTAGCCGAAACGGCGCATTTCCAGCAGTAAAACTGTCATCTCCTACGGCCGTGGCGCTACCCGCAGTAGGAGGTGCTGTGTGCGGGCGCAGCGAGGATGGGCCGAGATGAAGCCTCTGGCAGCATTTGCGGTCACTTCTTCTGTACACTTTTCCTGTACACTTTTGTATATCACGATAATAAAATGTATGAAAAAACGGCGGATTTCAGCCAAATATAGAGCCGTGGCGAACCACGGCTCAAGTTTAGGGAGGAAACGTCCAAGAAAGGCAGCAAGAGGAATGGTCCGAAGGCCATCCGTTTGCTGCACTGCAATATATATGGTGGCATTCGCTGCGTTGCAAGAGAAAAAGCATGCGAAAGTGATACGAAACTGGCTATCTGGGGAGAGGCCCTCGACACAAGTGGTAGGTGACGGGCCAGACGGAAAATCAGGCGGCAGGGCCTGATCACGTCCCAGCTGACATAACAAAACTCATTGTCTCGATTACGCCTGTCGTCCACAACCGCTCGACTAGCCGCGGCACCGTTGCCTTGGCCGCACCCCACAGAATCACGACCGGTCCGACGGTGGGGACCTATGTAGTCGGCTGTGAAGAACGCTGACCCTGGCGGTTTTCCAGGGTTTGATGGCCCGTTGGAGTAATCGCGAATTGCCGGATTCGGCGGGTTCACCCCCGGAAATCCGGCAAATTGTTTTCA
>CAJANL010000164.1 GCA_903941105.1 uncultured Rhodospirillaceae bacterium
ACGAAACTGATCGCCATTATGAGTAAAATAGTAGTGCCAGATCGGTAATTTGGCATTATCACGAATAAATATATAAACCTTGTTGTCCAATACACACTTACGCTTTGTCTTCATCTCATCAATTCTCCTCCATTTGTGATTATCTAGTATAGATAATATACCTCTATCTGTGGTTTAAGTCAAATTTACAGGTGGTTTCCATTGGCAGAATCCACCAATATTTTGTGCATAAATTTGTGCATTCTCACAGACGAATCCACGCCCGTAAGCCACTGTAATCATTGATTTTTGTGAATTTGGACGATTCTGGGAAAAGCCAGAAAAGCAAAAGGCTCACGGTCAAGAGACCGTAAGCCTTTGATATTGCCTTAGAAATTTGGAGCGGGCGAAGGGATTCGAACCCTCGACCCCAACCTTGGCAAGGTTGTGCTCTACCCCTGAGCTACGCCCGCTCATTTGGCGTTTCCGGCGGCTGTCGCCTTCGGAGGCCGGATAATACGAAAAGCCGCCGCCGACGCAAGCCTTTTTTAGTGTCCGAATGCACTAGGCCAGGAAGCTCGGCGCAACCCTTTGCTCTTGCCAGCCGGGCAGACGCGGTCCATCTATTGCGGGTCCTTCAAACGCGGGAAATCGTCATGGACCTCATGTTCAATCGCGGCGGCAATCCTCCCCCCTCTCAAGGCGGCGGGGCGGCGCCAGATCTCGTCAAGGAAGCTACCACCGCTTCGTTCATGGCCGACGTCATCGAGGCGTCGCGGCACGCCTTGGTCATCGTCGATTTCTGGGCGCCGTGGTGCGGTCCCTGCAAACAGCTCGGGCCGCTGCTGGAGAAGGTGGTGCGCGAGTTCCGCGGCGCCGTCCGCATGGTCAAGCTCAACGTCGATAACGCCAAGGACCTGGCGGCCCAGTTGCGCGTCCAGTCGGTGCCCATGGTCTATGCCTTCAAGGACGGCCGCCCGGTGGACGCCTTCGTCGGCGCCATGGCGGAAACCCAGATCCGCCAGTTCATCCAGCGCCTCGCCACCGGTGCCGGCGAGACGGTGTCGCTGGCCGACCTGGTGGCCCAGGCCAAGGAAATCCTTGCCGAGGGCGATGCCGAGACCGCCGCCCAGGCCTTTCAGCAGGTGTTGCAGGAGGACCCCGCCAACGCACCCGCCATGGCCGGGTTGATGCGCTGCCTGATGGCGCTGGGGGATACCGATCAGGTCAAGACGGTGCTGGCCCGCCTGCCGGCCGACATGGCCAAGCACGCCGAGATCGTCGCGGTGCGGACGGTGCTCGAACTGGCCGAATCGGCGGGTAAGGCCGGTTCCGCCGCCGATTTGCGCCGCAAGGTGGCGGAGAACGCCGACGACCATCAGGCCCGCTTCGATCTTGCCATGGCCTACTACGCCGCCAATGAGTACGAGGCGGCAGTGGAGGAACTGCTGGAAGTGGTGCGTCGTAACCGTGCCTGGAACGACGATGCTGCCCGCAAGCAGCTGGTCAAGTTCTTCGAGGCGTTCGGTTTCGGTGACCCGCTTTCGGTTTCGGGGCGGCGGCGCTTGTCGTCACTGCTGTTCTCCTGATGGCCAGCCGGCGTCCGCTGGTGTCCGACCTGCCGGCGGTGGTGCCGGTGTTTCCCATCGCCGGAGCCCTGCTGCTGCCCGGCGGGCGGTTGCCGTTGACCGTGTTCGAGCCGCGCTATATCGCGCTGACCGACGACGCCTTGGGCTTGGGCCGCCTGTTCGGTCTGGTGCAGCCGGCCGAGGCCGCCGGCGGTGGTCCGGCGGCCGGGTTGTTCCGGGTGGGCTGCCTGGCGCGCATCACCTCGTTCGCCGAAACCGGTGACGGCCGCTATCTGGTGACGACGCACGGGGTATGCCGGTTCAAGGTGGCGGGCGAGGCCGAGGGCCGGGCCGGCTATCGTCGTCTTGCCGTCGATTACCGCGCCTATTCCGCCGACCTTGACGAATCGCCCTCGCCGCTGCTGATCGACCGCGACCGGCTGCTGAGTTCGGTGCGGGCCTATTTCGCCGATCACGGCATATCGGTGAACTGGGCGGTGCTGGACGAGGCCTCGGACGTCACCGTGGTGACGACGCTGGCCATGACCTGCCCGTTCAGCCCCGAGGAGAAGCAGGCCCTGCTGGAGGTCGACGGCGTCGCCGAGCGTGCCGCCATGATGACGGCCATGATCGAGATGGCGTTGCTGGCCGAACGTGGCGGCGGCACCATGCCGGTACATTAAGTACAACGAAGTTGATATGATGGCGGCGACGCCCGAGGAGTCTCGTTGATGCCCGACCGTATTCCAGGACTGGACCCCAAGCTGCTGGAGATCCTGGTGGCCCCCGGCACCCATGCTCCCTTGCGCTATGACGCCGAGCGCCAGGAGCTGGTGGACGACAAGGCCGGACTGGCCTATCCCATCCGTGACGGCATTCCCATCATGCTGGCCGACGAGGCCCGTACCCTGCAGGACGACGCGAAATGAATCACCCCATGGGCAGCCGGCATCAGCCGGAGGACATCAAGGTTTCCAAGGCTGACCGTACCTTCAGCATCAGTTTCGAGGACGGCCGTCGGTTCGTGCTGCCGGCCGAGCTGCTGCGGGTGGAAAGCCCCTCGGCCGAGGTGCAGGGCCATGGCCCGGGTCAGAAGACCTTGGTCTCCGGCCGGTCGCAGGTTGGCATCATCGCCGTCGAGCCGGTGGGCAATTACGCCGTCAAGATCGTGTTCGACGATTTGCACGACAGCGGCATCTATACCTGGGATTTCCTCTATGCCATGGGCGAGACTCAGGATCGCCTGTGGGCCGACTACCTCGCCGCGCTGGAAGAGGCCGGCCTGTCGCGCGACCCCCTGGCCGCGTCGAGCGCACCCCAGCCCAAGTCGGGTGGTTCCTGCGGCGGCGGCAAGTCGGGTGGCTGCGGTTGTAGTTAGGGATCGTTTCGGCGGCGCTCCACATCTTCGATGATGAACGCCGCCACCGCATCGGCGGCGTCGGTCAGCGCCGCGACGCAAGGCACCGGCGTCTCCAGCACCAGACGGGCGGCCAGCGCGGCATCTTCGCCGGGCAGGCCGGGCAACTCCTCCAGCGGCAGGCCGAGGCTGCCCATGCAGCCGACGCGGCCGTCGGCGGCGCGGCGCAGCTTGGCCAGGCCGCAGGGGGCGGTGCAATGGGGTCCCGCGAAGCGGGACTGCCACGGTGTCAGGTTGCGGAAGCGCCCCTGCAGCACTTGATGGCCCGCCGAGGTGTAGATGGCGGTGCCCGGGGTACCCGCCAGTTTGGTCAGATGGGCCGGGCCACTGTCGGCCACCACCACATAGCCGCAACCGGCAATGAAATCCATCAGTTGGCCGGTGGCGCGGAAGCCGCCATTGACGGTGATCCCTTCGGACAGCAATGGCCGCAGCGCCGCCTCGTAGGCGCGGCTCAGGCCCTGCCAGCCATTGAGCAGCACCGTCACCGGCCCCTTGGCCGCCAGGGCGCGCGCCAGGGCGGCGGTCAGGCGCGGTGGCAGGCTGCGCAAGGGCGACGAGGCCAGCGGCAGGATGGCGGATCGCGGTTCCGCCGGCACCGGCCGTCCCGCCAGCTCGGCCGGGCAAGGGGATAGCCCGAAGGCATCCAGCAGCACCGTCTCGGCGTCGATCGGGCTGGTGGCGATGCCGCCCCATCCCTCCATCTCGCCCAGATCCACCACGGTGCGCCAGCGCTTGTGTTGCGTCTCGGAGAGGAACAGCGGGAACAGGGTCACCGCCGGCTCCAGGGCGAACAGGTCGGTGGCGGCGCCGCTATTGAGCACCGCCACCTCGGCGGTGGGCCAGCGGGTCCGAAAGCTCTTCAGGAACAGGTGGACGCCGACGCAGTCGCCGATGGCCGAGGACGGCAGCACGAACAGCACCCGCCGGCCAGCAAACTCGGTGCCGCCCCAAAGCCGGCGCGGCAGACAGGAAAAGCCCCCGCCCTCGCTCAACCGCATGGGCGGCGTCGCCTGCCGCAGGGAGGCCAGCAGGGTGTCGTTGCGGCAGAGGTAATAGGCGCCGCCGTCCGAGGCCTGCCGGAAGCGGCCGTCGAAGGTCGGCAGGCCGAATTCGAATGGCAGCCTGGTGCGAAAGCGGGTGAAGGCGGTGGGGCCGATCATGGTGGCCACTCTAGTCGAGGCCCGGGCGATGCGCTACTCTCCGCCCCAGTCATTGGCAGGGGAACCGTGGTGAATCCATCGACCGTGAGCATCGGGTGGCGACCGTCGTCGTTCTTCGGCTGGGGGGTGTTCGGCCTCAATCTGGTGCTGGAGATGGAGGCGGCGAACGGGCCGCGTCCGTTGATCTGCGCCCGGCTGACCCGCGAGGATGTGGTGGTCGACGGTGCCCGCGCCGCCGTTCTCGCCAAGGCCTATGCCCGCGCCGAGGCGCACCAGAAACTCAACGGCCTCAAGCCACCCAAGGGGGCACCGCATCTGGTGTCGCTCAACCATGCCTTCGCCGACGAGGCGGTGGGCGACCGCTCCTACGGCTTCATCTTCCTGGAGAACACCGCCATCGACGCGGCCGCCAAGGCCAAGGCCAAGCGGTTCCGCCGCATTCTCGCCGGCAGTTCGTGGAACACCGAGGTGCTCCAGGCGCACGGCGTCGGCCCGGTGGTCACCGTGCTGCAGGGGGTGGACGCCAGCCTGTTCTGCCCGGGGCCGAAGCGCGGCCTGTTCGCCGACCGCTTCGTGGTGTTTTCCGGCGGCAAGCTGGAATTCCGCAAGGGCCAGGACATCGTGCTCGCCGCCTTCAAGGCCTTCCACGCCCGTCATCCCGACGCGGTGCTGGCGGTGTGCTGGTCGAACCCGTTCCCCAAGGCGGTGGCTTCCATCGCCGCCGGGCCGCACGGCGTCGGTGCTCCCAAGGTGGCGGCCAACGGCGCCATCGACATCGAGGGCTGGCTGTTCGCCAACGGCCTGCCCGCCATGGCGGTGGTCAATCTGGGCTTTGTCGCCAACGCCCTGATGCCCGGCGTGTTCCGTGAGGTCGATCTGGCGGTGTTCCCCAACCGTTGCGAGGGCGGCACCAATCTGGTGGCCATGGAGGCGATGGCCACCGGCGTTCCGGTGGTGCTGTCGGCCAATACCGGCCATCGTGATGTCATCCATGACGGCGCCTGCTGGGCGCTGAGCCGCCAGCCGGCCCCCGGCCATGCCCCCGAAGGAGTCGGCACCGACGGCTGGGGCGAGTCCGATGTCGAGGAACTGCTCGACGCCATGGAGACCGCCTACCGGGATCGCGCCGAGGCCCGCCGTCGCGGTCTGGCCGGTGCCGAGGCCATGCGGCGGCTGTCGTGGAAGACGCAGACGGCCGCCATCCTGGCGGCGTTGAAATAGGCAACGGCGCCCTTTCCCGCTCAGTTTTTGTGCAATCGTTCGCATCCTGCCCGCCGCCCGTTGCCGCAAAGCCCCGGATTCCGTGGTTCGGCACGCGGCTTGAAAGGGAAGGGGATGCGGAAGGGTCGCGAGCCGGCTTGCGACCGGTCAACAGTGGTCCGATCCCCCCGGGAGTCCGCGCCGGGGTGGGAAGGACCCATGAATATCAAGTGGGGACCAGACGATGAAGCTGATCATGGCCATCATCAAGCCCTTCAAGCTGGACGAGGTGCGCGAAGCCCTTACCCCGCTTGGCGTGCAAGGTTTGACGGTAAGTGAAGTCAAGGGTTTCGGCCGCCAGAAAGGCCAGACCGAGATTTACCGCGGTGCCGAATACGTGGTGAATTTCCTGCCCAAGGTGAAGGTCGAGGTGGCGGTCAATGACGACCTCGTCGACCGGGTGGTGGAGGTGCTGCAGACCGCCGCTCGGACCGGCAAGATCGGCGACGGTAAGATCTTCGTGATGGAGATTCAGCAAGCCGTCCGTATCCGCACCGGCGAGAGCAACGCGGAAGCGCTGTAACCCAAGGCCCGGGAGGCGACTCCCGGGCCTTCTATTCGGCCTATCGCGGGACACCCTCTCTCCCGGCAAAGCCGGGGAAGGCTTGGGGGTGGGGGCCCAACGAGCGAAGGCGAGGCGGAAGTGGTGCCGTCGCCAACATGCGTCATGACCCATTATCCGGTGCATATCTCCAGCGGATGGTCTGGTGGCAGCACCGGCAGGGCCTGCCACTCGGCGAATCGTTCCAGCTCCGCCCCCTTCGCCGCGTCGAGCACCGCCGCCCCCACCGCCTCGAACAACGCCCGCTCGTCCTCGGGGATGCGCGGCAACACCACGGCGAACAGGGCGGCAAAGCTCCAGTAGCCCCGCCGAAATCCCTCCGTGATAACCGCCTTCAGACACCCCAGGGACTGACGCGCCGAGCGGCCGTTCAGTTGGGCGATCAGGGCAAGATAAAGCAGCACTTCGGCCTCGACCTGCGATCGCCCGGTTACCAAGGCGCGGGCGCGGCAGGCCATTTCGCGGGCTTCGCCGGTTCGCAACAGCTGGAGCAAAAGGCAGGCATAGTTGCCGAGAGCGTTTACATCCCTGGGATCGGCCTCGATGGCCCGCATGTAGAGCTCCTCGGCGCGATCTTGATCGCCGCGGATGTCCGTCAGGAAACTGGCGTAGTTGCCGAGAGCGTGTGCATGTTTGGGGTCGGCCTCGATGGCCCGCCTGTAGAGTTGCCCGGCGCGATCATGATCGCTGCGAACGTATCTCAGGAAATTCGCGTAGTTACTGAGAGTGGTTGCATATTTGGGATCAATCTCGATGGATCGCCTGTAGAGCTCCTCTGCCCGATCATGGTCGACGCGGACGGTCATCAGGAAATTGGCATAATTGCCGAGATTGTTTGCCTGTTTGGGATCGGCCTCGATGGCTCGCCGGTAGAGATTCTCGGCCCGATCACGATCGTCGCGCACGATCCATTGAAAATTGGCGAAGTTTCCCAGCAATTGGGGTGAGTTCGGCAACGCCTTGATGCCTTCCTCATAGATTTCGGTCTTACGGTCAAGGTCCGCCTCGGCGTTGGCTCGCAGTTCCCAACTCCACCATTCATCGCCCTTTTCGATGGTCCGGGTGAGAGCGTTTCGGGCGGCCTCCACCGCTTCCGACGTGTCCGGCGTCCGGTTCATTCCCGCCTGCAGCGTCTCGACCTGTTGGCGATAAGAGGCGGCGCGCCGTTCGCCCAAGTCCTTGAGGGCGTCGGCGCCCCGGGTCAGGTCGAAGTCGGGGCTCAGCACCTCGACCAGCGACAGCATGAACTCGTCGAAGCCGGCGATGGCCACCGTGATGCCGTTGAGGCGGGCCAGAGCCGCCCGCACCCGATCGTTGGGCGGCGCGCCCTCGCGGTAGCACCACAGCGGCCGCCCGGCCATGTCGGCGGGGGACAGCTGTTCGAGGAAGCTCATCAGGCTGCCGTCGTTACCGCCATAGCCGATCACCAGCGGCGTCCGATGCTGGAACAGCCGGCGCAATGCCTCGGTCCAGCCCTGATCCAGCTCATCGACGCCGGCCCGGTCGTTCCTGGGGTTGAGCAACAGGTCACGGTGAACCTTGGCGACCACGGGGCGACTGACCTGGCCGCGCACGAAGCTGGTCACCACCACCTTGTGCCGGCTGCGCTGCAAAATTTCCGCCAGCAGCGAATATCCCAGGCTGGGCTCCTTGTCGTCCATCTCCGCTTCCAGCGCGGCGAAGCCGGCCTCGGGGTCGCCGCGAAAGCGTGCCTCGAAGATGGCGGGATAGAACTCGCCGACCCGGTCCAGGGTGAACTCATCCAGGCCCAGCGCGGCTTCCGCCCAGGTCTCCAGGGACGAGCCATCATGGCAGCGGCGGCCATGTAGCTCGGTCAGCCATTTCCGCGCCAAGTGCTCGCCGCTGGGAATTCCCGAAGTGACCGAGGCACCGGCGCCCAGGATGAAGGCGAAGGAGCGCTCCTTGCGGCGCACCTCGATCTCGCGCACTTCGTCCATGAAACCGGCGTATCGCCAGTGTTCCGGCTGGCCTGACGTTACATGCATGGGTATCCCCCGGGCTGGAAAATCGCCTATTCCTAGAGTATCCCATTGGTGCAAGTTGTAAACCGGCGGCGCCGAAATCCCCCACTCAGCCTATGCCCCAAATTTGCGCAGAGCCGATTATCGCTGCACAAAATTCGATCATCCACCGTGGCGATCGGCGGCGGTGCCGGGGCTCAATGCGTGATTCCCCCGGATTCCCTCGGTTGGCACGGTTCTTGTTACTGAGGGTGTCAAGTCGGCCGCTGTCTTGTCGCCGGCACCACCTATCACGCTGAGCCGCTCCGGGGGTTAACCATGAGCAATCGTCTAAAGACCATCCTGTCAAGCGTAGGCCCGGCGATCGGCCTGACGCTTGTTGCCTCGGCCGCATTGGCCGAGGAAGCCACGGCTGCCGCCGCTCCCACGCTGAATGCCGGCGATACCGCCTGGATGCTCACCGCCACCGCTCTGGTGCTGCTGATGACCGTTCCCGGCCTCGCCCTGTTCTATGCCGGCATGGTGCGCAAGAAGAACGTGCTGGGCGTCATGATGCAAAGCTTCGCCATCACCGCGCTGGTCACCGTGCTGTGGGCGGTGATCGGCTATAGCCTGGCCTTCACCGGCGAGAGCCCCTTCATCGGCGGCCTCGACCGGTTGTTCCTCGACGGCATCGAGAAGACTTCGCTTTCGGGCACCATCCCCGAATCGGTGTTCATGATGTTCCAGATGACCTTCGCCATCATCACCCCCGCCCTGATCACCGGCGCCTTCGCCGACCGCATGAAGTTCTCCGCCATGCTGGTGTTCATGGGCCTGTGGCTGGTGCTGGTCTACGCTCCCATCTGCCACTGGGTGTGGATGCTAGACTCCAAGGGAGCCGCCATCGGCTTCCTCGGCGCCATGGGCGTGCTCGACTTCGCCGGTGGCACCGTGGTGCACATCAATGCCGGCGTCGCCGGTCTGGTGGCCGCCATCGTGCTCGGGCCGCGCAAGGGTTACGGCACCGACAACATGGCGCCGCACAACCTGACCCTGTCGGTGATCGGCGCCTCGCTGCTGTGGGTGGGCTGGTTCGGCTTCAATGCCGGCTCGGCGCTGACCGCCGACGGGCGTGCCGGCATGGCCATGGCCGTGACCCAGATCGCCGCCGCCGCCGCCGCCCTGTCCTGGATGTTCGCCGAGTGGGTCCTGCGCAAGAAGCCCTCCGTCCTCGGCATCGTGTCGGGTGCCGTCGCCGGCCTGGTCGCCATCACTCCGGCTTCCGGCTTCGTCGGACCCAAGGGCGCCCTGATCATCGGCCTGATCGCCGGCATGGTCTGCTACTGGGGCGCCACCGGCCTCAAGCATGCCCTGAAGTATGACGACTCGCTCGACGCCTTCGGCGTGCACGGCATCGGCGGCATCACCGGCGCCATCCTGACCGGCGTGTTCGCGGTCGAGAAGATCGGCGGCACCGCCGGCCTGCTCGAAGGCAATGGCGGCCAGGTGATGACCCAGGTCTGGGGCGTGCTGATCACCCTGGTCTATACCGCCGTCGTCAGCTTCATCCTGCTGAAGGTGATCGACCTGGTGATCGGCCTGCGGGTCTCGGCCGAGGAAGAGCGCGAGGGCCTCGATCTGGCGCTGCATGGTGAAACGGTGCACTGAGACCCTCCTCCCTGGAGCACCGTTGGGGCGTCGGAGCAATCCGGCGCCCCCTTTTTCTGTGGAGCCCTTCGCTGGCGACGCCGGGGGAGGGCTTAAAACTTCCCCCTTCGGTGGCCGTTGGATATGCTGTAATACAGCGCCTGTTCCGCTAATGTTTGTCGGCCCCATGTTGAATCCCAGCCTCGACCAGCTCACCGACTATCCCTTCGCCCGTCTGGCCACCCTGCTGGGCGGGGCGGCGACGTCCGACTCCATCGTCATGTCCATCGGCGAGCCGCAGCATCCGCCGCCGGCTCTGGTGGCCGAGGCCCTGGCCGCCAACGCCGCCGGCTGGGGCAAGTATCCGCCGGCCAACGGTTCGGCCGAGTTCCGCGCCGCCGTCGCCGGCTGGCTGGCCCGCCGCTTCCAGCTGCCGGCCGGGCTGGTGAATCCCGATACCGCGATCCTGCCGGTGGCCGGCACCCGCGAGGCGCTCTACCTCATCGCCCAGACGGTGTGCGGGCCGCGCCGAGGCAAGCCGCCGGTGGTGCTGCTGCCCAACCCGTTCTATCAGGTCTATGCCGGCGCGGCGGTGATGGCCGGCGCCGAGCCGGTGTTCGTCGCGGGCGATCAGCCCGACTACTCGACGCTGCCGGCCGAAATCCTCGACCGCACCGCCCTGGCTTATCTGTGCACCCCGGCCAATCCGCAAGGCTCGGTGGCCGATGCCGCCCTGCTGGCGCGCACGGTGGCGACGGCGCGGCGACACGGCTTCGTGCTGGCGGCCGACGAGTGCTATTCGGAAATCTGGGACAGCGCCGCGCCGGCGGGAACCCTGGCGGCCTGCGGCGACAGCCTCGCCAACGTGGTGGTGTTCCACTCACTGTCGAAGCGCTCCAGCGTGCCGGGGCTGCGGTCGGGCTTCGTCGCCGGCGACGAGGGGGTCATCGCCGCCTTCGCCCGGGTACGGTCCTATGGCGGCGCCGCGACCCCGCTGCCGGTGCTGGCCGCCGCCACCGCGCTGTGGCGGGACGAGGCGCATGTGGATCAGAACCGCGACCTCTATCGCGCCAAGCTCGACATGGCCGAGCGCATCCTCGGCCATCGTCCCGGCTTCCGCCGGCCGGCCGGCGGCTTCTTCCTGTGGCTCGATGTCGGCAATGGCGAGCAGGCGGCGCTGAAACTGTGGCGTGAGGCGAAGATTCGCGTGCTGCCCGGCGCCTATCTGGCCCGCTCCGGCGCCGATGGCGTCAATCCCGGCGACCGCTTTATCCGCGTCGCCCTGGTGCACGATCTCGCCACCACCGAGCAGGCGCTGACCCGCCTCGCGGACGTGTTGGCCGACAAGGGGGCCGTCCGTGGCAGCTCCTAAAAAAGGCCAGGCGAAGGGCTTCCTGCCCGATGGCGCCGCCGCGGCCATGCGTCGTCGGCTGACGCAGGCCGGCGGCATGGCGCTGGTGGTGGCCGCCGTGGTGCTGGCGGGGGCGCTGATCACCGCCGAACCCAAGGATCCCAGTTTCAATACTGCAGTCGACGGACCGGTTGCCAACGTCTTGGGAGGCCCGGGTGCCGCCACCGCCGACCTGTTGCTGCAAATGTTCGGCCTGGCGGCTGGAGTCGGCATCCTGGTGGCCTTCACCTGGGGGTTGCTGTTGTTGGCGCGGGCCGAGACGCTGACGGCCTGGGGCTGGCGGCTGGTGCTGCTGCCGGGTGCCCTGGTGGGCTGGGCGGTGGCCGGGGCGGCGCTGCCGCTGACCGTAGCCACCATGCCGGCGGGAGCCGGCGGCGCGGTGGGCCGGCTGTTGCTGACCGCGGGTGTCGGGTTGCTGCCGCCCGAATTGTCCTGGGCCGCGGCGCCGGCGGTCGGGCTGCTGGCCCTGGCGGCGACGGTGTTCGTGCTGGGGCTGACGGGTGGTGAATGGGCGATGTTGGGGCGGCGCTCGGTGGATGCGGCGGCGGATGTGGCGGCGGCCACCACTCAGGCGGCGGCGGTGCTGCGGCGGAGCCGCGCCCGCGAGTTCGACGAGCCGGCGGTGGAGCGGCGCGAGCCGGCGCCCATGCGCGTCATGCCGCCGGGCGAGCCGCATTTCGACGACGACTACGCCGATGAGGATGACGACGCGATCATCAAGTCCGAGCCGCCGCCGCCGCCGGTTTCCCTGGTGGAGCCCAAGCGGCCGCCGGTCAATCCGGGCAAGCGCGAGCGGGCCACCCGGCAGGGAACCCTGGCCCTCGGCGGTCCCACCGGTCCCGGCTACGAACTGCCGCCGCTGTCGCTGCTGTCGCTGCCGCCGGACAGCGGCCAGCTTCGGGTCAACCAGGACGCGCTATCCGGCAATGCCCGCATGCTGGAATCGGTGCTGGAGGACTTCGGTGTCAACGGCAAGGTGATGAAGGTGCGACCCGGCCCGGTGGTCACCCTCTACGAGCTGGAGCCGGCGCCGGGGACCAAGACCAGCCGGGTGATCGGCCTCGCCGACGACATCGCGCGGTCCATGAGCGCCCTCAGCGTCCGCATCGCCACCATTCCCGGCCGCAGCGTCATCGGCATCGAGCTGCCCAACGCGCGGCGCGAGATCGTCTTCATGCGCGAACTGCTGGCTGCCGACCAGTTCGAGCGGGCACCGGCCCGCCTCACCCTGGCGCTGGGCAAGGACATCAGCGGCGCGCCGGTGATGGTCGACCTCGCCCGCATGCCGCACCTGCTGATCGCCGGCACCACCGGTTCGGGCAAGTCGGTGGCGGTCAATACCATGATCCTGTCGCTGCTCTACCGGCTGCCGCCCGAGGAATGCCGCCTGATCATGATCGACCCCAAGATGCTGGAGCTGTCGGTCTATGACGGCATCCCACACCTGCTGGCGCCGGTGGTGACCGAGCCGGGCAAGGCGGTGGTGGCGCTCAAATGGGCGGTCAAGGAGATGGAGAACCGCTATCGCGCCATGAGCCAGCTGGGGGTGCGCAACATCGCCGGCTACAACCAGCGGCTGGGCGAGGCCAAGTTGCGCGGCGAGGTGCTGACCCGCACCGTGCAGACCGGCTTCGACGGCGATACCGGCAAGCCGATCTATGAGGAACAGATCCTGGCGCTCGAAGCGCTGCCCTTCATCGTCATCGTGGTCGACGAGATGGCCGACCTGATGCTGGTGGCGGGCAAGGACATCGAGGCGGCGGTGCAGCGGCTGGCCCAGATGGCCCGCGCCGCCGGCATCCACCTGATCATGGCCACCCAGCGCCCCAGCGTCGACGTCATCACCGGCACCATCAAGGCCAATTTCCCCACCCGCATTTCGTTTCAGGTCACCAGCCGCATCGACAGCCGCACCATCCTGGGGGAGCAGGGCGCCGAACAGTTGCTGGGCCAGGGTGACATGCTGTACATGGCGGCCGGCGGCCGCATCACCCGTGTCCACGGTCCCTTCGTTTCCGACGAAGAGGTCGAGAAGGTGGTGGAGCACTTGCGGACCCAGGGCGAGCCGTCCTATCTCGAAGCGGTCACCGAGGAAGACGATCAGGTATTCGGCGGCGCCGACACCGACGCCGGCTCGGGTGACGACCTTTACGATCAGGCGGTGGCGCTGGTGGCGCGGGAAGGCAAGGCCTCCACCAGTTTCGTGCAGCGTCACCTTCAGATCGGCTATAACCGCGCCGCCCGGCTGATCGAGCGCATGGAAGCGGAAGGGGTGGTCGGCAAGCCCAACCACGTCGGCAAGCGCGAGGTTCTGGCACGCAGCGGCCACGAGGATTATTGAAACCACGGGGATTATTGAGGCAGTCCCCTCCCCCAGCGGTAGAGGGGCTGATGAGGATGGATCGTATGAAGACCAATCGCCTGTTTGCCCTCTTCCTCACCCTGCTGCTGGCGTTTCCCGCCGTGGCCGCACCGCCCAGGAAGTCGTTGTCGGCCCAGGACCGAGCCGACGTGCAGCGGGCCGAGGAGTATCTCAACTCGTTTTCCACCCTGAAGGCGCGCTTCCTTCAGGTGTCGGCCAATGGCGGTCAGGCCGAGGGTCAGGCCTACCTGTCGCGGCCGGGCCGGATGCGGCTGCAATACGATCCACCCAGCCCGCTGCTGGTGGTGGCCGATGGGCGTTTCCTCATCGTCCACGATCGCCAGCTCGACGCCCCCAGCTACATCCCGCTGAATTCGACCCCGGCCGGTATATTGGTGCGCGCCGATGTGCGCCTCGATGGCAAGGATGTCGCCGTCACTCGCGTTGTCCGGCAACCCGGCGTGCTCAACATCTCCATGGTCGAGGCCGAGGATCCCGGTGCCGGCGAGCTGACTCTGGTGTTCTCCGAGCGCCCCTTCGCGCTCCGGCAGTGGCGGGTGGTCGATGCCCAGGGCCAGACCACCTCGGTGTCGCTCTACGAATCGCAGACCGGCATGGCGCTGGACGGCAAGCTGTTCGAATTCAAAGACCAGAAATTCCTGACCCCCAACCTCCAGGGCGGCTGATCCATGCACATGACGCATGCCTGCCATGCGCCATGTGCCTTTGAAGGCAGCCAGGAAATCACCATTTCAGCCCTAGTAGGGTTGAGGCCGCAAAGGTCTTGACCACGTGGGGTAGGTTTCCCCTGCCGACCCCACACGCTCCGCAGGGAGCACGGGCGCCCGGTTACCCCCCTGACCGGGCGCCCATTATTTTTACCCGGCCGTGTGGTGTGCTATGACGTCGGTCCCGCCATTATCGGAAGGGCCGGCTGCCGTGCGCCTTGTCACCTGGAACATCAATTCGGTCCGCCTCCGCATCGACCTCGTCCGTCAGCTGTCGGCGGTGATGGCACCCGACGTGCTGTGTCTGCAGGAGACCAAGGTCACCGACCCGCTGTTTCCCGAGCAGGCCTGCCGCGACATGGGCTATCCCCACATCGCCCGTCACGGTCAGAAGGGCTACAACGGGGTTGCCGTGCTGTCCAAGCTGCCCATCGAGGATATCCGCACCCCTTTCTGGTGCGAGCGCGAGGATTGCCGCCACCTTGTCGTGGTGCTGGCGGGGGGAGTCGAGGTGCATTGCCTCTACGTTCCGGCCGGCGGCGATATCCCCGACCCCGAGACCAACCCGAAATTCGCCCACAAGCTTGATTTCCTGCGCGAGGTGGCGGCGTGGTACGCCGCTGACTACAAGCCTTCGGATCGCCTGGTGGTGGCGGGGGACTTCAACGTCGCGCCGCTGGACACCGATGTCTGGTCGCACAAGCAGATGCTGTCGGTGGTCACCCACACCCCCGTCGAGGTCGAGGCCCTGGCCTGTCTGCAGCGTTCGCTGGGATGGGTGGATGCGGTGCGGCATTTCGTTCCGCCGGCGGAACGCCTCTATACCTGGTGGAGCTACCGCGCGGCCGATTGGGCCGCCAGCGATCGCGGCCGCCGTCTCGACCATGTCTGGGTCAGCCCGGCCCTGGCGCCCGGCTTGCGTGCCGCCTTGGTGGCCCGCGAAACCCGCGCCTGGGCACCGCCGTCGGACCACGTGCCGGTGATGGTGGATGTGGAGGCGGGGTGAGGGCTATTCCCGCAACACCATGAGCAGCCGCTCCACCGTGTCCTCCGGCAGGGTTCTTATGCCGGCGGCGAGGCGGTTGGCCAGTTCGGTGGCGGCTGGGGTCAGGCCGGCGGTGTCCAGCGTCACCTTGGGATGCGACAGCTCGGCCAAGCGCTTCAGCTCCTCGGCCTCGTCCCAGATGCAGCCGAGATAGCCACAGATCTGCATCACCAGCCCGGGGGCGGGGCGGCCGCGCCGGCCGTGTTCCAAGGCCGACAGGTAGGCGCCCGAGACGTGCAGGTCGGTGGCCATGCGGGTCAGTCCGATGCCCTTGGCCGCCCGCAGGCTCCGTATCCGGGCGCCGAACGGGGTCATTGCCGCCTCCGCCGCACCAGGACATAGAGGGCACCCTCGCCACCGTGGCGCGCCTGGGCATAGCTGAAGCCGATGATACGCTCGCGTAACGGACTCTGGTTGAGCCAGCGCGGCACCACGGCGCGCAGCACGCCGGTGCCGTCACGGTTGCCCTTGCCGGTGATCACCAGCAGGCAGCGCCGCCCGGCGTCGAAAGCGCGGCCGACGAAGGCCAGCAAGGCGCCGTGGGCAGCCTCCTGGGTCATGCCGTGCAGGTCGAGACGGCCGTCGATCTCCAGCTGGCCGCGCTTCAGCCGCTCGCCCGAGCGGCGGTCGAGGCCCGGCGTGGTGCCGTGCGACAGGTCGGGCTGGGTGGGGCGATGAACCGGCGGCGGCGGGCGGGGCGGAGTGGGCCGGGTCGGCGCTGGTGGTGCGGGCGAGGGGAGCGGCACGGCGGGCGCCGCCTCGGCCTCGGCCTGGGGCAGGGCACGGCCACGCAGCGGCACGGTATCCTGGACCACCACCCGCCAGATGCGCGCCTCCTCGGCCGTCACTACCCGGCGGCGGCCCTGGTGCGGATGGTCAGGTGGGGGTCTGGTCGACACCGATGGTCTCCGCCGCAGCGTCGGCGGGCGGGGGAAGCGCCGCCGCCTTATCGGTCTCGGCCTCCCCCAGATTGCGGCGGATGAACTTGCGCCAGTCGCCCTTGGGCGCCAGGCAGGGCGGCTCGGATGCCCCCTTCAGCACCAGGGCGACGCCGCCAAGGTGCCACACCGCCTGCCACCGCAGGGTATTCCCCAGCATGTAGGCCAGGGTGCGCCGCTTGAGCATCCAGGCCACATAGTGCTTCGAGCCGAACAATTGCGCCAGGGTGGCCACCGTCATGGCGATGATGCCAATGGCGATTCCGAAAGCCAGCAGCGCTAGCAGGGCCAGCAGCATCAGGACGATCAGCGGCGCCAGATGGTCCCACGGGCTGTGGACCGGCGAGGCATGGAAGTCGAGCGCCGCCGGATCGGTGAACACCTGCACCCGGCCACCCTTGACCGCCGCCGTCAGGCGCTCGTGCAGTTGATCATCCTCGCGGGTCTTCTTGGCCCGCCACTGCGCCATCAGGTCGGTCATTGTTCGTAGTCCCTGGGGCAGGGATTGATCATGACCTCCCTACAACATGCTGGCCAGAACCCGATCGGGCGGGTTGTGGCCGTCGGCGAAGGTCTTGATATTGATCAGCACTTTCTCGCCCATGTCGAGGCGCCCCTCGATGGTGGCGGAGCCGAGATGGGGCAGCAGCACCACGTTGTTGAGCGCCAGCAGCTTGGGATTGACCGCCGGCTCGTGCTCGAACACGTCGAGGCCGGCGCCGGCCAGTTCGCCACGGGCCAGCATGCGGGTCAGCGCGTTCTCGTCGACGATCTCGCCCCGCGCCGTGTTGATCAGGTAGGCGTGCGGCGGCAACAGCTTGAGCTGACGCGCCGACAGAAGGTGGAAGGTGCCGGGGGTATGCGGGCAGTGGATGGTGACCACGTCCATGCGCGCCAGCATCTGGTCGAGGCTCTCCCAATAGGTCGCCTCAAGCTCGTGCTCGATGTCGGGGTGGACCCGCTTGCGGTTGTGATAGTGGATCGACATGCCGAACGCCTTGGCCCGTCGCGCCACCGCCTGGCCGATGCGGCCCATGCCGACGATCCCCAGACGCTTGCCCCAGATGCGGTGGCCGAGCATGAAGGTGGGGCTCCAGCCGCTCCACTCACCGCTGCGCATCACCTGGATGCCCTCGGCCAGCCGGCGTGGCACCGCCAGGATCAGCGCCATGGTCATGTCGGCGGTGTCTTCGGTGAGTACACCGGGTGTGTTGGTGATGGTGATGCCGCGCGATCGTGCGCTGGCGAGGTCGATGTGGTCGACGCCGGTGCCGAAATTGGCAATCAGCTTGAGCTGTGGTCCAGCTTGGGACAGCACCGCCGCGTCGATACGGTCGGTGATGGTCGGCACCAGGATGTCGGCCTGCTTCGCCGCTTCGACCAGCTCGGCCTTGGACAGCGGCCGGTCGTCGTGGTTCAGCCGGGTGTCGAACAGCTCCATCATTCGGGTTTCGATCGCATCGGGCAGCTTGCGCGTGACGATCACGACGGGCTTCTTGGGGGCCATGCACCTTCTCCTCGGATACTGGTCACCGACCTATCAAGACGGCGGGGTCTTGTCCAGTGGTGTGTTAGTGTAATCCGCTCTACGCCGGGGGTTGTCTTGCCGCACAGGGGCGCCGGCGCCTATAATGGCCTAGCTGGGAAATCGAAGGGGCGAAGTTAAGGGGATGACCTGCCCACTGCGCCGGGCGGCGGCAACGATTCTGCACATGGCGCTTCTGATCGCGCCCCTCATCCTGCCGGTCGCCGCACCCGCCGGCGAGACCAGCGGGCTGCCGCTGCCGCGCTTTGTCTCGTTGCGCTCCGACGAGGTCAACCTGCGCACCGGGCCGGGGGTGCGCTATCCCATCGACTGGATCTATTCGCGCAAGGACCTGCCGGTCGAGGTCATCGCCGAGTTCGAAGCCTGGCGCAAGATCCGCGACTGGCAGGGCAGCGAGGGCTGGGTGCACCAGAGCATGCTGTCGGGCCGCCGCATGATGGTGGTGATCGGCAATCCGCGCAGCCTGCGCACTTCGGATGCCGACGCCGCCGACCCGGTGGCGGTGCTGGAAGCCGGTGTGCTGGGCCGCCTGGTGCAATGTCCGCGCAATCGCGATTTCTGCCGGGTCGAAATCGGCCAGGTGCACGGCTGGCTGCGGCGTGACGAGATTTGGGGCGTCTACAAGGGCGAGTGGATCGAGTAGCCGGGCGTCGGTTGACCCCCATGACAGGGCGCCTCGCCAATGCTAAAACCCCGCCCATTGCCGTCGAGGGAGAATCTCATGAAGGTGTTGGTGGTGGGGTCGGGCGGGCGCGAGCATGCGCTGTGCTGGAAGTTGACGCAGTCTCCCCTGCTCGGGCGGCTGTTCTGTGCTCCTGGCAATGCCGGCATCACCGAGGTGGCCGACTGCGTTCCCATCGCCGCCGATGACGTGGCCGGGCTGGTGGCCTTCGCCGTGGCCGAAAAGATCGGCCTGGTGGTGGTCGGGCCCGAGGTGCCGCTGGTGGCCGGCCTGGCCGATCGCTGCCACGAGGCCGGCATCCGGGTGTTCGGCCCGGCCGCCGCCGCCGCCGCGCTGGAGGGATCCAAGGGCTTCATGAAGGACGTGGTGGCCCGGGCGGGAGTACCCACCGCCTGGTACGGCCGCTTCCGCGACGTCGACTCGGCCAAGGCGTTCATTCGCGAGAAGGGTGCCCCCATCGTGGTCAAGACCGACGGGCTGGCCGCCGGCAAGGGCGTGGTGGTGGCGATGACGCTGGACGAGGCGTTGCGGGCCGTCGACGACATGATGGGCGACAAGGTGTTCGGCAGCGCCGGCGACGAGCTGGTGATCGAGGAGTTCCTCGACGGCGAGGAGGCCAGCTTCTTCGCCCTGTGCGACGGCACCACCGCCGTCCCCCTGGTGGCGGCACAGGATCACAAGCGGGTGGGCGACGGCGACACCGGCCCCAACACCGGCGGCATGGGCGCCTATTCGCCCGCCCCGGTGTTCACGGCGGAGCTTGAGGCCGAGGTGCTGCGCACCATGGTGCTGCCCACCGTCAAGGCCATGGCCGAGATGGGGCGGCCCTATACCGGCGTGCTGTTCGCCGGGTTGATGATCGGCGCCAACGGGCCGAAGCTGCTGGAATACAATGTTCGCTTCGGCGATCCCGAGTGCCAGGTGTTGATGGCGCGGCTGAAATCCGACCTGTTGCCGGTGCTGTTGGCCGCCGCCACCGGCAAGCTGGGCACCGCCGATCCGCTGGAGTGGTCCGACGAGACCGCCCTGGTGGTGGTGATGGCGGCCGAGGGCTATCCCGGCACCTACCGGAAGAACACGGTCATCGGCGGCCTGCACGCGGCGGGGCAGGTCCCCGGCGTCACCGTGCTGCATGCCGGTACCGCCCGCAACGCCGCCGGCGAGGTGGTCGCCACCGGTGGCCGGGTGCTCGGCATCACCGCCCTGGGCGCCACGGTGGCCGAGGCGCGCGACCGCGCCTACACCGCGGTGGACCGCCTTCAGTGGCCGGCGGGCTTCTGCCGTCGCGATATCGCATGGCGGGCGATGGAGCGGTAGGGCACTTGGCGTCCTCGCGGTGAATACGTTATGGTCGCGCCGATTGCCCAAACGTGAGGACTGACCATGAGCCTGGACGCCATCCGGAAGACCATCGACGCCGCCTGGGAGGCGCGCGACGGCGTCACCCTCCAGACCAAGGGCGAGATTCGTGATGCCGTCGAGGCGGCGCTGGAAGCCCTCGACGCCGGCCGCGCCCGGGTCGCCGAGAAGCTCGACGGCGCATGGGTGATCAATCAGTGGCTGAAAAAGGCGATTCTGCTGAGCTTCCGCCTCAACGACAATCGGGTGATGGAGTGCTCCGCCGCCGGGGCACCGGCCTTCGACAAGGTGGCGCAGAAATTCGCCGGCTGGGATGAGGCCCGCTTCCGTGCCGCCGGCTTCCGCGCCCTGCCGGGCTGCGTCGTGCGGCGCTCGGCCTATATCGCGCCGGGCGCCGTGCTGCTGCCCTGCTTCGTCAACATGGGGGCTTATGTCGATAGCGGAACGATGGTCGACACCTGGGCCACCGTCGGCTCCTGCGCCCAGATCGGCAAGAACGTCCACATCTCGGGCGGCGCCGGTATCGGCGGCGTGCTGGAACCGTTGCAGGCCGGCCCGGTGATCATCGAGGACGACTGCTTCATCGGGGCGCGGGCCGAGGTGGCCGAGGGCGTCATCGTCGAGCAGGGCGCCGTGCTCAGCATGGGTGTCTTCATCGGTGCCTCGACCAAGGTTGTCGACCGCGCCACCGGCGAGGTCTTCATGGGCCGGGTGCCGGCCTATTCGGTGGTGGTGTCGGGCTCCATGCCGGGTAAGCCCTTCCCCAACGGCGAGCCGGGACCCAGCCTCTATTGCGCCGTCATCGTCAAGCGGGTCGACGAGAAGACGCGCTCCAAGGTGTCCATCAACGAGCTGCTCAGAGATTGATGACCGACCTCACCAACCCGCTGCCCATCGCCCAGGCCCTCATCCGTTGCGCCAGCGTAACGCCGGCCGACGGCGGAGCCATGGACGTGCTGGCGGCGGCGTTGGCCGGGTTGGGCTTCACCTGCCATCGGCTGGAATCGGCGACCGGCGGTCCCGTCATCCATAACCTTTATGCCCGCCTGGGCGAGTCGGCCCCCAATGTCTGCTTCGCCGGCCATACCGACGTGGTGCCGGTGGGCAAGGGCTGGTCGGTGGAACCGTTCGCCGCCGAGGTGATCGACGGCCGGCTCTACGGCCGCGGTGCCGCCGACATGAAGGGCGGCATCGCCTGCTTCGTTGCGGCAGTGGCACGATTCCTTGAGGCCGGGCCGTCGCGGGGGTCCATCAGCCTGCTGATCACCGGTGACGAGGAAGGCCCGGCGGTGGACGGCACCGTGACGGTGCTGGACTGGCTGGAGGCACGGGGTGAGCGGCTCGACGCCTGCCTGGTGGGCGAGCCGACCAATCCGCGCGCCCTGGGCGACGGGATCAAGATCGGCCGGCGCGGCTCGCTCAACGCCCGGCTCACCGTGCTGGGCAGCCAGGGCCACGCCGCCTATCCCCACCTCGCCGACAACCCCATCCCGCGTCTGCTGGAGATGCTGCGTCGCCTGACCGAGGCGCCGCTCGACGAGGGGTCGGCCCATTTCCAGGCTTCGACCCTGACGCTGACCACCATCGACGTGGGCAATGCCGCCACCAACGTCATTCCCGCCGAGGCCCGCGCCGGTTTCAACATCCGCTTCAACGACCTGCATTCGGGTGCATCGCTGAGCCGGTGGATCGGAACCACCTGCGACGGGGTCGGCGGGCAGTACGAGCTGGCCATCGAGATATCGGGCGAATCCTTCATCACCGACCCCGGGCCGCTGTCGGCGGCGGTGGCGGCGGCGGTCGAGGCCGAGACCGGCCGGGTGCCGGAGCTCAACACCGCCGGCGGCACCTCCGACGCCCGCTTCATTCGTCGCGCCTGCCCGGTGGTCGAGTTCGGCCTGGTGGGCCAGACCATGCACAAGGCGGACGAGAACGTGGCGGTGGCCGACCTGGAAACCCTCAGCCGCATCTATCTTCGGGTGCTGGAGACCCTGGTGGGCCGCCCATGATCACCCTCGGGGAGATGTCGCGCGGAGTCTACGGCGCCTGGCGGCTGGCGCGGCGCGATCCCGCCGGGCTGGCCTTCATCGACGCCAGCGAGCGCGGTTTCTGGCACTCGTTCTGGGCGGCGGCCCTGGTGGCGCCGGCCTATTTCGCCCTGGGAGTGCTCGACGGCGACTATCAGGGCGAGGCGCTGCGGCCGCTGCTGGTGCAGGGCATCGCCTATGTCATCGGTTGGGTGGCATTCCCCCTGGCCATGGTCCATATCAGCGATGGACTCGGTCGCGGCGGCGCCTTCTTCCGCTATATGACCGCCTATAACTGGTCGGCGGTGGTGCAGATGGCGGTTTACCTGCCCATGGCGGTGATCGCCCATCTGGCGCCCACCGGGGGCTTGGGGGTGTTCACCCTGGCCATCACCCTGTTGCTGCTGTTCTATCAGGTCTATATCGCCCATATCGCCCTGGCGGTGCCGCCGCTCACCGCCGCCGGCATCGTGGTGTTCGACATGATGCTGGGCGGCATGGTGCAGATGACCGCCGAGAGGCTGATGAAGTAGGAGTCCGACCATGCGTCTCCAGCTTGCCACCTGGCCCGAGGTCGAGGCCTATCTCGTTCACAACCGCGCCGTCATCCTGCCCATCGGCTCCACCGAGCAGCACGGCCCCACCGGCCTGATCGGCACCGATGCGCTGTGCGCCGAGGCGGTGGCCTGGGGGGTGGGCGAGCGGCTCGGCGTGTTGGTGGCGCCGACCCTGCCGGTGGGCATGGCGCAGCACCACATGGCCTTCCCCGGCAGCATGACGCTCAAGCCTTCGACGCTGATCGCCCTGCTGAACGATTGCCTGTTGTCACTGGCCCGCCATGGTTTCGAAGCCGTAATGGTGATCAATGGCCATGGCGGCAACACGGCCTCCATCCAGGCCGCCTTTTCCGAGACCCACATGGCGCTGGAGGCCAAGCCGGGCCTGCGCTGTCGCTTGGTCAACTGGTGGGAGGCGCCCGAGGTTGGCCGGCTGTCGGAGGAGCTGTACGGCGCGGCGGTGGGCTCGCACGCCACGCCGCCCGAGGTGGCGCTGACCTGGGCGCTTCATCCCGATCGCCAGGATCGCCGCGTCCTGGAACCGGCGGTGGCGCCGTCCGGCGGATTCCATGGCGCCGCCGACTTCCGTGCCCGCTATCCGGACGGCCGCATCGGTTCCAACCCGGCACTGGCGACGCCCGAGGCGGGGCGGCGCCTGCTGGACGCCGCGGTGGATGAAATCGCCGCCATGGCGACGGCGTTCTTCGCTAGCGAGAGTTCCGTGCCTTAACAGGGTGCGGAAAACCTCTTCCCGCCGCCCTTCATCTCGTCACCCCCGCGAAGGCGGGGTCTATGTTGGGGGCAAGGACTGGCATTTGCCCCCCTATGCTGTGCTGCCGGACGCATGGATTCCCGCCTTCGCGGGAATGACGAAAGGAAAGTTGAGCTTTCCGCACCCTGCTAAATACGAGGCGCGATGATCATGCGAGTATTGGGTGAGGGCGCGGAAGCGCCCGCCCGGCGAGGGCCATTTCTTTCTATGCCCTGACCGGGCCGCCGCGGGCTCGCTGCAACAGTTCACTCCGGTCGTCCTCGGGCAAGATCTCCAGCAGGCGCAGCAAAGCTCCCACCCCGGTGGGGACCCGCGAGCGCCCGTCGGCCCAGCGCCAGATGGTGGTGGCAGCCGGGGGGTGCTCACCGAGTTCGGCGAGAAGGCGGGCGAAGGCTGCCTGCGACAGGTTCAAGCGCTTGAGCAGCTCTACAAATTCTTGCCTCGTCATACTGCTTGAGTGAACCCCCCAGAAGCCCCAACGTTTAGTATGGTCTTCGGGAGTGTAGAGTGGAGTCAACAGATTATTTGTATCGAAAATACAGCATTACAAAAGGCATAGGGATTTATATTCAGAGTGCATAACCTTCGCTTATGGCATTCCTTTCTTGATCGGAGTGAGTGCCGCCAAAGGGTGGTGCTGTTGCACCAGTCGCGTCCGCTGCTCGTCGAGGATGTGAGTATAGATCTCGGTTGTCGCGATATCGGCGTGGCCCAGCATCTGCTGCACGCTGCGCAAATCGGCGCCATGGGCCAGCAGGTGGCTGGCGAAGGAGTGGCGCAGCACATGCGGCGAGACCCGGTCGCGGTCGATGCCGGCCGCCAGTGCCACCCGGTCGAGCATCTTGGCGAAACCGTCGCGGGTGAGGTGGCCGCTGGCGCCGTGCGAGGGGAACAGCCAGCGTGACGGCCGAGTCTTGGGCAACAGCTCCTGGCGCAGGGTCCGCCAGGCCTTGAGCGCCTGCCGCGCTGGTTCGCCCAGCGGCACCATGCGCTCCTTGGCTCCCTTGCCGCGCACCACCAGCACCGCCGGGTCGCGCGCCGCCGCCGAGATCGGCAGCGCCACCAGTTCGGAAACCCGCATGCCCGAGGCGTAGAGCAGTTCGAGCAGGGCGGTCATCAGGGTGGCGGCGGGTTGGTCGAGGCGCCCGGCGGCGGCCAGCAGCGCCTCGACCTCGGCCTCGTGCAGGTATTTGGGCAGCGGCCGGCCCAGCCGGGGCGCGTCGAGGGTGCTGCTGGGGTCATCGGGCCGGGCGCCCTCGGCGAACAGGAAGCGGTAGAACTGGCGCAGGCAGGACAGCCGGCGGGCCTGGGTGCGTGCCGCCATGCCGGCCGCCGCCAGTTGTGCCAGATAGGCGCGCAGGTCGTCGCTCCCGGCGTGGTCGAGATCGCAGCCGCGGCGGCTGAGGAAATCCCGCAGATCGTCGAGGTCGCGGCCATAGGCATCCAGCGTGTTGGCGGCGGCGCCCCGTTCCGCCGCCATCATTTCGAGGAAAGCCTCGGCGCGGCGGGACACCTAGACTCCGTTGGCCAGCGCCGCCTCCACCGCCAGCGCCCGGGCCTCCTTGTCGAGGCCGAGCAGGCGCAGGCCGGATACCGCCCGCAGGATGGTGTCGGGATCGGCCTTGTCCAGTCCGCCGTCCCCCAGCGCCACCAGGGTCAGCAGCACCGTCTCCCCCAGTTGAAGCCCTTCCGTGGCCAAGCGCAGCATGGCCTTCAGGGCCGGTCGGGGCTGCGGGCCGCCGGGTCCCGCGACGGTGCTGGGGAGGGTGAGCAACCATTCCGCAGCCGGAACATGATCGCCGAGGGCCGCCAGCAGGCCCAGGCCCAGCGCGCCGCGGCGCTCGGCCTGATCGGCGGGCGGGGTGCGGCCTTCGCGCCAGGCGGCGATCTCCGCCGCCGCCGGTGGCTTGTCCTCGTTGGTGTCGTTGAAGCGGGCCAGCGGCCACAGCGCCGCCGCCTCCTTGGCGGTTTCGCTGTTGGCCCGCGCCGCCGTCAGCCAGCGCAAGGCCGCCTCGGGCTGTCCGGCGGCATAGAGGGCGCGGGCGGCCAAGGGGGCGAACCCGGCCGGGGCGGTGTCGATCTTCCATTCGGTCAGCAGCGGGGCGTAGAGGCGGGCGGTGGCGGCGAATCCGCCGCGCTCGGCGGCGAGCCTGAGGGCGCGGCCGACGATTTCGGCCTTGGCGGCCGGCTGGGCTTCCTGCCGGGCGGCGCGGTAGAGCAGGGCGCGGGCCTTGGCGCCCTTGTCGGTGGCGGCCTGGGCCAGCGGTTGTTGCAGTTCGGCCGGGGTGAAGGTGACGGCGGCGTAGGCCTGGCGCAGCGCCTCGGTGTCCAGCGCTCCCATCGCCTCGGCCTTCTCGGCGGCGGCGAGGCGGACCTCGGAGGGGGCGTTGGTGGCGGTGGCAAGGGCGCGCAGCACCGCCGGCTGGGTGGATTCGGCGGCGGTGGCGGGCAGCGGCAGCTTGGCCGCCTTGAAGGCGGCGAAATGGACCGGCGACGAGGCAACCAGCTTGTCGGTGCGACCGGGTGGCAGGCCGCCCATCACTTCGGCGGCGGCGACGAAGGCGTGATCGGCATCCTTTCGATCCCGCATCAAATCGAGGGCGAGGTTGCCCTCCAGGCTGCGGCCGGCGGCCATGTGGCAGAACACCTGAACCTTGACCAGATAGGGATCGGCTCCGGCCGCCTGGGCGGTGCCCAATTCTGCGCAGGCGGCCTGCGTCTCGCCGGCCAGCAGCAGGGCATCGAGCTTGAGGCGCGACAGCGGCGCGGTCATGGCGGCGGTGGGGGCCGCCTTCAGCAGGGCGGCGAGGCCCTCCAGCTCGCCCATGGCCATCAGCGCCTCGGCGCGCAACTGCAGCAGCGGCGGTTGCTGGTCAGGTTTCTCGTCGCGCGGCAGCGCCGCCGTGGTGAGCAGCAGGCGCCGCGACAGCTGGCGCAGGGCGCGCGACGGGGTGGTGGCCGGCAGCAGCGGCAGGAAGCGGCGCACCGTCACGGTGGCGGTGCCGTCCCACATCTCGACGCCGAAGCCGCCCTGGCTGTCGTCGAGCACCCCGATGGTGTTGGGGTCGGGCGCCTTCAGGTCGTGAACCTCCACCCCCGATACCGCCCGGCCGGAACCCTTGGGCTTGGCGGCCGGCGGCGGCTGCGGTGCGTCCGGCAGCACGCCGGGCGCGGCGCGCTCGATCGTCACGGGCGGAGCCCCGGTTGTCACCTCCGGCGATTCCACCGCCAGCGGTTCGACGGTCGGCGGCTCGACGGTGGCGGCTGCGGCGGAACCGACGGCCAGCGTCGCAGCAAGCAATCCCCGTCCCAGCAGCGCAAAGACCGGCCGATCAGCGCGGCAGTTTCTCATCCGGAATGACCTTTTCGATGCGCGCCGAGGGCGCGGGGATGTCCCAAGTGGCGAGGAAGGCCGCGCCGCCGGCGATGACGGCGATGACGACGACGATGAAGATGCCGGCAAGCTTGCTCATGGTTGAACCGAGACCTCTATATGGACTGCTGGACACACCCGGGGCGGGACGGCTAAAAGCGGCGGAGGATGGCGGATCCGAAGCCGTCCGTGGAGAGTAAGAACCGACCATGGCGAATCTGGGGCAGTGTATCGGCGGCGCCGCCGACGATCAACGTCGCAGGAAGTGGCGTCGCGCGCCATGACCAAGGAGCTTGCCGCCCTGGCCGCCCGGCTGCGTCCGCTGCTCGACCGGACGGTGGTGCTGGTCGGACTGATGGGGGCGGGCAAGTCCTGTGTCGGACGACGCCTGGCCGCCCGGCTGGAGCTGGCCTTCGTCGATGCCGACGCCGAGTTCGAGTCCGCCGCCGGCTGCACCATCGCCGAGTATTTCGCCCGTCACGGCGAGCCCGACTTCCGCATCGGCGAACGCAAGGTCATCGCCCGTCTGCTGTCCGGCCCGCCGGTGATCCTGGCCACCGGCGGCGGTGCCTTCTGCGACCCCGAAACCCGCGCCCGCATCAAGCAGGGCGGCCTGTCGGTCTGGCTGGGGGCCGATCTCGACCTGCTGGTCAAGCGCACCGCCGGGCGCGACCATCGGCCGCTGCTCAGGCAGGGCGACCCGCGCCAGATCCTGGCCGGGCTGATGGAGAAGCGCTATCCCCTCTATGCCGAGGCCGACATCACCGTCCAGTCCACCGACGACGTTCCCGAGGTGACCGTGGCGGCGGTGATGGAAAGCCTCATCGCCCATCTGGAGCCTGGTTCATGACCGCCTTCGAGCAGCTTACCGTCGATCTTGCCGAGCGCAGCTACGACATCCGCATCGGCCCCGGCCTGCTGGACGGCGTCGGGGCCGCCCTGGTGCCGCTGATGCAGGGCCGCCGCGCCTTCGTGGTCACCGACGACAGCGTGGCGCCGCTCTACCTGCCCCGGCTGCGCGCCAGCCTGGCGGCCGCCGGCATCGAGGCGATGGTCGAGGTGATGCCGGCCGGCGAGGGCAGCAAGGATTTCGCCCATCTCGAAGCCCTGCTCGACGCCATGCTGGCCGCCCGCGCCGAGCGCGGCACCATGGTGGTGGCGCTGGGCGGCGGCGTCATCGGCGACCTCACCGGCTTTGCCGCGGCGGTCTTGCTGCGCGGCGTCGACTTCGTGCAGATCCCCACCACCCTGCTGGCCCAGGTGGACAGCTCGGTGGGCGGCAAGACCGGCATCAACACCCGCCAGGGCAAGAATCTGGTCGGCGCCTTCCATCAGCCCCGGCTGGTGCTGGCCGATACCGCCGTGCTCGACACCCTGCCGCGCCGCCAGGTGCTGGCCGGCTATGCCGAGGTGGTGAAATACGGCGTCATCGACGACGAGCCGTTCTTTTCCTGGCTGGAGCGGCACGGCCCGGCGGTGGTCGCGGGCGACGAGGCGGCGCGGCGGCAGGCGGTGGCGGTGAGCTGCCGCGCCAAGGCCCGCATCGTCGCCGCCGACGAGCGTGAAGGCGGCGTCCGCGCCCTGCTGAACCTCGGCCACACCTTTGGCCACGCCCTCGAAGCCGAGACCGGGTTCTCCGACGAGATGCTGCACGGCGAGGCGGTGGCGCTGGGCATGGTGATGGCGCTGGACCTGTCGGCCCGCCTCGGTCTCGCCCCCAGGGCCGATGCCGAACGGCTGGTGCGCCACCTCGACACCGTGGGGTTGCCCACCCGGCTGGCGGGCCACCGCGCCTGGGACGCCGGGCGGCTGCTGCACCACATGGCGGGCGACAAGAAGGTCAAGGACGGCAAGGTGACCTTCGTGCTGGCGCGCGGTATCGGGCAAAGCTTCCTCACCCGCGAGGTCCCGGCCGAGGCGGTGGCGGCCATGCTGGGTGATTTCATCGCGACGACGAGGTGAGGCGATGGAGGACTACCTTCTCCCCTCGCTGATCGCGGTGGTGGTGCTGCAAGTCGTCGCCGCCTTCTTCGCCGGCTCCGAGACCGCGTTGACGGCGGTGTCCAAGCCGGTGATGCATCAGTTGGAACAGGACGGCAGCCGCCGGGCCCGTCTGGTCAACCGGCTGATCGGCACCCGCGACCGCCTGATCGGCGCGCTGATGCTGGGCAACAATCTGGTCAACATCCTGGCCTCCTCGCTGGCCACCGGCACCCTGGTGGGACTGTTCGGCGAGGCCGGCATCGCCTATGCCACCGCCGGCATGACGGTGATCATCGTGCTGTTCGGCGAGGTGCTGCCCAAGACCTACGCCATCTACAACGCCAACCGGGTCGCCCTGTGGGTGGCGCCGCCCATGGCGGCGGTGGTGATGCTGCTGTCGCCGGTGGTCAAGGGCATCGAGGTTTTCGTCCGGCTGGTGTTCCGCCTGTTTGGCGCCAAATACGCCACCGAGGCCTCGATCGAGAGCGCCATGATGGAATTGCGCGGTGCCATCGAGGTCCATGCCACCCAGGAGGAGGTCAAGGAGGAGCGCCGCATGATGCGCTCCATCCTGGAACTCGCCGATGTCGAGGTGGGCGAGGTGATGGTTCACCGCCGCGCCGTGGTGGCCATCGACGCCGGCCAGCCCGCTGCCGATCTGGTCGATCAGGTGTTGCGCAGCCCCTATACCCGCCTCCCGCTGTGGCGCGGCCAGCCCGACAACATCATCGGGGTGGTGCACGCCAAGGACCTGCTGCGGGCGGTGCGTGCCCTGGACGGCGACGTGGAGAGGCTCGATATCGGCGAAATCGCCTCGGACCCCTGGTTCATCCCCGAATCCACCTCGCTGCTGGAGCAGCTCAAGGCCTTTCGCGAGCGGCGCGAGCACTTCGCCCTGGTGGTGGACGAGTACGGCTCGCTGATGGGGGTGGTGACGCTGGAGGACATCCTGGAGGAGATCGTCGGCGACATCGCCGACGAGCACGACGTGGCGGTGGCCGGGGTGCGGCCGCAAGGTGACGGCAGCTTCATCGTCGACGGCTCGGTCACCCTCCGCGACCTCAACCGCGAATACGAATGGAATCTGCCCGACGACGAGGCCACCACCGTCGCCGGGTTGGTGCTGCACGAATCCCGCCAGATTCCCGAGGTCGGCCAAGCCTTCCTGTTCTACGGCTTCCGCTTCGAAGTGCTGCGCCGCAACCGCAACCAGATCACCACCATCAAAGTCGTGCCGCCGTCCGAGGCGGCGTCGGGGGAGGGGTAATGCCGCATCTCGATGAAGTCGACTCATCGAGATACGGTTAGGCGCAAGGCGCCGCGCGGCTCGTGCCGCGGGAGCCAAGGGTTTCGGAGAAACCCGCCCGGCACTTGAGGGCTCCGGTGATCGGTTGCGATCAACGGGATGCGGTATAAAGGGGGAGGCGAGCCTCCTACCGCCGTCCTGCCGCGCGGGCGATCATCATCAGGGCGCGCGAGGTGATCTCGGCCGCCGGCATGCCGGTGGTCTTGCAGTCGGCCTCGGCGTCGAGAAGGATGTCGAGCGCCTTGCCCAGGCGGTCGGCCGGCCAGCGGCCGAGCTGGCGGCGGAAGCGGTCCACCGCCTTGAAGATCACCGGCGGCTTCAGCGCGGCCACCGCCTGCTCCGCCGATTTGCCTTGGGTCATCATCCCGGCCGCCAGATGCAGGCGCTGGAAGTGGCGCCCCACCGACCGCAGGATGGTGATGGGTGAATTGCCCTCGCCCAAGAGGCGGTCGAGCAGCCGCTGGGTACCGGCGTGGTCGCCCTCGGCCACCGCCAGTGACAGATCGTCCATGGACAGGGCCGAGGCCTCGCCGACGCAGGCGACGGCATCCTCCAGCCGCACCTTGCCGGGGCCACCCATGTAAAGCGCCAGCTTGCCCAGTTCGGCCCGGGTCAGGCGACGGTCGCCGCCCAGGTGATCGGTGAGGTAGGACATGGCGTCGGGCTCGGCCGACAGCCCGGCCGCCTTCAGCTCCTCGTGGATGACTCCGGCCAGGCTGGCGCCGCTGTCGGCGTAGCAGGCCAGGGCGGCGGCGTTGTCGGCGGCCTCGAACAGCTTGCGCAGGGACGAGCGCGGGCCGAGATCACCGCCCTCGGCCACCACCATGGCGTCGCCCTTGGGGTTGGCCAGGTAGGACGAGAACGGCGCCGTCACCCCGTCGCCGGCGTCGCGCACGATGACGGCGCGGCGGCCGCCGGTCAGGGCGATGGCCGCCGCCTCGTCGGACAGGCGGGCGGGGTCTTCCTTGAGCCGGGCGGGGGTCAGTTCGGCGATCCGGAAGGGGTCGGAGGGATCGGCGACGGCAAGCTTGACCAGGCGGTTGATCCGTTCGCGCACCAGCCCCTGATCGGGGCCATACACCAGCACGGCGCGCATGGCCGCGGGAGGCGACTTGAGGAAGGCCTCGACCTGCGAGGCCGACGGCTTCATTCAGGCGAGCCTTTTCGCGGGCCCTCGCCGGGCGGTCGCATCCGCGACCTTGGCCGCGGCCTCAATGGCCGCCGATGACCGGCGAACGGCTCATTGCGAGCGTCCAGCGGCTTCATTCCGGCCGTTCCCCCGCCTTTATCCACCGCGTCTTGCCGGCCAGCGCCAGGCCGACCCGGTTGGCGATGCGGTCGGCCAGTTCGGTGACGGCGCGGTTGGCGGCGTCGCGTTCCATGGCGACGCTGGCGTAGCGGGGGCCGAGATAATCAAAGCTGACGAGGGCTTCCTCGCTGCCGGAAACGCTGGAGCCCTGGTCCTCGTCGGAAAGGATGACGCGGGCGGTCAGCCGCATGTCGGCCATGGTGGCGTAAGTGTCCTTGCGGTAGCCGAGGCCGCCCTCGCTCTGGGTCAATACCACCGACAGGATGTAGCGCGGGCTGGCCGGCTCGCCGGTGGGGCTGATGCGGGTCAGCAGGGCGTTGCGCAGGTCCTGGCCAAGGCGGTTTTCGATGCCGTTGATCCGCACCCCACCCATTTCGGCCGCCACCGAGGACTGACCGCCCTGGGCGCCGCCACGGGCGTAGAGCGGCCGGAAGCCGCAGCCGGACAAACCGGTCGCCGCCAGCACGGCGACGATAACCACCAGTCTGGATGACTTAGACCACCACATTGACGATCCTGTTCGGTACCACCACCACCTTGCGGGCGGCCTTCCCCGACATTGCCGTGATCACCGGGGGTTGCGCAAGCGCCGTCTGCTCGGCGAGACCAGGGTCGCAGTCCTTGGGCAGCTCGATGGTGGCGCGCAGCTTGCCGTTGACCTGCACCGCCACGGTCACCGAATCCTCCACCAGCAGGGCGGGATCGGCCGCCGGCCAACCGGCCTCGGCCAGCAGCCCGGCGCCGCCCAGCAGGCGCCACATCTCCTCGGCGAGGTGGGGCATCATGGGGCCGATCAGGCGAGCGGCGGCCTCCAGGCCCTCGCGCAGCACCCAGCCGGCACCGGCGGAGGCGGCGGTCAGTTCGCCCAGGGCGTTGGTCATCTCGCGGATGCGCGCCACCGCCTTGTTGAAGTGGAAGCGTTCGAGATCCTCGCCCACGGTGGCGATGGTCTTGTGCACCACGCGGCGGACCCGGGCGGCCTCGTCGGACAGCTCGGGCATGGCCGAGCCCGCCTCGGCCAGCGCAAGCACCGGCTGGGCCACCATGCGCCACAGTCGGTTGACGTAGCGCCAGGCGCCATCGATGCCCGATTCGGTCCAGTCGAGGTCGCGCTCGGGCGGGCTGTCCGACAGCATGAACAGCCGGGCGGTGTCGGCGCCATAGGTGTCGATGATGTTGGCCGGATCGACCACGTTGCGCTTGGACTTGCTCATCTTCTCCGAGCGCCCCAGGCTGGCGGGGCGGCCGGTGGCGGTCTCGATCAGGCTGCCGTCCTCGGCCCTGGCCACCTCGGTGGGATAGAGCCACTGGCCCTCGGCCGATTTGTAGGTCTCATGGCAGATCATGCCCTGGGTCAGCAGGCCGGTGAACGGCTCCTTGACGTCGAGATAGCCGCAGTCCTTCAGCGCCCGGGTGAAGAAGCGCGAATACAGCAGGTGCAGCACGGCGTGCTCGATGCCGCCGATATACTGGTCCACCCCCAGCCAATAGCCGGCGGCGGCACGGTCGACGCCCTTGCTTTCCAGGGTCGGCGAGCAGAAGCGGGCGAAGTACCACGACGATTCGAAGAAGGTGTCGAAGGTGTCGGTCTCGCGCCGGGCGGCGGCGCCGCAGGTCGGGCAGGCGACGTCCTTCCAGGTGGCGTGATGGGCCAGCGGGTTGCCCGGCTTGTCGAAGCTGACATCCTCGGGCAGGCGCACCGGCAGATCGGCGGCTGGCACCGGCACGATGCCGCAGCTCGGGCAGTGGATGATGGGGATCGGGCAGCCCCAATAGCGCTGCCGCGACACGCCCCAGTCGCGCAGGCGATAGTTCACCGTGCGGCTGCCGATGGCGTCGGCCTCGATGCGGTCGATGGCGGCGGCCTTGGCGGCCTCGACCGTCAAGCCGTCGAGGAAGCCGGAATTGATCAGGCGGCCGTCGCCGGCGAAGGCCTCGCCGCGGGCCAGTCCGGCCAGCGCCGCGTCGCGATCGGTCTCGGGCTCGACCACCTGGGTATGGCCCAGGCCGTATTTGACGGCGAAGTCGAGGTCGCGCTGGTCATGGGCCGGGCAGCCGAAGATGGCGCCGGTGCCGTAATCCATCAGCACGAAATTGGCGACGTAGACCGGAAGCATCCAGGCCGGGTCGAAGGGATGCGCGGCGCGCAGGCCGGTATCGAAGCCCTTCTTCTCGGCGGTCTCGATGGCCACTTCCGAGGTACCCATGCGATTGCACTCGGCGACGAACTCGGCCAGGGCCGGGTTGCCGGCGGCCAGCTCGGCGGCCAGCGGGTGGTTGGCCGAGATGGCGAGGAACTTGGCGCCGAACAGGGTGTCGGGGCGGGTGGTGAACACTTCGAGCCGGTCATCGCGGCCGTTCAGCCGGAAGACCAGCCGGGCGCCCTCGGAGCGGCCGATCCAGTTCTCCTGCATCAGGCGCACCCGGTCGGGCCAGCGCTCCAGCGTCTTCAACGAATCGAGCAGGTCCTGGGCGTAGTCGGTGATCTTGAGGAACCACTGCGACAGCAGCCGCTTCTCGACCAGGGCGCCCGAGCGCCAGCCGCGGCCGTCGATGACCTGCTCGTTGGCCAGCACGGTGTTCTCGATGGGGTCCCAGTTGACCCAGGACTCCTTGCGATAGACCAGCCCGGCCTTGAGGAAGTCGAGAAACATGGCCTGTTCGTGCCGGTAATACTCCGGCTCGCAGGTGGCGATCTCGCGCGACCAGTCATAGGACAGGCCCATGGACTTCAGCTGGGTCCGCATGGCGGCGATGTTCTCGCGCGTCCACTTGGCGGGATGCGTGTTACGCTCGATGGCGGCGTTCTCGGCCGGCAGGCCAAAGGCGTCCCAGCCCATGGGATGCAGCACGTTGAAACCCTTGGCCCGCCGGTGCCGCGCCACCACGTCGCCCAGGGTGTAGTTGCGCACGTGCCCCATATGGATGCGTCCCGACGGATAGGGAAACATCTCCAGCACGTAGTATTTCGGCCGTGCGGGATCCTCGGTGGCGGTGAAGCAGCCGCGCTCCTCCCACGCCCGCTGCCACTTGGCCTCGGTTTCCTTGACGTTATAACGGTCGCCGACGATGGCGGCGGGTTCCGGGCGCGACATCTGGGGCCGTCCGTATCTAAAGGGTGGGAAGACCGCCTATTGGGTCGAGACGACGCGCAGCTGGCGTGCCCGGGTCAGGATCGAGTTCTCCAGGTCGGCCACCATCTTGGGCTCCACCTTGACGTCGGCCCACTGGCCGGTGGAGTCCTTGACCTGCTTGAACACCGAGATCTTGACGCCGTCGGCGCGCAGGGCGCGATCGAGGATGAAAACGTTGATCTTGAAGCGCTCGTTGGGCGATTCCGGCAGCTGGTACCAGTCGGTGATGATGGTGCCGCCGAAGGCATCCGCCGCCGTCACCGGCATGAAGCCGATGGTGTCGAGCGAGGCCCGCCACAGGAAGGCATTGACGCCGATGCCGGCACCTTCGCCGCCTTCCTTCTTCTTGTCGGAGCCGAACATGCCCTCCGAGCCGAACACGGTGGCGCGCGGCTCGTTGCTCATGCGCGGGGCGCTGGCGCCGCGGTCGCGCTCGGGGTAGACCGCCTTGCCCTGGTCGCAGGCCGACAGCAGAGCGCCGGCTCCGAACAGCGTGGCCGTGATCAGGCCGGCCCGTAACGTCCTATTCATATCGTTTCTTCCCTGGCCCCATCGACGAAGCCCATGAACCCGTGTCCGCGCCCGCCCTCGGGACGGCACCATCCGAGAATGCAACGAGAGGCCCGGCCGGAGCAAGGAGATATGGTGTAGCGGGCATCGCGCCCGGCGCCGGAGGGGGAATCCCCGGGGAGCCGGCCCCTCCCCCGGCGGTGCCGGGGGAGGGGCCGGCACCGACCTGTGTCGGCGTCCACGTCAATCCGGGATGAACATAAGAGGTAAAGAGCGGGCGCCCGCCGCCTGAGGGGCAAACGAAAAACTGTTGCATCCTCGCCACAGTGCGCGGCTTTCGTCACAGACTTACCCGTCCGTTGCTTGACTTACCCCGTTCGACGTGGCGTCATCGCCGTGTTCATTGATTGGATAACGGGTGCGGGCCGTTCGGGTTCGACATCTGGGTGCCCAAAGAGAGGAGATAACATGAAGAAGGTTCTTATCGCCAGCACGGCGCTGGTTGCCGCCGGCCTGCTGACCCCCGGCGTCGCCGCCGCTTCCGAGAAGATCAAGCTGCAGCTCGGCGGCTACTCCAAGTGGTGGGTCGTCGGCAAGTGGAACGACGACAACTATCAGAATTCCATCGCCACCACCGCCGCCGTCAACCCGGCCTCGTACAATAACGTCGACGTCATCGGCGACAACGAGATCCACTTCGTTGGTTCGACCACCCTGGACAACGGCCTGAAGGTCGGCATCCAGGTCGAGCTCGAAGCCGGTGGCCACTCCGACATGTCCTCCGACACCATCGACGCCAGCTTCGTCTTCGTCGAAGGCGGCTTCGGTAAGGTCATGCTGGGCGCCCACAACAACGGCACCTACCTGCTGCACGTGATGGCTCCCGATGCCGCCGCCAACTGGGGCGAGGGTGGTCTGCTGCAGTCCGGCGTCGCCATCGCGCAGCCGGCCGCCGTCAAGAGCATGCCCTACTGGAATGCCAACACCGGTGCCGCCGCCGCTTCGGGCAACACCACCAACATCGTGACCGACAACAAGTCCGAGAAGATCACCTACGTCGCCCCGACGTTCTTCGGTCTGACGGTCGGCGCTTCCTACATCCCGAACCTGGCCGAGGACACTCGCGCCGTGACCATCAACGACACCGAGGCCTATGGCGCCGGTGCCCTGTACGCCAACACCTTCGGCGGCGTTGGTGTGAAGGTTTCGGGCGGCTACGTCGCTTATGACGTCAACCCCGGCGACGGCAGCGCCAAGACCACCGATCGTTCGTTCGAGTGGTCGACGGGCGGCCAGCTGTCCTATGCCGGCTTCACCCTGGGCGGTTCGTTCCGCAAGGCGCAGACCAACTTCGTCTCGCAGGGCACCACCGGCGCCACCAGCAGCGGCGCGAGCTCGACGGTTTCGGCCGCCGGCGAAGCGTGGGATGCGGGTCTGTCGTACGCCAACGGCCCGTACGCCGTGTCGTTCGCCTACTTCAGCTCGAACACCCAGGGCGATTTCAACTCCGCCACCTCGACCGGCGACGACGAAATCGAGATCTATCAGGTCTCGGCGAAGTACACCATGGGCCCGGGCGTCGACCTGCTCGGCTCCATCGGTCATGCCGAGTACACCGACGAGACCACCAACGTCTCGAACAACAACAAGGGCTGGGCTGTCATGACCGGTCTGTCGCTGGCGTTCTAATCGAACCCAAGCGTCGATACGAGATGGGGGTGGCTTCGGCCACCCCCATTTTTTTTGGGGTCACGGATGAGCGGGGATCGCGCCACGCAACGCACACCCCACCGTCACTCCCGCAAAAGCGGGGGGTCCATTTGTCCGTACGCACGAACGCTCGTGCGAGCCCACCGTGGATTCCCGCCTGCGCGGGAATGACGGTTTTTCCGGTGGGGCCACCCTCCCCGAAATTCCGCGATGAACCATTTTTTTTGGTGTCACGGATGCGTGGGGAGAGACCCCCTCGCGCCGCCAATTGTTGCATTTCGGCCACAGGCCGACCCATTCATCACACCCGTTCGACTCGGCCGTTGACCCGTTTGATGGTGCGGCCTAGCATGCCTGCGAATTGGGCGGCGCCAATGGCGCCTACTTTTTGGTCATATTGACGAAAGATAGGGGATTGTTATGAAGAAGGTCCTGATCGCCAGCACCGCCTTGGTGGCCGCCAGCCTGGTGGGCAGCCCCGCGTTCGCCGCCGAAAAGATCAAGCTTGAGCTGGGCGGCTTCTCCAAGTGGTGGGTCGTCGGCAAGTGGAACGACGACAAGTACCAGAACGCGCAGGCCACCAGCGCGACCGTCAACCCGGCCTCGTACAACAATGTCGACGTCATCGGCGACAACGAGATCTGGTTCACCGGCTCGACCAAGCTCGACAACGGCCTGTCGGTGGGCATCGAGGTGCATCTGGAGGCCGGTGGCCATACCGACCAGAGCAGCGACACCATCGACAAGAGCTTCGTCTTCGTCGAAGGCGGCTTCGGTAAGGTCATGCTGGGCAGCGCCGCCAACGGCGCCGTGCAGCTGCACGTGATGGCGCCCGACGCCGCCGCCAACTTCGGTTCCGAGGGTCTGCTGACCGGTGGCTTCGCCATTGCCCAGCCGGCCGCCCTCAACGGCATCCGCACCACCACCGAACTCGACACCGACGATAATTCCGAGAAGCTGACCTATGTCAGCCCGGTGTTCTACGGCCTCACCCTCGGTGCCAGCTATGTTCCCAATATCGGGACGGAAGACAGCCGCGCCGTGCAGCGGAACGATAGCGAGGTCCTCGGCGTCGGCGCTCTTTACGACAACACCTTCGGCGAGGTGGGTGTGAAGGTCTCGGCGGGTTACATCACCTACGACATCAACCCGGCCGACAACACCTCCAACGGCACCGACCAGTCGGATGAGTGGTCCGTCGGCACCCAGGTGACCTATGGCGGCTTCACCGTCGGCGGTGCCTATCGCAAGCTGCAGACCGACTTCAAGACGACGGCCACCAATCCCGGCGCCACCGCGACGTCGAGCATCGATGGCCGCGTCTGGGATGCCGGCATCCAGTATGCCAACGGCCCCTATGCGGTGTCGTTCATCTATTTCAACTCCCAGTCGGCCGGTACCCGCACCGTCGCGGGCGACGACGAGATGGAAGTCTATCAGGTGTCGGGCAAGTACGCGCTCGGGCCGGGCGTCGACGTTCTCGGCACCATCGGTCATGCCGAGTTCACCGACGAGACCACCACCGTTTCGAACAACAACAAGGGCTGGGCGGTGATGACCGGTCTGTCGCTGACCTTCTGATCGTTCCGCGTCTGTCGGGAAAGGGGCGGCCCGGGTGGCCGCCCCTTTTTCTATTCCGCCAGCGCACCGATCGCCGCCAGACCGGCGGCGGCGCTGGACGACAGCCGACCGGCGGTGGCGTCGGCGATACCACCCAGGGCGATCACCGGCAATGGGGCGCGACGCACCCAGGCGGCGAAGCGCAGGCTGCCGATGGGTCTGGCGGCGGGATGGCTGGCGGTGGCGAACACCGGCGACAGCACCGCCCAGTCGGCGCCCAGGGCGGCGGCGCGGTGCAGGGCGGCCGGCGAATGGCAGGCCACCGACAGCAGCAGCCCTTTCCGCCGCCGCCATCCCAGCAGCGGCGACACCACGCCGTGGCGGGCCAGTCCCTCGGGAAGATGGAGGCCGGCGGCGCCGATCCGCTGGGCCAGCCGCCAATCCGCCGCTCCGGCGACGGCCACCAGCAGCGTCAGCCGGCGCCGGCGGCACAGGGCGGCCAGTGCCTCGGGCAGCCCGGCCCTTGCCTCACCGTAGGGTCGCAGCAGCACCCCGGCACCGGGCGGCAGGCGACGGGCGGCGGCCAGGGGGTCGGGCAGCCGCAGTGGATCGCTCACCAGCAGCAGCGACGGCACCCGGCGCGGTGCTGCGCGTTTGAGTCGGCGGGCGGTGTTTGCTAGGGTCATGGCCGCAGCCTATCAGGAGTCCCAGTGCCTTGTCCGAGGTCGTCGCCAATCTCGCCGCCGTTCGCCACGCCATCGCCACCGCCGCCCGACAGGCGGGGCGCGATGCCGCTTCCGTGTCGCTGGTGGCGGTCAGCAAGACCCATGACGCCCCCGACATCGTCCCGGTGCTGGAGGCCGGGCAGCGTTGCTTCGGCGAGAACCGGGTGCAGGAGGCCAAGGCCAAGTGGCCGGCGCTCAAGGATCGTTTCGCGGGCGTCGAGCTTCATTTGATCGGGCCTCTCCAGACCAACAAGGTGCGCGACGCCCTGGCCCTGTTCGACGTCATCGAGAGCATCGACCGGCCCAAGCTGGCCCGGGCGGTGGCCGACGAGATGGGGCGCAGCGGCCTGCGGCCGGCCTGCTGCATCCAGGTCAACACCGGCCGCGAGGCGCAGAAGGCCGGCGTCGACCCCGACCAGGCCGACCGCTTCGTCGCCTTGTGCCGCGACGAGTTCGGCCTGCCGCTGGTGGGAGTGATGGGCATTCCGCCCGCCGACCTCGATCCCGAACCGCATTTCCGCCTGCTGGCCGACATCGCCGCCCGCAACGGCCTGGCCATGATCAGCATGGGCATGAGCGGCGACTACCCCGCCGCCATCCGCCTGGGCGCCACCCATGTCCGGGTCGGCTCGGCCATCTTCGGGGCGCGAAGTTAACAGGCTGCGGAAAAACTCTTCCCGCCGCCCTTCAGCTCGTCACCCCCGCAAAAGCGGGGGTCCATGTTGTGGTGAGATACGGTATCTCACGCTATATGTTGTGCCGCTGGATGCATGGATTCCCGCCTTCGCGGGAATGACGAGGAAATTTGGCCCCTTTTCGCAGCCTGTTAAGGCGTGATGCCCTCAATGTGCATCACGCCTTAACCTTTATGTTTCGCCCTTGCCGGGCGGGCACCTTCGTGCCCTTGGCCGCTCGCTCAACGCTCGCAAGAGTACCGCGTTTCCTATTTCAGGCGCGGTGCTCTAACCGCGCGGCAGCCTCAAATACAGCGCCCCCATGGCGTTGAGCTGGCGGAACATGGCGGTGAACTGGTCGCGGAACACGGGTGGCGGCAGCTTGGTGGCGCGGCGCAGGGCGGCCAGATCGGCGCGGCCGTCGATGGCGCGGGCGATGAGCGTCGCCTCGGGGGTGAGCTGAACCCCCAGCGGCAGGCCCTGCTGCATCATCTGGATCACCGCACCCTGGCCGGCCGGCGGCAGCGGCGGCGGCACGCTCCAGCACGGCACGGCGCGGTCCTGATCCGGCGACGGCGGTGCGACCGGATTGTCGGCGGCGACCAGGAAAAAACTGTGCTTCTTCAGGGCGCCGATCCAGTTCTCGGCGAACTGGGCCCGCTCCATGGGCGACAGCGCCGCCGCCCGCGCCGCCACCACGTCGCCCTTGACGTAGCTTAAGGGGTCGTAGAGCGCCGGCGGCATCAACGCCGCCACCCGCAGCCCCGCCGTCTCGGCCAACTGGTGGACCTCGCGCACCGAATAGGCGCGGTCGCAGCTGTGCAGCAGCTCGTCATAGAGGCTGGCATCGTCGAGCTTGTAGTCGACCATGCCGGTGTTGCGGCGCAGCCAGTTGCTCGGCGGCAACTGGGCGATCAGCCGCTTGGCCACCGCCAGGCGCTCGTGCGGCGGCAGGTCGGGCGGCACCAGATGGCGCAGCATGTCCTGCACCGGATAGACGCCGGTGCGGCCCAGGGCGCCATAGAGCATCACCGCCATGCCGCCGCCCTCGGCCAGTGCGGCGGCCAGCGCCGCCATGCCGGCCGGCGGGTCGTCGAGGTGATGCAGGACGCCGCTGCAATTGATGAAATCGAAGCGGCCGAGGTCGAGCCGTCCGAGATCAAGCAATGATCCGGTAACGAAATGAACATTGCGCAGGCCACGCACGGCGGCACGCGCCTCGGCGATGCGGCGCGATGCCTCGGACAGGTCGAGATAGACCACCTCGGCCGGAATCTTCGCATCGGCGCATTGCTGGGCGAGCGCCACCAGGGCGTCGCCGGTACCGCCGCCCGCCACCAGGATGCGGCACGGCTTGCGGCGATCCCAGCGGCCGCCGAACACGGTGTGGTCGATGGCGGCCAGGGTGTCGAGCACCCCGAGTTCCAGCCCCGACTCCAGCTCGATGGCGGGATCGCGATGGGGATACGGAAGGTGTTCGTACTGCTGGCGAACGAGGTCGGACATGGACACCGGCTGGAGCGTGACTAGACCCCGGCAGGGTAGTGGCTTCCGGCCGGCACGTCCACCGTCAGCCTGTCGCCGGGGTGGCAGGCGGCGAGAAGGCTCAGCAGATCGCCCAGCGCCAGAGCGACGCAGCCTTCGGTGGCGGCGTAGTCGGGCTTGGCCACGTGCAGGAAGATGGCGCTGCCCATCCCCGGGCGTGGCGGATCGTCGTTGTGGCCCAGCTCCACCACCACGTCGTAGACACCGTCGTCGCGCCACATGCGCTCGCACGAGGCGGCATGGGGCAGGCGGACGAGGCGATTGTAGTCGGCATGGCCGGGATCGTCGCACCAGCCCATGGCGGGATCGAGGGCCTGCCGCGGCAAGCCGGTGGCCGGTGCCGCCAGCCGATCCGGGCGATAGAACACCCGCTTGACGGTGAAGCTGCCCACCGGGGTGGCGCCGTCGCCCTCACGCTTGTCGTGGCGAATCCCCGAGCGCCCAAGGGCGCACACCGCCCGCCCGGTGTCCCAGGTCAGGCGGCCATCGGCGGAAACGCGGATCTCCATATTTTATTGCAATCCCGGAACGGCCGGTGTGACGGCGGTCTGCTGCCCCAGTTTGGCCGAGCGGTCGTATTTGTCCAGCGCCTGCAGCATGGCGCCCTGGAACCAGTTCTGCGCCTGTCCCGGCGTTCCCAATCCCGGTGTCGCCATCCCGGGGGTGCCGGTGCCACCGTTCTGGGCCTGCGAGGCCACCATCTGCTGCACCAGGGCGGGATTGATCGAGCCGGCGGCGGCGGTGCGCATGCCGGTGACCGGAACATTGGAGCGGCCGCTGTTGTTGGAAACGGGCAACTGCACCGCTGAAACCTGACGCGCCGTGGTGCCGAGGGTGCGTCCCGGGGCCGGCATCATGCGGGCGTCGCGCGTCGGCAAGGCCCGCATCGGCTCGGTGGCGGCGACGGCGGCGGTGGGCGTGGGTGCCGGGGGGACGGGTGCGGCGTCAACGGCCACCCGTTGCGGTTCGGCGGCGGCCGGCGCGGGTTCGGCGGCACCCAACAGATCAAGGGTTACCGGTTGGGCATCGCCGGTTTCGGCCGCAACCTGGGCCTGGACCTGAGCCTCTTCGGCCGGCGCGGTCGTGGTCGAGGCCACGGCGGTGGCCGGCATGGCGGGCGAGTCGTCACCCTTGAACATGGCGATGGCGTGGCCGCCGATATCATCGCCGGTGGCCGCCTCCACCAGGCTGTTGACGGCGGCGATGGCCAGGCCCAGCACGCCGCCATAAATGGCGCCGCCGGCCATGCGGGCGCCGACGCCGATGTCGTCGCCCGACACTTCGCGGTAGATGCTGTTGATGATGGGAATGTGCTGCAACGGGTTGATCATGTCGAGGAAGTCGCCGAAGCCGGGACCGCTGTCCTCCTGGAACATCCCCAGCTTCTTCTTGGGGGCGTTGGGGTCGGAAACCGGCTCGATGACCCGCCCGGTGCGCGCCGCATAGGCGGTGGCGGCATTCTCCGACGGCAGGTCGGGTACCAGCCGATCGAACGACTGGTATGTGGTGGGGAGGTATGCTGCGGACACCGACATGGGCGAACCTCGGAACAAAAGTCAGGGTTCACTCTGCAATGGGGATGCCAGTCCTAATGCATTGATTTTCCAGCATTTGCCGACCATGTGCCCGGCAATTCAGGACCGGCGACGGCAATTCCTGCCTAGAACAGGTGGCCGCCCCGCGTCGCCTTGGTGCTCAGATAGCCCTGGTTGTGGTCGTTGGCGGGGAAGACGTGCGGCACCCGCTCGGCCACCTCGATGCCGTGGCGGGCCAGCGCCGCCACCTTGCCGGGGTTGTTGGTCATCAGCCTTACCCGGCAAACCCCCAGCAGGCGCAGCATCTGCGCCGCCGGCTGGTAGATGCGCTCGTCGTCGTCGAAGCCCAGTTGCAGGTTGGCGTCCAGCGTGTCGAAGCCGTCGTCCTGCAGCTGGTAGGCGCGCAGCTTGTTGACCAGACCGATGCCGCGGCCCTCCTGGGCCAGGTAGAGCAGCACACCGCTGCCGGCCTGGGCGATTTCGGCGATGGCGCCGCGCAGCTGGTCGCCGCAATCGCAGCGCAGCGAGCCCAGCAGATCGCCGGTGAAGCATTCGGAGTGCAGCCGCGCCAGCACCGGCTGGTCGGGATCGGGCTCGCCGATGATGATCGCCAGATGCTCGATGCCGCCGTCGGAGGGGCGGAAGGCGGCGATGCGGGCGTTCTCGGCATCCTTCAGCGGCACCCGCGCCTCGCTAACCAGCCGCAGCGTGCTGGCGGCGGTCTGCTGGTGGCAGACGATATGGGCGGCCTCGGCCAGCGGAATGCCCTCGGGCAGCTGCGCCGTCTCGGCGATCACCGCCGAGGGCAGCAGCCGGGCCAGCTTGGTCAGCCCCACCGCGGCGGCGGCGGCGGCGGCGGCGGGTTCCGCCGTCAGCCGGGCGAGGTCGGGCGCCGGCAGCAGCCGGGCGCAAGGATCCGCCAGCCAGGCGATCGTTTCGGCAGTGAAATCCTTGTCGGCGGTGAGGCGGACCACGGCGGCGTCGCCGGCCGCCAGCCCCAGCACGCCGGCGCGCCGTCCGGTGACCGCCACCCGGGGCGGCGAGCCGGCCAGGGCGCCAAGCCGAGCCAGCGCCTCGTCGGTGACCGCTTCGGCGGCCAGCATCAGGACGGCGGCGTCGCCGGCCCGCACCGCCACGATGCCGCCGCGGCGCAGCTCGGCGGCGGCACGATCGACGGTGATGAGGGGCTGCGGTGCCGGAGCCGCCGGCGTGGGGGTAATGTCGAGATGCCTGATCATAAACAAGGGTCCGAAACCAGAGGGCGGCACCATAGCGGGTTTCCGTCGGCGGCAAAAGGGCTCGCCCGGCAATTCCCTATGGGGCGTTGTCTATTATATGCTGGTCGGGCATGAGTTCCACGACCCGCATCCTGATCGTCAACGATGATACCCCCTTGCGCCGGGCGCTGGCCGAACATCTCGGCGCCCATGGCTTCGCCGTTGCCGAGGCGCAGACCGTTGCCGAGGGGCTGGCGCAGGCGCCGGATCACGATCTGGTGGTGGTGGACGATCACCCCCCCGGTCTGGACGGCCGCTCCCTGTGCCTCGCTCTGCGTGAGGCCGGACTGGTGACGCCCATGCTGCTGCTGACCGCCCATGCCGCGCCCTGCTGCGCCGACGCGGTGCTGGCCAAGCCGTTCCGCCTCGGTGCGTTGCTGACCGCCCTGCGCAGCCTCGTGGCGCGCCACCGCGCCGCCGCCCCCCTGGCCATCGGCCGCTGGCTGTTCGACCGCAGCCGGCGGCGGCTGTGCGACGGGGCCGGTCTCCAGATGCGGCTGACCGACAAGGAAGCGGCCATCCTGGAGCACCTGCACCATGCCGGCGGCGCGGTCACGCGCGAAACCCTGCTGGCCGAGGTCTGGGGCTATTCCGCCGCGGTGACCACCCACACCCTGGAAACCCATATCTACCGCCTGCGCCGCAAACTGGGTGAGGACGTCCTTCTTACCGAGCCCGGCGGCTACCGGCTGTCGCAGCCGGGCAGTTGATGAGCGGCGAGAGGTCTCCCCCGGCTCCCGCCAGGGGAGGACAATGTGAACAGACTCCCTACCTCTTCTTCGGCGTCGCCGCCACGCTCTGGCTGGCGTGGATCTCGCGCGCCTGCCGTAGATGCTGCTCCAGGGTGGCGACGTTCTGCTCGGCGAAGGCTTTGAGCTCGGGGTTGCTGCCCTGGCGGGCCTGCTTGCGGAACGCTTCGATATCCTTCTGGTGGTCCTCGACCATCATCGGCATGTAGGCGGTGTCGAACTCCTCGCCCCGCAAGGCGGTGAGCTTGTCGGCCTCGGTCTTCTGCGTCGCGGGCAGTTCGGCGGGCGGGGCCATGGCGTGCTTGCGGGCGATGGCCTCAAGCTGGCGGTTGATCGCCTCATGGTCGCTGACCATGCGCTGACCGAAGGTCTTGACCGCCTCGCTGCCGCCCTGGTTCTTGGCCAGGGTGCCGAGCCGCACCTCCAGCATGCCGTCGGCCATGGCGGTGGTGGTGAAGCTGCGGTCCTGGTCGCTGAGGCTGGTGTCGCTCTGGGCGAGGGCAGGTCCACCGGCCACCAGCGCGGCCAGCAGGACGGCGGTGGTGAATGATCGCATGGCGGGCTCTCCTTGCTGTTGAGGCTTCGCAGGGAGAACACCGGCGGAGGGTTGCGGTTCCTAGCCGCGCCCCGGCATCAGGCGGCGATAGGTCAGCGCCTCGGCGATGTGCAGGCGCTTCACCGTGTCGGCTCCGTCGAGATCGGCCAGGGTGCGCGCCACCCGTAGTACCCGATGCCAGCCGCGCGCCGTCAGGCGCATGCGCTCGGCCGCCTCGGTGAGCAGGGCGCGGCCAAGGGCGTCGGGCGAGGCGACCCGTTCGAGCAGTTCGCCATCCGCCTCGGCGTTGGTGCGGACGCGCTCGCCGGCATAGCGCTCCAGTTGCACCGCGCGCGCCGCAGCCACCCGGCCCGCCACCTCGGTGGAACCCTCGGCCGGCGGCGGCAGCGACAGGTCGGCGGGGCTGACGGCCGGCACCTCCACGTGCAGGTCGATGCGGTCGAACAGGGGACCGGAGATGCGCGACTGGTAGTCCTGGCCGCATTTCGGCGCCTTGTTGCAGGCCAGCGCCGGATCGGCGAGGTGGCCGCAGCGGCAGGGGTTCATGGCCGCCACCAGCTGGATACGGGCCGGATAGCTGACATGGGCGTTGGCCCGCGCCACCACGGCGCGTCCGGATTCCAGCGGCTGGCGCAGGGCTTCGAGGGCGCCGCGCTGGAACTCGGGCAACTCGTCGAGGAACAGCACGCCAAGATGGGCCAGCGACACCTCGCCCGGCCGCGCCCGCATGCCACCGCCCACCAAGGACGGAACGGAGGCGGAATGATGCGGGTCGCGGAAGGGGCGCCGCCGCAGCAGGCGGCCCTGCGACAGCTGCCCGGCCACCGAGTGGATCATGCTGACCTCCAACGCCTCGGCCGGTTCCAAGGGCGGCAGGATGCCGGGCAGGCGGGCCGCCAGCATGGACTTGCCCGAGCCGGGCGGTCCCATCATCAGCAGGTTGTGGGCGCCGGCCGCCGCCACTTCGAGGGCTCGCTTGGCCGATTCCTGGCCCTTGATGTCGCGCAGGTCGAGACCGGGGCCGTCGTCGCCGGCCATCATCGGCGTCGGGCGCGGCAGCAACTGCAGCCCCTTGAAGTGGTTGATCAGCGCCAGCAGCGACGGCGCCGCCAGCACCTCGACCTCGCCGGCCCAGGCGGCCTCGGAGCCCTGCGCCGCCGGACAGATCAGCCCGCGCCCGCTTGCATTGGCGGTGATCGCCGCCGGCAGCACGCCGGCCACCGCGGCGATGGAGCCGTCGAGCCCCAGCTCGCCCAGGCTGACATAGCCCGCCACCTCCTCGGGCGGCAGCACCGCCATGGCGGCCAGTAGGCCCAGGGCGATGGGCAGGTCGAAATGGCTGCCCTCCTTCAGCAGGTCGGCCGGTGCCAGGTTGACGGTGATTCGTTTCGGCGGCAGCGCCAATCCGAGGGCGTTGAAGGCGGCCCGCACCCGCTCGCGGCTTTCCCCCACCGCCTTGTCGGGCAGCCCGACGATGGTGAAGGCCGGCAACCCGCCGGCCACCTGGACCTGGACGTCGATATCGAGGCAGTCGATGCCGGAAAAGGCGACGGTGGGTGCGTGGGTGGTCATGCGGCCGGTATTTCCCCCGATGAGGGTGGGATGATACTCAATGCATAGAGCCCACGCCAGGGTTGCCTATATCTCGGGCCATGCCGGATTCGTATAGTTGCCACCTGTTAAGGCCCGTGGGAATCAGCAGTTGAGACGCGTAGATTATCACTATGGGGTTGCGGGCATCATGGGTGGAGCCTGCTGATGCGAGCCAAGGGCTTTTTGCTGGAAATCCTCTCCTTTGCCTTTTGGGCGGCGCTGGTTTCCACGTCTCTGTGGCGCAGTAACGGCCTGCATGACCAGCAGGTCCGCGATGTGGCCGAGGCGCGGGCGCGTATGCTGTTCACCATGGTCGAGACCATGCGGCTGTGGAACGCCAGCCACGGCGGTCTTTACGCCACGGTGGACGACTCGAACCAGCCCAACCCCTATCTCGACGTGTTGGAACGCGACGTTGAGATCTTCGGGCGTCCCTATACCAAGATCAATCCAGCCTATATGACCCGCCAGCTGTCCGAGATGTTCCGTGCCCGAAAGGGCATGCAGTTCCACCTCACCTCGGCCAATCCGATTCGTCCCGCCAACGCGCCGGATGCCTGGGAGGCAACGACCTTGGCCGGCTTCGCCGCCGGTGGCCGCGAAGTCTTCGAACTGACCCCTGTCGAGGGCGGCCAGGCCTTCCGCTACATGGCGGCGCTCACGGTTGAGAAGCCTTGCCTGCAGTGCCACGCCAAGCAGGACTATCGCCTGGGTGACGTGCGTGGCGGCATCAGTGTCAGCCTGCCCGCCGCTCCCGTCATCGCCGAACTGGAGCCGCAGCGCCACCATACCATTTTGGTCCATGGCGTCGGATTCGTGCTGCTGTGGGGCGCCTCGCTGCTGTTCATCGCCCGCCTCAAGCAGAGCTGGCGCGGGTTGGCCGCGGCCCGGGCCGACCAGGATCGCCTGATCACCGAGCGCACCGCCGAGTTGCGTGCCGCAGTCGACGATCTCGCCCGCTCCAACGCCGAGCTGGAGCAGTTCGCCTATGTCGCCTCGCATGATCTGCAGGAGCCGCTGCGGATGATGGGGACCTACGCCCAGCTCATCGAGCGGCGCTACGCCGAGCGCCTCGACGACGAGGGCCGCGAGTTCATCGGCTTCATGACCGAGGGTGCCGGCCGCATGCGGGCGATGATCGACGACCTGCTGGCCTATTCCCGGGTTGATCGTGGTCCACCGGTCTTCGCGGCGGTGGACAGCGAGCTGGCGCTCGACACCGCCCTGGCCAATCTGGCCGCCGCCGTGACGGAATCCAAGGCCGCCGTCGTCCGTCCGTCGGTGTTGCCCTTGGTGTGGGGCGAGGCGGCACCGCTGGCGCGCCTGTTCCAGAATGTGGTGGGCAATGCCCTCAAATATCGTCATCCCGACCGCCCGCCCCGGGTGGAAGTCACCGTGGCGACGGACAAGGCGGGTTGGGCCACCTTCTCGGTGCGGGATAACGGCATCGGCATCCCCGAGGACTGCCGCGAACGGGTGTTCCAGATCTTCCAGCGGCTGCACGCCCGTGGTGCCTATCCCGGCACCGGCATCGGCCTCGCTATCGCCAAGAAGATCGTCGAACGCCATGGCGGCAGCATCTGGATCGAGGCCGCCGGCGATGGCGGCAGCGTTTTCCGCTTCACCCTGCCATTGGCAAAGTGACGAAATATCAATAGGTTATAGCCGCCCGTGGTAACTGGGGCAACACCCCGGGCCGGCAGGGGCAGCATCCTTCCATGGAGGTGTGCTCGGCCGCCGTGTGTCCGTCGAGACGGCCGGTTGCAATGATCGGCGACGGGCCTCGCGCGGGGCTTTGCGCCGTACGGCATCGCGACGGATGGCCGGGTCGAGCCCGGCCATGACGGGGGAAAGGGAGACCGTGCGACTCCGGACGTTGCTGCGGCGGAACGGGGAGCTTCCCCTCAACTCGCACCGCAGTTGCGCGACAACTGCGACCGCAGATGTCGACGGCCTGACCGACATCGTTGCAACTACATCTGCCGGCGATAGCTTCACAAACACAGGATAACATCTTGATATCGCTATATTTACGCCGTTGGTGACGGGGCACCGGAAACGCGGCGGATTTCGATGGCATCCCAGATTTGAGACTCGATCTTCACCTCGTCGAAGCGGTTGATCTCCTGAATCCCGGTGGGCGAGGTGACGTTGATCTCGGTGAGATAGTCGCCGATGACGTCGATGCCGACAAAAATCAGGCCGCGTGCCGACAGGGTCGGGCCGATGGCCTCACAGATTTCCCGCTCCCGCGACGTCAGCTCGGTCTTGCAGGCGGTACCACCGACGTGAAGGTTCGAGCGGGCCTCGCCGGCCTGCGGCACCCGGTTGACGGCGCCGGCCGGCACGCCGTCCACCAGGATGATACGCTTGTCGCCGGCCCGGACCTGCGGCAGGTATTGCTGCACGATCACCGGCTCGCGATAGAGTTGAGTGAACAGCTCCAGCAGGCTGTTGAGGTTCTCGTCGCCTGGCGTGACGTGGAACACCCCGGCACCGCCGTTGCCGAACAGGGGCTTCAGCACGATATCCTTGTATTCATTGCGAAAATCCAGGATGTGGCGGCGATCCGAGGTAATCAGCGTCGGCGGCAGCAGCCCCTCGAAATGGGTGACCAGCAGCTTCTCGGGGGCGTTGCGCACCTGCACCGGATCGTTGACCACCAGGGTGTGCGGGTGAATATGCTCCAGCAGGTGGGTGGCGGTGATATAGGCCATGTCGAAGGGCGGGTCTTGGCGCATCAGGACCACGTCCAGGGTGGCGAGGTCGACCAGTTGCGCCTCGCCCAGGCGGAAATGGTCGCCCTTGACCCGCCGGACCTCCAGCGGCCGCACCCAGGCCGAGACGCGGCCGTTCTTCAGCGACAGGTGCTGCGGCAGGTAGTGAAACAGCGCATGGCCGCGCGCCTGCGCCTCCAGCGCCAGCACAAAGGTCGAATCGGCGTCGATGTTGATGGACTCCATGGGGTCCATCTGCAGGCCTACGGCGAGGCTCATGGGCGATTCTCCTCGAACTCGGGGGGCGAAATCAGGGGGCCTCGGGCAATCCTACATCCGGCCCTTGAGTTCGGCCAGCAGCGCCTGGGTGCGGGCCCTGGCCTGGGGGTTGCCGGTGCGGACGACGAATTGCTCCAGGGCCGCCACCGCCTCGCCCATGTGGTCGAGGCGCATGTGCATCATCCCCGCCTCGCGCCACAGTGACGCCTGATCGGGGGCGAACAACAGCACGCCCTCGACAACCGCTAGTGCCGCCTCGACCTGACCGGCCCGCAGCAGGGATAATTTGCTGGCATTCTCCAGCCGGATCAGCAACTGCCGGGCGCCGAGGGAAGCGTGGTGGCCGGGCTCCAGCTCGGCGGCGGCGCCGCACACCGCCTTTAATTGGGCCCGCATGGCCGGAGCGTCGAACGCTGCGCCCCCGGCAAAGGGGTCGACGATCACCCGTCCGCCCGACTCGTCCTCGACGCGCACCAGCAGATGAACGGGGAAGGCCAGCGCTTCGGCGCGCCATCCGGCGCGCCGCGCCACCGCCAGCCACAGCAGGCCCACCGCCTCGGGAGTGCCGTGACGGTCGCGCAGCAGATCGATCAGGGTGGCACCACAGGACTCGGAGTCGTCACCGCCGAAGCCGTGGCGATCGGCGAGGACCGTGGCCAGGGCCAGGGCCCGACCCTCGGCACCCATGGCCATCGCGGTGCCGGCCTCGGCGACCTCGGCGGCCAGGGCGGCCAGATGGGCGAGATGGGGTTCGATGGAGCGGCGCGGCCGCTGCAGCGTGGCCAGCAGCAGGGCCGTTTCCACCGCATCGATATCGGCGTCGGCGGCGCCGGCCAGGGCGGCCAGCCGTATCCTGGGCGGCTGGCTCGCGACCGTCATGGTCAGCCGGAAATCCGGCGGGGATCGTTGCGCAGCCGGACGTGGTTCACCACCCGCTTGACGCCGGAGATGTCGCGGGCATGGGCGATGACGCGTTCCAGCTCGCCGTCGTTCTGCGCGATCCCCATCAGGTAGACGACGGCGTCCACCACCTCGATCGTATAGTTGATGTTGCGAATCTCCTTGTCGAACATCAGCCGGCCCTTGAGTTTCTGCGAGATCACCACGTCGCGCCCCGAATCGAGCACCGAGCTGTCGCCGACCTGGACCTCGTTGATGACCTCCTTGACGCCCACCGCCTGCCAGGCCAGCCGCACCGCGTCGACGCGGGCTTCCTGCTTGGGCACGATGCCGGTCAGCAGCACCCGGCCCTCGCTGATGGTCAGCGCCACCTGGCGATACATCTCGATATCGTGCTGAAACCAGTAGTGGTTGATTTCGGCCCGGATCTTGACGTCGTCGATGGCGCCCTCAAGGCCGCGCTCCTCGGCGGCGGCGACACCGGCGGTGGCGCCGGCCCCGATCACCGTGGGGGCGCAGGCGCCAAGGCCGAGGGCGGCGGCGAGCAGAAGGGCGGCAGACGGCAGTCGAATGGCGGTCACGGCGAAGTCACCTCATCAGTTGGGCCGGCCTTAGTCTAAGGATGCGGCGGCCCGGCCTCAAGCATCCATACGCCCATCCCGACGCACTTCCGGCCACCAGGCGGCAATGACATGCAGGGGCCAGCGTCCCGGTGCCACCAGCACGGCGTCGAAGCGGATGTCGAGGCCGGCCAGTTCGGGGCGACGGGCGAGAAACGCCTCGGCGCCGCGCACGATGCGGCGGCGCTGCCGCGACGAGATCGCCGCGGCCGCCTCGGCCCGGCTCGGTCGCGCCTTGACCTCGACGAAGGCCAGCACGCGGCCGCGGCGGGCGACGATGTCGACCTCGCCGGCCCCCGAGCCGCGCCCGCTGACCTCGCCGCGCGCCAGGATGCTGAAGCCCTTGAGGCGCAGCCATAGCACGGCGAGGGTTTCGGCCCAGACCCCCCGGCGTCGGGATGCTTCGCGGGCGGACGTCACTCGTTGTTACTACGGAACAGTTTCAGCGCCCGGGCATAGACCTCCCGGCGCTGATGGCCGGTCTCGGCGGCGATGAGGGCGGCGGCGTCCTTGATCGAGGCACCGCCGGCGACAGCGGCGGCCAGCCGGCGGTCGAGATCGTCCGGGGTGACGGGAGTGGCGGCGCCGGGGGGCGCCACCACCACCACCACCTCGCCCCTGGGCGGGCCTGCCTCGGCGAAATGCTGCGACAGCTCGAACAGGCGGCCGCGCACCACCTCCTCGTGCATCTTGGTCAACTCGCGCGCCACCGCGGCGCCGCGGTCGCCCAGCACCGCCGCCATGTCGGCCAGCGTTTCGGGCAGGCGGTGCGGCGCTTCGTAGAACACCAGCGAGGCCGGGGTGGATTCCAGCTCCTTCAGCACTGCGCGTCGCGCCGCGCCCTTGCCCGGCAGGAAGCCGGCGAACAGGAAGCGGTCGGCCGGCAGGCCCGACAATTGCAGCGCCGCCAGTGCCGCCGAGGGGCCGGGCACCGCGGTCACCGGCACCCCTTCCTCGATGCAGGCTCGCACCAGCGCCCAGCCGGGGTCGGAGACCAGGGGCGTGCCGGCGTCGGAGACCAGCGCCACCACCGCCCCCTGTTTCAGATGCGCCATCAGCTCGCGGCCGGCCTTCTCGGCATTGTGCTCGTGATAGGGCAGCAACGGGCGCTTGAGGCCCAGCAGCATCAACAGCTTGCCGGTGACCCGGCTGTCCTCGCAGGCCACCATGTCGGCCTCGGCCAGCACATCCAGGGCGCGCAGCGTGATGTCGCGGATGTTCCCGATGGGAGTAGCCACCAGATAGAGGCCCGCCGCCGGTTTACTTCCAATCCGGCGCGGTCTACCCTCTGGCCCGCCGTCGACTTCCACGGAGGGTCCCGTTGCGCCGGTTTGCCGCTGCCTTGCCATTGTTTGCCGCTCTCATGCTGGTTGCCGGCTGTCAACAAGCAGACTTACCACCATGGATGGGGGGAGCCAAGCCCGCACCACAGACGCAGGTGCCGCCGCCGCGCGCCCCCGAGCTGCCGAAGAAGTCCACCCAGGCGCCACCGCAGCCGCCGCTTCCCCAGGTGCAGGCACCGCCCAAGGTCCAGAGCGAGGCGCTGCCGTCCCTCACCCAGCCGGCTCCTCCCGCCAGCGTTCCCGGGGGACTCCCCGGCGGCATTTCCCAGGCGCCGCAGATTGTCATGCCGCAGATCGTCGTGCCGCCCAAGGGGCTTGAGCAGGGCGAAGTGCGCGCCGCCTTGCTGCTGCCGTTGACCGGGCCCTATGCGGTGTTCGGCCAGACCCTGTCCAACGCCGCCCAATTGGCGCTGTTCGAGGTCGCCGACGGTCGTTTCAACCTGATCCCGCTCGATACCAAGGGAACCGCCGAGGGGGCCGCCGCCGCCGCCCGCATGGCGCTGGCCCAGGGTGCCGACGTCATCCTCGGGCCGGTGTTCTCGCCCGAAGTCAAGGCAGTGGCGCCGCTGGCCCGCGAGCAGGCGGTGCCCATGCTGACCTTCACCACCGACCGCACCGCCGCCGGCCAGGGTGTCTACGCCATGGGGTTCCTGCCGGGGCCGCAGGTGGCCCGGGTGGTGGCCTATGCCCAGTCGCAGGGCAAGAGCCGCTTCGCCGTGCTGGCGCCCGCCACCGATTACGGCCGCGCCGTCGCCGAGGCGGCAAAGGTGGCGGTGGCGGTCGCCGGTGCGCAGATGGTGCGGGTCGAATTCTACGATCCGACCGCCGCGGATCTCACCAAGGAGGTCAAGCGCTTCGCCGAATTCGACGCTCGCGCCCGCGCCCTGGCCCGTGAAAAGGCGGCGGTGGTGGCCCGCAACGACGACGTCACCAAGTCGGTGATGAAGAAGCTCGACACCTTGCAGACCTTTGGCGAGACTCCTTTCGATGCCGTATTGATCCCCGACGACGGAGTGCGGTTGCGCAGCATCGCCTCGCTGCTAGCCTATTGGGATCTCGATGGCGACCAGGTGAGGCTGCTCGGCACCATGTTGTGGGACGACCCCAAGCTGGGGGTCGAGCCGGCGTTGATCGGCGGCTGGTACCCGGCGCCGGCGCCGTTATCGCATGCTGATTTCGAGCGGCGCTACGAAAAGGCGTTCGGTCCGGTGCCGCCGCGGGTCGGCAGCCTGGCCGGCATCGCCTACGACGCTACCGCCCTGGCCGGGGCGCTGGCCCGCCAGGGTCAGGGCGGCTATCCCGCTCAGGCCTTGCAGAACCCCAACGGCTTCGCCGGAGTGGACGGTATCTTCCGTCTCACCGCCGAGGGCATTGCCGAGCGCGGCCTGGCGGTGCGCGAGATCACCCGCAACGGATCCAGGGAAATCTCGCCGTCACCGGAGAGCTTTGTGGCGGCGCAGTAGCCGCGTCGAGGAGGATCGACCATGCTGAAGGGCTTGTCGCCCGAGGGGCTGGTGGCCGGTCTGGTCGAGTTGAAGGATTTCCGGCGACAATAAGTCTCTGCGGTTCCGACCCGATTGCCATTCGGCATGGCTTTTGTCAGGATGCACGAGGCATTTTCGAGGGACTCCATGGAGGGCGACAACTATCTGTGGCGTATAGAGTGGCGCGACGAGTTTCTCGTCGGCGACCCCATCGTCGACGCTCAGCACCGGTCATTCTTCGAGGAGGTCGGGCAGCTTCGTATCGCCCTGCTGGCGGACGAGCCGCAGGCCAAGTTCCTTGAGTATTGTGATGCCTTCACCGATTCGGTGCGCACTCACTTTGCCGAAGAAGAGCGGCTGATGGAGCGTATCGGCTTCCCGCGCCTGCGCGAGCACCGGTTCGAGCACGCCCTGTTGCTGACCCGGGTCGAAGAGGCTCGCCGCGAGATCGCCGGGGCGGCTTGCTTGCTCGACTGCATGATGGCAACCCGCAACCTGATGATCATGCTGGTGGAGCATCTATTGCACGAGGACATGCGCATCAAGGCCCACCTGCGTGGTCAGGCCGCCGCGCGATGATCATCCGGATCAATGGCTGGTGCATCCTCGCGATCTTAGGGAGCCTGCTGGCGGCTCTGCCGGCCTGGGCGCAGAATGCGCCGCGTGACGAGGCCTCGCGGCTGGCGGTGGCGGTGCTGGGCCGGGTGTGCCTGCTGGGCGTCGGAGATCCCTTCGCCACCCAGCAGATCGTGCGGCCGGGCGGTGAGTTCGGCTTCACCGAGGTGCCATCCGAAGTCGCAACATCACTGTTGCAGGGTCGCCGGGGTGTGGTGCGGGCCCTGCGGCACCCGGCCGGCAACACCCTGATGGTGGTGGTAGGCGACGATGGCATCTGTTCGGTGTGGTCGCAATTGGGCGACACCGAAGCGGTGCGGCGCTATCTCTCATCCATGGTCGAGGCGGGAGGCATGAAGGGCGGCGGTCAGTTGCTGCCCATGGGGGCGACGGCGGCCAGCGGTGCCGTGGTGTCGGAATGGTATCTGCTGCCCGCCGGCTGGTATGCCCGCGACCTTGGCCGGCGCGCCGGTGACGACGGCAGCCGCCCGGTCCTGGTCACCGCCGCCATCTGGCCTTCCGGTGGACGGCCCTTCGAGGCGCTGTTGTCCACCGCTCGCGGGAAGTGATCCCGGCGAACACTTGGAATGACCGGTTCGCCTTACCCGGCGCAGTACTTGGCGACCTCGTCGAGCAGGCGGCGGATGGAAATGGGCTTGGTGATCACCTGATCGAAGCCCTCGCGCAGGAATCCCGACACCGAATCGGGATCGGCGAAGGCGGTGACCGCCAGGACCGGCACCGATTTGGTGCGATCGTCGGCCTTGAGCTGCTTCAGCAGGTCGACGCCCGATTGCTTGGGGAGCTGGATGTCCATCAGGATGACAGAAGCGCCCGATTCGGCGGTTAGTCCCACCAGGCCTTCGCCATCGGAGGACTTGACCGCCTGATAGCCGGCGATGGTCAACGCCTGCTCCAGCAGCTTCATGTTCATCGCGTTGTCTTCGACGACGACGACGGTGCCGGTCATGATGGAATCCCCTTCTGATGGCCTGAGCGGTGGGGCGCGGCCTGTCCGCGAGCCTTGTAGGTATTGGCGAATTCTTCGAACTCGGCCGCCGGAAGCGGCCGGCCGATCATGTAACCCTGGATCTCGTCGCAGCCGTGCTTGGACAGCAGGGACGCCTGGGTCTCGGTCTCGACGCCTTCGGCGATGGTCTTGAGGCTGAGCGAATGGGCCAGCGAGATGATGGCGTTGGCGATCACCCGACCATCCTCGTCGTGGTCGAGGTCGCGCACGAAGGCGCGGTCGATCTTGACGGTGTTGACCGGGAACCGCTTGAGATAGGCCAGCGACGAATAGCCGGTGCCGAAGTCGTCGATGGACAGCGACACCCCCAGGTCGGCCAGCGCCCGCAACAGCTTGAGGGTGCTCTCGCCGTCGGCCATCAGCATGCTCTCGGTCAATTCCAGATCGAGGCTGCTGGCGCGGATGCGCGACTCGGCGATGGCGTCGGCCACCGTGTCGGCCAGATCGGCTTCACGGAACTGCCGGCCAGAGATGTTGACTCCCAGGCGCAAGTTGTCGATGCCCTTGTCCTGCCATTTGCGCACCTGGCGGCAGGCCTCTTCCAGCACCCAGCGACCCATGGGCACGATCAGCCCGGTTTCCTCGGCCACTGGAATGAACTTGTCGGGGACGATGATGCCCAGCTCGGGGTGGCGCCAGCGGATCAGGGCCTCGGCCCCCACCAGGGCATAGTCCTTGAGGCGGACCTGCGGCTGGAAGAACAGCTCGAACTGGCCGGCGTTGAGCGCATCCTTCAGCGAGCGCTCCAGCGTCATGCGCTCGTTGACCGCGTAGGACATGGCGGCGTCGAAGAACCCCAGCCGTTCGTCGACCTTCCGCTTGACCGAGTGCAGCGCCATCTCGGCGTTGCGCAGCAGCTCAAGCGCGTCGTCGCCGTCGCGCGGATAGACCGAGACGCCCATGTCGGCGGCAAGATTGAGTTCGTGCCCGCTGACGAGATAGGGACGATGCAGGACCTCGCGCACCGCCTCGACGGCCTGGGTGACCGCGCTTTGATCCTTGAGCTGCGGCAGCACGATGGCGAACTCGTCGGCGGCCAGCCGGGCGGCGGTGGCGGTGGACCCGCCGATCTGCGCCAGCCGGCGCGCCGTCTCGCGCAGCACCAGATTGCCGACGTCATGGCCCATGGAGTCGTTGACGGTGGTGAAGCCGTCCAGGTCGATGGTGGCCACCGCCACATGCACCCCGTTGGCCCGCGCCGTCGCCACCGCCTGACCCAGCCGGTCGGTCAGCAGCGAGCGGTTGGGCAGATCGGTCAGCGAGTCGTGGTTGGCGAGATAGGCGACACGCTGCGCCAGCTGTTTGTTCTCGGTGAGGTCGCGGATGGTGCCGGTGAACATGCGCCGCCGGTCGATGCGCAACTCGGAGACCGACAGGTGCACCGGGAACAGACGGCCGTCCTTATGCTTGGCCATGACCTCGCGGCCGATCCCGATCAGGGCGCCGCCGCCGCCGTCCAGATAGCGCTTGAGGTAGCCGTTGTGGCGGCCGGCATCGGGCTCGGGCATCAGCATCGAGACGTTGGTGCCGATAATCTCGGACAGCGAATAGCCGAAGATGCGCTCGACCGACAGGTTGGCATTGAGGATGATGCCGGTCTCGTCGATGGTGACGATGCCGTCGAGCACGGTGTCCATGATGGCGCGGATGCGGTGTTCGCGTGCCGCCACCGCCCGCATGGCGGCGGTGACCTCGGTGGTATCGCGCCCGACCACCAGGGTGGCGGTACTGCCGTCGCGGCGCAACGGCACCGCCGACAGCTCGACGTCACGAACCCGCCCGGCGAAGGTGGTGATCTTCAAGGGGACCGGGTGTTCCTCCTCGTAGATGGCCTCAAGCCCGACCTCGAGGATGGCGCGGTAGTCGGCATGGACGAACTCGGCGAAGCGGCGACCCTCGCAGGCGGCGGCCGAGGGGGCGCGCAGCATGCCGACGCCGGCGGCGTTGATGCGCTCGACCACGCCCTCGACGCAGACGCAGATCAGGTCGGGCGACAGCTCGACCAGGTCGCGATAGGAGGCCTGATCCTTGAGCAGCGCCGTTTCCAGCATGGACAGGTCGGTGATGCGGTCGATCAGCTTGAGGATGGCGCTGCCCGAGTTGTAGATGACGTCGGCGTACTCGCGATATTCCGCCGGATCCAGCGGCCCCAGCATCTGGTGGCCGATCATCTCGGCGAAGCCGATGACGTCGTTGAGCGGCGTGCGGATGTCGCGGCTCATGCGCGCCATGAACTCGGTCTTGGCGCGATTGGCGAGGTCGGCCTCCTCCTTGGCCTCGGCCAGCTTCTCGGCGGCGGCGCGCTCGGAGGTGATGTCGCGGCAGAACACCGCGCAGCAGTGTTCGCCGGGGCGCGCCCCCGCCACCGCCAGCAGGCGGTTGGCGAACCAGCGCAGGCCGTCGGTATCCTCGAATTCGACGGTGCTGCCGCTCTCCAGCGCCTGGTCCAGCGAGGCGCGGCGGTGCGACACCAGCCCGGCGCCCAGCAGGTCGAACATGCTGCGCCCGACCAGTTCCTCGGGGGTGCGGCCGAAATACTGCGCCGCCTGGGCGTTCATGGTGACGATGGTGCCGTCGGCATCGATCAGCAGTGCGTAGTCGTGGCTGGCGTCGAGCAGCGCCTGGGTGGTGCGGCGCTGCGCCTCCAGGGCCGACTGGGATTGCTGGCGCTCGATGGCATGGCGGATGACGCGCGGCAGCAGCGTCAGGCCGGCATCGGACTTGACCACATAGTCCTGGGCGCCGGCGCGAATGGCCTCCTGGGCGACGCGCTCGTCATCGAGGCTGGTCAGCACCACCAGCGCCTTCTCGGGCGCCCGCGCCTTCAGCGCCACCACCGACTGGATGCCGGAAGCATCCGGCAGACCAAGGTCCACCAGCAGGCAGTCGTAATCGTCGAACGGCGCCAGCGCCAGTGCGTCGGCCAATGTCGAGCGGCAATAGACCTTCCAAGGCACCATGGCCTCGGCGAGTTTGATCTCGATGAGCCGCTGGTCGCCCCGGTTGTCCTCAATTACGAGAAGTCTTATAGATAAGGATCCGGCGATCATCTTTGAAAGGTGCAACATATCGGCGGCATTGTAAACATTGCCCGAACGACGACTCGGTTTAATCGTACCGCTACGAAGGTATCGATCAGATGAGAAGGCCGACGATGGCGCCCGTCATGCAACTGGCCAGCGTACCCGAAAGGATAGATCTTGCGCCGAGGCCGACGATTTCGGCGCGGCGTTCGGGTGCCATCACCGACAGGCCGGCGATCAGGATTCCCAGCGAGCCCAGGTTGGCGAAACCGCACAGGCCGTAGGTCATGATGATGCGTGAGCGTGGTGACAGGGCCTCGGGCGGCAGGCGGGCGAGGTCGAGATAGGCCAGCAGCTCGTTCAGGACCGTCTTGGTGCCCATCAAGGCCCCGGCGGTCATCATCTCGGCCGCCGGAATGCCCATCAGCCACACCACCGGCGCCATGGCCCAGCCCATAGCCCGCTGCAGGGTCAGCGGCTGGCCGCCCACCGCCGGCAGCGCCGTCAGCAGGCCGTTGGCGAGGTGGACCAGCGCCACCAGCACCACCAACAGGGCGACGATGCCCACCAACAGCCGCACGCCGTCGATGGTACCCTTGACCACGGCGTCCATGGCCCCGTCATAGCCGTGCTCGGCGCCCAGGATGGCGGCGCCGGTGCGGCTGTCGTCGGGGATCATCATGCGGCCCACCATGATGGCGGCCGGCACCGAGATCAGCGAGGCGGTCAGCAGGTGGCCGATGGGATCGGGGATGACGCCGGCGAGGAAGGTGGCGTAGAGCACCATCACCGTGCCGGCGATGGTCGACATGCCGGCCGTCATCACCAGGAACAGCTCGCCGCGCGACAGCCGGGCCACATAGGGGCGGATCAGCAGTGGCGCCTCGACCATGCCGATGAAGGCGGTGGCCGAGGCCGAGACGCCGACGGCGCCGCCGATGCGAAAGCCGCGCTCCAGCAGCCACGAGGCGCCGCGCACCACCAGGGGCAGGATGCGCCAGTGATAGAGCAAGGCCGACAGCGCGCTGATCAGCAGCACCATGGGCAGCGCCTGGAAGGCCAGCACGAAACCGGCGGAGGGGTCGGAGGCCGTCCACGGCACCGGCCCGCCGCCGACATAGCCAAAGACGAACGAGGTGCCGGCCCGGCTGGCGCCGTGCAGCGCCTCGACGGCGTCGTTGAGCCACAGGAAGACGGTCTTGGCGGCCGGCACCTTCAAGAGCAGCGCCGCCACCAGAATCTGGGCGCCGATGCCGACCACCGCTACGCGCCACGACACCCGCCGGCGATCCTCGGAGGCCAGCCAGGCCAGGGCGGTCAGACCCAGGATGCCGATGCAGGATTGCAGCAAGACTATGTCTGCGCCTGCTTGACCAGCCACTCGTTGACGGCGGGAACCATGGCCTTGCAGGTCAGGGCGAAGGACAGCATCAGCTTGTCCTTGTCGTGATTCATGTGCAGCAGGTTGTCGACCACCTTGCGCAGGATGTCCTTGGCGAAGCCGGGATGCGACATCACCGGGGCGGCGCGGTCGCCGAAGGCCGACTTCAGCGCGCTGACCAGCACCTCGGTCTTGTCGAGGTTGAGACGCTGGATTTCGGACAGGTTCTCGGCGGCGATATAGCAGAGCATGTCGCCGTAGATCTTCGCCGCCGCCTTGTCCATGCCGGCGACGACGTTGAAGAACGCCTTGTCGCGGGCGAAGAAGGTCCAGGCGTTGTCTCCCAGCAGCTTGCGGTAGAACTCGTACATGTCCCGGTTCCACACCGCGATGCCGCCGATGGCCTGTGGCCGCGTGGCCAGGATCGAGCCGAAGTCGCCGCCGGTGGAGGCCTTGGCCTTTTTCAGCGCCTGCGGATCGTAATGCGCCACCGCCTCGATGTTCGCGGCGGTCTGCAATGCCACGATATCGTCGGCGATTTCCATGATCTGCTGATAGGTCAGCAGGCGGCGGTAGCAGTCGAGCAGCGGCAGCTGCCAACCGAACGCGATGTCGCGGGTCAGCTCGCGGACCTTGCGCTCCTCGACCGGATCGACCGCCTGACGCTCGACCTGCTCGGTCTTCTTGACCAGACCGAGGAAGCTGGACTTGGTCACCGTCTCGGTGACCGTCTCCATGGGCTTGTCGGCCTCGAACAGCTTCTTGGCGCAGGTTCGCACCAGCAATTGCTGGATCTGGTTGAGGCTGACGCCGCACACCAGGGGCGCGTCGTCGTCGCGCACCGGACCGCCGGACTTGCCGACCACGATGCTGTCCACCATCTCGCGCTTGGCGATGAAGGTCTCGACGAAGGCGGTCAGGACCTGTGGATCGGCGATGAGATGCTGGTAAGCCACCCCGGACGAGACCGCTCCGGCCTCCTGGAAGATGGCCAACACCTTCTTCAAGGCGTCGATGATCGCCTTTTTGGTGTCGTTGTCGATATCCACCGGCGGCGGCAGCGTTGGAACAGCCATGACCCCTGAACCCCAGTCCTCTTCGCGCACGAACTAAACGTTTACCCCGCCCGGGTGGGTTCGGCAAGCATTCCCGCCGAAAAGCCGGGGTATTAGCCTAATGAGCCCAGCCCGGGATACATCCAGGTCAGCTCATGTTTGTTGTGGCAGAGGTGGATCAGCGTCGATCCCGGCACCTGGGCGAAGATCCGTGCGGTGGCATGATCGGTATCGCCTTGGAACTTCAGGGTGCAGATGAAGCTGCCCACCATGCCCGATGCCAGCCAGCGCTCCACCAGCCGCCACTGTCGTTCCGGGTAGCAAATGATGTCCGAACACAGCCAGTCGACCGGCCCGATCTCGGCGGGGTCCAGGGCGAAGGCGCTGCCTTGGCGCCACTCCACCCCGGCCATCGCCGCCACATGGGGGGCCAGCGGCGCCTTGTCCACCGCCACCACCGCCGCCCCGCCCGAGGCCAGCACCCAGGTCCAGCCGCCCGGGCTGGCGCCGAGATCGAGGCAGCGGTCGCCGGGGCCGGGGTGGCGGCCCAGCAGGGTCAGCGCCTCCCACAGTTTGAGATAGGCCCGGTTGGGCGGCGCCTCGCGATCCTCGACGAACGCGACCTCGCCATTGGGGAACGGGCTGGAGCAGCGCGCCGCCGCCAGCAGGGTATGCTCGTCCAGCAGGGTGAACGAGCCCAGCGCCGAGCCGGGCGCCGGCTGCCCGAATACCTGCGGCTTGGCCGACACCTTGGGCAGGGTGTCGGCGATCAGCTGGGTGCGGCGGAACAGGCCGGGCGCATAGGGCCACCAGTTGCGCTGGATGGCCTTGAGGGCGCGGGCGGCCTCACCGATGGAGGCCACCGGAATGCGTACCGGGTCACGCCAGACATTGGCCGCCCACGCGACGGCCCGTGGCGGGCCGGGGGCGAGCAGCAGGCGGCCGTGGGTCTCGGCGACATCACCCAGCTCGGCCGCCAGGTCGGCCTCGCACCCCTCGGCGGCGAGATAGCCGGTGACGGGAGGGCAATCAGACACGGCTGGACACGGCTGGACACCGATGGAGGGGGTGGCTCGTATCAATACACCAGCTCGTCTTCCTCACGGCCTTCGGAGATGACGATCTGGCCCGAGGCGGACAGTTCCTTGGCCATGGCGACGATGGCGTTCTGTGCCTGATCCACGTCGCGCAGGCGCACCGGCCCCAGCGCCTCCATGTCCTCGCGCATCATCTTGCCGGCGCGTTCCGACATGTTCTTGAAGAACAGCTCCTTGACCCCTTCCGAACCGCCCTTGAGGGCGAGGCCCAGCTTGTCCTTTTCGCAATGGCGCAGCAGGGTCTGGATGCCGCCGGCGTCGAGGCGCACCAGGTCGTCGAAGGTGAACATCAGCTGCTTGATGCGTTCGGCGGACTCGCGGTTGCGTTCCTCCAGGGCGCTCATGAAGCGGTTTTCGGTGTTGCGGTCGAGGTTGTTGAAGATGTCGGCCATCATGTCGTGCGGGTCGCGGCGCTGGGTGCGGGCGAGGTTGGCCATGAACTCGGTGCGCAGGGTCTTTTCGACGCCGTCCAGCACTTCCTTCTGCACCGCCTCCATGCGCAGCATGCGCATGATCACTTCCATGGCGAAGTTCTCGGGCAGGATAGCCAGCACGCGGGCGGCATGGCCGCCGGCGATCTTGGCCAGGATGATGGCGACGGTCTGCGGGTACTCGTTCTTGAGGTAGTTGGCGAGAACCTGTTCCGAGACGTTGCCCAGCTTGTCCCACATGGTGCGGCCGGCGGGGCCGCGGATTTCCTCCAGGATGGCGTCGACGCGATCCTTGGGCAGCGCCTTCAACAGCAGGCGCTCGGTATTCTGCGCCGAGCCCACCAGCGAGCCGGTGGATGACAGCTGATCGGCGAACTCGATAAAGATTCGCTCGACCACGTTCGAGTTCACGGTTCCCAGCTTGGCCATCAGCTGGGAGAGTTCCTTGATCTCGTCGTCCGACATCATGCCGAACAGCTTGGTCGATTGGTCTTCACCCAGCGACAGCATCATGATGGCCGCCTTCTGCGGGCCGGTGATGCTGCGATAGTCCTCTTTTGTGCGGGCCATCAAAAACTCCCGTGCTCACGCGCACCTCGACTCTACCCGAAAATTGCGATGGTGCGTTCAACATTTTCCCAGTAGGAGGTAACCCGTCAGTAAGGTCCAGGGGCCACCCTGGCGGCCGGAGAGGCTGCCGACGGGGACGATAGGTGATCGAGTTCGTAGGTTTCAACCGCGACGAAGTGACACTGATCAGGGACTTCGTCGGACGCTTCCGGGCCGACGAGCACAGCATGGCCGAACTGGCGCGTGTCGAGCGCTTTTCCCTGCCGGGCTACCTCGGCCGCGTGGTGCCGCAGCCCAGCCCCTGTGGGCTGAAATTGCCCACCACCGTCTTCCTCGCCGCCTGCCGGCCGTTCACCATCGCCCATGAACTGGCCCACGTCTCGGATATCGCGGTGCGCCGTCAGGAGACCCTGGACCACATGGCCGAGCGCATGCCGGCGCCCTGGCACTTGTCGCACCGCATGTCGTCCGAGTATTACGCCAACCGCATTGCCAGCGGCTATGTCGGCGAGGACGAGGTCTTCAAGGCCTTCACCGGCGACCTCAACGGCATGCGTCTTGCCGCCGTGGAAAACGACTGGGCCTCGTTCCTGATCTACTATGCTCTGTTGCTGGGGATCTTCCACGGGCTGGGCCGCTTCGACTGTGACCCGGTGCGGCCGTTGGACCCGGCCCCTTACATTCCCGAGGCGGTGCGCGAGGGGATGAATGCTTTCCGCGACAACGCCGTCGACTTCTTCGCCGAGTTCCGCGAGGCGGCCGAATAGGCGGCTCCGTCAGGGGGCGGGCAGGGTGAAGCGGAAGGTGCTGCCCTCGCCCGGCACCGATTCCAGCCACAGGCGGCCATCGTGGTGCTCGACGATCTTCTTGCAGATGGCGAGGCCGATGCCGCTGCCCTCGTATTTGTCATGGGTGTGCAGGCGCTGGAAGATCATGAAGATGCGCTCGAAATAGTCCGGATGGATGCCGATGCCGTTATCGGCCACGGTGAATTCCCATGCGTCTCCCACCCGGCGGCCGCTGATGCGGACGACCGGGGGACGTGCGGGGTCGCGATATTTCACCGCGTTGCCGATCAGGTTTTGCAGCAAGGCGACCATCTGGTGCGGCCGCGCCTTGATGCGCGGCAGCGGGCCGCACTCGATGGTGGCCCCCGCCGTTTCGATGGCGGCGGCGAGGTTGTGGCGTGCCGCGGCGACGCAGTCGTCGGCCTCCAGTTCGGCCGGGGCGTCCTCCTTGCGGCCGATCCGGGAATATTCCAGCAGGTCGAGAATCATCGTCTGCATGCGGGTGGTGCCGTCGACCATGAAGCCGATGAACTCGCGGGCGTCCTCGTCCAGGCTGGCGCCATAGCGCCGGGCGATCAGCTGGGCGTAGCTGGAGATCATCCGCAACGGCTCCTGCAGGTCGTGCGAGGCGACATAGGCGAACTGTTCCAGCTCGGCATTGGATCGCCGCAGGTGTTGGGCCTGGCTTTCCAGCTGCCGGTTGATTTCCACCATGTGGTCGGCGGCCGCCTTGTGTCCGGTGATGTCGGTGGAGATGCCGCACAGCGCCAGGGGCTTTCCATCCTCGCCGGGAATGGGGAACTTGACCGACAGGTAGGTGTGGGGGCCGTCGGGGTGCGGCACCATCTCCTCGACGGTGATGGCGGAGCCGCCGTCCAGCACGATCCGGTCGTTTTTGGTAAGGGCCAGGGCGATCTCGGGCGGGAAGATCTCGGAATTGGTCTTGCCCAGGATCTCGGCCTTGGGCTGGAACACCGATTCGTAGAGGGTATTGACCAGCAGGTGGCGGCCGGCGGGATCCTTGACGTAGATCACCGCCGACGAGTTGTCGACGATGGCCTGCAGCAGCGCCTGATTCTCCCGCAGCGAGCGGGTCTTTTCCCAGGCCATGGCCTGCGCCCGCGCCTTGGTGCGGCCGAGTGACCAGGTGATGCCGAACAGCAGCAGGCTGAAGGCCAGGCCGATGGCCAGCACCGAGCGCGGCCGGTCGGTCTCGGTCTTACGTTCGAGGCCGGGCCGGCTGGCGAATTCCAGCGTCCATTGCCGGCCGCCGATCTCCAGCGTCTGCCACGTGGTCAGGCGGGGATCGGCGTCGATGGCCTCGCTGCGATAGAACAGCGCGTCGGCCACCGCCTCGGTGCCGTCGTAGATGGCGAGCGTCAGGTGCTCGTCATTGCGGCCCAGCAGATCCTGCATCAGGGTCGGCATACGGAATGGGCTCAGCACATAGCCGAAAATATCGCCGTCATGGCGCACCGGCAGATACATGATGAAGGCGGGAACCGGGTTGGTCTGTTCGTCGACCCGCAGCGTGACGCGCTGGGTGATCCGGGGCTGGCCGGTTTCCGCCGCCCGCTCCATGGTCCTCCGCCGGTCGGTGTCCTGCCACATGTCGTAGCCCAGCGCCTTGACGTTGCCACCGACGAACGGCTCGCTATAGGTGTTGACTACATAGCTGTCGCGTCGGCCGGGCGGGCGGACGGCAAAATCCTCGACGCCGGATGCCTTCATCTCGGCCACGAACTCGTCCAGCCGCGTGCCGTCGATCCGGCGGGCAAACGCCACCGCCGGAATGGCCGGGTAGTTGCGGGCGAGGTCCTGGGCGGCGATGAAGCGGTGCCAGGCGTCGCGGCTGACCCCCGGCCCCGAGGCGGCGAACAGGGCGGCACCGGTGCGCAGCACCTGGGTATAGCCGGCGATGCGGTCGTCGAGTTTGGTGCGGGTCTCGCCGATCAGCGCGTTGAATTCGGTCCGCAGATGCTGCTCGGCCATGTGGCGGCTGTCATTCCAGGCGACCACCGCCACCGCCAGCGATACGGCGAGCACGACCCAGCAGGTCCAGGAGCGACTGCGGGCCGGTCGAGCATTCGGAGTGGGTGGCCACGCGTTCATCCGGTCAGCGCTGTTCGGCCGACACGCTGTCCAGCAGGGCCAGCAGGCCGGCGAGCAGGGCCAGGGGGCCGGGCGGGCAGCCGGGGATGTGCAGGTCGACCGGCACCACGGTGTGCGCTCCCCCCAGCACGGCATAGGAGCCGGCGAAGCAGCCGCCGTCGCGGGCGCAATCGCCCATGGCCACCACCCATTTGGGGGCGGGGGTGGCGTCGTAGGTGCGCTTCAGCGCCTCGGCCATGTTGAGGCTGACCGGGCCGGTGACCAGCAGCACGTCGGCGTGGCGCGGGCTGGCGACGAAGCGGATGCCGAAGCGCTCCAGGTCATAGACCGGGTTGTTGACGGCGTGGATCTCCAGCTCGCAGGCATTGCACGAGCCGGCATCCACCTCGCGGATGGACAGCGAGCGCCCGAGCCGGGCCCGCGCCGCCTCGCCCACCCGCGCCGCCAGCTCGGCCACGCCGTCGGGCGCCGGTTCGGGGCCGCCGCTCATGGTGTAGGGACCCTTGAACAGGTGGCGGAACAGCAGGCTGGCGATGGGCGGGATGAGGGGCATTACAGGTCCGCTCCCGAATAGGAGCAGTTGAAGCTCTTGTTGCACAGGGGGAAGTCGGCGACGATGTTGCCTTCGATGCAGGCCTCCAGCAGCGGCCACTGGAACCACGACGGGTCATGCGGGTGGCAGCGTACGATGCGTCCGGCCTCGGACACCCGCGCCCACACCACCACCTCGCCGCGGAAACTTTCCGCCAGCCCCATGCCCTCGCCCGAGCGGGTCGGCACCGCCGCCATGGCGGCGCCCTCCGGCATCTCCTGCAGGATGCGGTTGATCAGCCGCAGCGATTCCTTGACCTCCTCGATGCGGATCTCGACGCGGGAATGAACGTCGCCGTCCGCCAGTACCGGCACCACCAGGTCGAGATCGTCATAGGGCGGATAGCCGCGCGTCCGCCGGGCATCGTGGCCCTGCGACGAGGCCCGGCCGACGAAGCCGCCGGCGCCGAAGCGGTGCACCAGTGCGCCGGGCACCACGCCGGTGCCGGTGGTGCGGTCGAGCAGCGAGGGGGTTTCCTGATAGAGGTGGACGGCCTTCATGAAGTCCTTGCGGAAGCCGTACAGCATGTGTTTCAGCGCCTCGGCGCCCGAGTCGGACAGGTTGACCGTGACGCCGCCCGGCACCACCCGGTCCATCAGCAGGCGGCTGCCGAACAGGGCTTCGTTGGCGCGCAGCAGTTTCTCGCGCAGCGTTCCCATATGCGACAGCATGATGGCGAAGGCGGCGTCGTTGCATACCGCGCCGATGTCGAAGACGTGGTTGGCGATGCGCTCCAGCTCGCCCATCAGCGCCCGCAGCCAGTGCGCCCGCGGCGGTGGCTCACAGCCCAGCGCCGCCTCGACCGCCCGCGAGAAGGCGATGGAATAGGCCACCGTGGCGTCGCCCGAGGTGCGGCTGACGATGCGGCAGGCCTCCAGCAGCGGCTTGCCCGCCACCAGGGCCTCGATGCCCTTGTGGACATAGCCCAGCCTCTGCTCCAGCCGGACCACCGTCTCGCCTTGGCAATGGAAGCGGAAATGTCCCGGCTCGATGACGCCGGCATGCACCGGACCCACCGGGATCTGGTGCAGCCCCTCGCCCTCGGCGGTGCGGAAGCGATAGGAATAGGGCTCGGCGGCCGGCTCCTCGGGGTGGACGGCCAGCGGGCGGCGGCGCGACCAGCGGCCGTGGTCGAGCCAGGGCCGCTGATCCTCCAGCCCCTCGGGCGCCAGCCCCCACACATCGCGGATGGAGCGTTCGATACGGATCGCCGCCGGGCGCACCTGGCCCAGGGCGTAGAAGCGGCGCTCGGGGCAGTGATGCGACGCCACCGCGATGTCGCCGGTGGTTTCGTCGCGCAATGCCACGTGAATCTCGTTGGGTTCGGCCCACTCGGCCATCAGCACCCAGTCGGCCGCCGCCAGCTGCTGCACCAGCGCCCGCCAGGTCCGTCCGTCGAGCTGATAGCGCGGCCACGGCCGGTGCCCCGAAACCTCGCGGCCGGCGGAGAGAAAATCGAGCAGGGTCATCTTGCCCATCATCGCGCCGTCATCCCAGCATTCCGGCCACGGTGTGGAACCATGCCACCAGCGGCGGCGGCAGATACAGCCCGGCGATCAGCACCAGGAGGACGTGCAGCCACAGCGGGATCAGCGTCATGGCCGTTCCCAGTGCGGTGGCGTGACCGTGGGCGTGGCCCAGGGACGGCGGCCCGAACGCCATCTGCTGCATGCGCATCACCAGCGCGCCGAATGCCAGCAGCAGCCCGAGGGCCAGCGGCGCCGCCAGCAGCGGCTCGCGGGCGAAGGTCGAGCTCACCACCAGGAATTCGCTCATGAACACCCCCATGGGCGGCAGTCCGGCAATGGCGAGCACCGCGATGACGAAGCCCCAGCCCAGCACCGGGTTGCTGGTGGTCAGGCCGCGGATGTCGACGATGCGCTTGCTGCCGGCGTCCTGGGTGATGACGCCGACGGCGAAGAAGATGGCCGACTTGGTCAGCGAGTGCATGGTCATGTGCATCAGCCCGGCGAAGTTGGCCAGGGCGCCGCCCATGCCGAAGGCGAAGGTGATCACCCCCATGTGCTCGATGGAGGAATAGGCGAACAGCCGCTTGATGTCGCCGCGCCGGTACAGCATGAAGGCGGCGAGGAACAGGCTCGACAGCCCCATCATGATCATCAGCGGCCCGGGCGACAGGGTGCCGCCGTTGGCGCTGATCACCATCTTGAAGCGCAGCAGGGCATAGAGCGCCACGTTGAGCAGCAGGCCCGACAGCACCGCCGAGATGGGCGTCGGGCCTTCGGCATGGGCGTCGGGCAGCCAGGCGTGCAGCGGCGCCAGGCCCACCTTGGTGCCATAGCCCACCAGCACGAAGACGAAGGCCAGGTTGAGCAGGTCGGGGTGGAACTCGTGGGCGCGCTTGATCATCATGGTCCAGGCCATGGCCTCGGCGCCGTCGCCCATCACCGGCTGCGCCGCGAGATAGAACAGGGTGGTGCCGAACAGCGCCAGTCCGATGCCCACCGAACACAGGATGAAGTACTTCCATGCCGCCTCGATGGCCTCGCGGGTGCGGTAGAGGCTGACCATCAGCACCGTGGTTAGCGTCGCCGCCTCGACCGCCACCCACATGACGCCGGTGTTGTTGGCGGTCAGCGCCAGCAGCATGGTGAACATGAAGGCCTGATACATGGAGTGGTAGAAGCGCAGGTGGACGTCCGACAGGCGCTGCGCCTCGCTCTCGCGGGCGATATAGGCCGCCGAGAACATGGCGGTGGTGAAGCCGACGAAGCCGGTCAGCACCACCAGATAGATGTTGAAGTCGTCGATGAACAGCAGCTTGGAGGGCTCGGGCCGCGACTCGAACAGGGTCAGCGAGGCGAGGAAGGTGATCCCCGAGGCCAGCACGTTGACCCAGGTCGCCACCCGCCACTTGGGCAGCACCGCGAGGAAGCCGGCGCTGGCCAGCGGCACCGCCAGGATCCAGAACAGCGGGTTGCCCATGCCGGGGGCCACGACGAAGGGTATCACTGGCGATCCCCCCGATAGGTTTCCAGGTAGTGCAGGTCCAGCGTGTCGAAGCGCTCGCGGATGCGGAAGAAGAAGATGCCGAACAGGGTCATGGCCACCAGCACGCTGAACGCCACCGAGATCTCCACCACCAGCGGCATGCCCTTGGCCGACACCGCCGCCAGGATCAGCCCGTTTTCCAGCGCCATGAAGCCCACCACCTGCGTCACCGCGTTGCTGCGGGTGATCATCATCAGCAGGCCGAGCAGCACCACGCTCATGGCCAGGGCCAGGCTCTCGCGGGTCAGCGCCGCGGCGCTGGCGGTCACCGGCAGCACCAGCATGATGGACAGCGCCACCAGCGCCACGCCGACGATCATGGTCCAGCCGATGCTGAGCGCGGTCTCGACGGTGCGGTGGATGCCCAGCCGCTCCACCAGCCAATGCAGCGCGAAGGGGACCAGGATGGCCTTGAACAGCAGGGCGATGCCGGCGGTGACGTAAAGGTGCGGCGCGTTCTGGATGTGCGCCTGCCACGCCGCCGCCGCCGCCAGGGCGACGGCCTGGAAGGCGAAGGTGTTGAGCACCGCGAACAGCCGGCGCTGGTACAGCAGCCCGAATCCGGCCATCAGCACGGTGGCGCCGATCAGGTGGGCGAGGTCGTAGGACAGATGCGTCAACATCACACCGCCTCCGACACGTAAAGGAAGATGGTGGCCAGCAGGCCCAGCAGCAGGGCGCCGCCCAGGAAGTCGGCGTAGCGGAACACCCGCATCTTGGCGATCATGGTTTCGAACAGCGCCAGCGCGGTGGCCAGGATGAAGGCCTTGGCCAGGAAGGCGCCCAGGCCGATCAGCACCCCCAGCGCCCCGCCGCCCGGCTGGGCGATGCCCCAGGGGAAGAACAGCGAGGCGATCAGGGCGGTGAACAGGGTCAGCCGCACCATGCCGGCGCCCTCGATCAGCGCCAGGTGACGACCGGAATACTCCAGCACCATGGCTTCGTGCACCATGGTCAGTTCCAGATGGGTGGCCGGGTTGTCGATGGGGATGCGGCCGTTCTCGGCGATGGCCACCATCACCAGCGCCCCCAGCGACAGCCCCAGCGACACCTCAATGCCGACGCCGCCCGACAGGATGAAGGTGATGATCTGCACCGGCGCCGTCGAGCCCGAGATCAGCGACAGCGAGAAGGTCACCATCAGCATGGCCGGCTCGGCCAGGCTGGCGATCAGCATCTCGCGGCTGGCGCCGATGCCGCCGAAGGCGGTGCCCACATCCATGCCGGCCAGGGCGGTCCAGAACCGCGCCACCGCCAGCAGCGCCACCAGGGCGATCAGGTCGGCGGCGGGGGCGAGGAACAGGTTGGTGGTGAAGGTGGGCACGATGCAGGCCGCCAGCCACACCGCCGCGAAGGTGACATAGGGCGCGGCGCGGAACACCCACGAGGCCGAATGGGCGACGATGGCCTCTTTCTGCAGCAGGCGATAGACGTCGCGATAGGGCTGCAGCGGCGAGGCGCCGCGGCGGCCGTTCAGGCGGGACTTGACGAAGCGCACCCAGCCGGTCACCAGGGGGGCCAGCGCCACCACCAGCACGATCTGCACCAATTGCAGCAGCATCGCGCTCATTGCTGCCTCACCGCGACGACCAGCAGCAGGAACACCAGCGCCGTGAACATCATCAGCAGGTAATGGCGCACGGTGAGGAACTGCAGCCGGTTGACCTGATCGGCGATCTTGCCGACGGTCCATCCCAGCGATTCATAGATGCCGCTCCACACCGGGTCGATCATGCGGAGGCGGTGGGTGGCGGGGGCCTCGTCGCCCGGCGGCGGCATCACCACCTCCTCGCGGGCGGCGAACACGGTGGAGCCGAACACCCGGCGCAGCGGCTGGGCGAAGCTCTCGCCGGTGTACTGGGTCTCGGGGATGTTCTCGCGGTGGCCGCAGTCCCAGGCGTCGGCGCGGCGCAGGGCCCGGGTGCCCAGCCGGTGCACCAGCAGGATGCTGACCAGGAACAGCGACAGGCCGACCATGATCAGCACCGTCCCCGAATAGGCGCCCCGCGTCGCCGATACCGGCGACAGCCACGGCCAGCCCAGATCGGCCGATACCGGCACCTGCACCCCGGTCAGCGGCTGCACCACCGCCGACAGGGCATCGGCCACCGTCACCGGGATGGCGCCGAGCACGACGCACAGGGCTGCCAGCACCACCATGGTCAGGCGCATGCCGGCGGTGACCTCGCCGGCGTCGGCGGCCTGGGGCGAGCGGGGGCGGCCGAGGAAGGCGATACCGTAGGCGCGCACGAAGCAGGCGGCGGCCAGGGCGGCGGCCAGTGCCAGCAGCGCCCCCACCACCGGCACGCCGAACTTCATCGCCCAATAGGGCAGGCTGGGCCCCTTGAACAGCGACTGGAAGATCAGCCATTCCGAGACGAAGCCGTTCAAGGGCGGCAGGGCCGAGATGGCGGCGGCCCCCATCAGGGCGGCGGCGCCGGTCCACGGCATGCGGTTCAGCAGGCCGCCCAGCTTGTTGAGGCTGCGCTCGCCGGTGGCGGTGATCACCGCGCCGGCCGAGAGGAACAGCAGCGTCTTGAAGATGGAGTGGTTGATGACGTGATAGAGCCCGGCCACCAGCGCCAGCGCCGCCAGCTGGGTCTCGCCGCCGCCCTTGAAGGCCAGTGCCAGCCCCAGCCCGATCACCACCACCCCGATGTTCTCGACGGTGGAGTAGGCCAGCAGCTTCTTGAGGTCGTCCTGCATGATGGCGTACAGCACGCCCATCACCGCGGTGATGCCGCCGATCACCATCACCACCGCGCCCCACCGCCAGCTCAATTCGCCGTGCAGGTCGAACAGGATGCGGATCATGCCGTAGATGGCGACCTTGGTCATCACGCCGCTCATCAGCGCCGAGACATGGCTGGGCGCCGCCGGATGGGCCAGCGGCAGCCAGGCGTGCAGCGGTACCAGTCCGGCCTTGGAGCCGGTTCCCAGCAGCGCCAGCACCACCACCAGGAAGCTGGAAATGCCGGTCAGTTCGTGGGTGCGCATGTCGGCGAAGGCGTAGGCGCCCTCGGCCCCGGCCATGATGCCGAAGCAGGGCAGCAGGCAGAAGGTTCCGAAGGCGGCCATGCACAGATAGACCGTGGCGGCGCGGCGGTTCTCCGCCTCGTGGTGGTCGGCCAGCACCAGCAGCCACGAGGCCAGCGACATGAATTCCCAGGCCACCAGGAACATGAAGGCGTCGTCGGCCAGCAGCACCGAGTTCATGCCGAACAGAAACAGCGGGAAGAACGGCGTCACCCGCCGTGGTGACGGAAGATGCGCGGAATAGCCGATGCCGAAGGCGGAACAGGCCGCGCCCGACAGGTTCACCACCACCATGAACAGGGCGGACAGGTTGTCGAGGCGGAAATGCGCCTGCACCCAGGGCAGGCCGAAGGGCAGCACCAGTGCCGGCTCGGCCCCGGCGGGACCGCCCAGGTGGTGGAGGCCACTGAGCAGCAGCAGGATGCAGGCGATGAAGGCGCCGCTGTAGACCACGGCGTGGACCGAGCGCCAACGTCCGGCCAGCAGCCCGAACAGGGCCAGCAGCAGCAGTGCCACCAGCGCCCAGGCGATCAGCATGCCGCCACGCTTTCCGTTAGCCGGACCTCACATTCGCTCGACTGCACTGGCCCCTCCGCCCCCGTTGGCTACTCAACCCGCCATAAGGGTTATCGACTTTATCATGGATGGATCGGCACGCAAGCTGTCGCGAAATGCCGGTGACAAATAACGGTGACAGTGCACTGATTCAATAACGAAATAACGGTGACAGTGCACTGATTGACACGGAGCGGTCGATGGCGGAGGATGATGCATGAGCCGCCTTGCCCGCCTCGTCATCCCCGGCCTGCCGCATCACGTCACCCAGCGTGGCAATGGCCGCGCGCAAGTGTTTTTCTGCGACGCGGACTATGCCCTCTACCGCGCCCTCCTGGCAGAGTCTTGCCGCGCCGCCGCTGTCGATGTGTGGGCGTGGGTGTTGATGCCTAATCACGTCCACCTGATCTTGGTGCCCTCGGACACCGACGGACTGCGCCGCGCTTTGGCCCCGGTGCATCGCCGCTATGCCGGCCACGTCCATGCCCGCCTGAACCGCACCGGCCACTTCTGGCAGGGCCGTTTCGGCGCCGTGGTCATGGACGAGCCGCACCTTGAGGTAGCCGTTCGCTATGTCGCGTTCAACCCCGTGCGCGCCGGACTGGTCGCGCGCCCGCAGGATTGGGCCTGGTCCAGCGTCCACGCCCACCTCGCCGGGCGCGACGACGGCATCACCGCCATAGCTCCCATCCATGCCCGCATCCCGGACTTCGGAGCCTTCATCGAGACCCCGCCCGACCCGGCAGCACTCGCCCGCCTGCGCCGGGCCGAAACCATCGGACGCCCCCTCGGCGGCGACACCTTTCTTGCCGAGCTCGAAGCCCTCACCCACCGCTCCCTCAAACCCGCAAAGCCGGGACCAAAGTCGAGGACGGAAAGTCAGACAAAGGGCGATGGCGTTTGGGCTAATTAGTGCACTGTCACCGTAACCAGTGCACTGTCACCGTAACCATGTCACCGTAACCACAAGGACGGACAGTCAGACAAAGGGGGGTGGCGTTAATTAGTGGACTGTCACCGGAATTTTGTCACCGGAATTTGTCGTCACCGGAATTCTGTCACCGGAATTCACCGGAATTCCGGCCAGCATGCGGGCCTCGTCCACCGGCAGGTCGCGATAGCGGCTCTCGGCATGCAGCACGCGGCCGAGCTCGACCATGGCCCGCAGGTCGGCTTCGTCGCGCGCCAGACGGACATGGACGCCGCCGGGCAACACCACGGGTGCCGGCGGTTCATTGTCGCCATCCGAATTGGTTATTGTTGCCGCCCCAGCCATCCCCCCCACACCCCGCCAGTGGCGGGCAAAATAGAACCGTTCCACTCCCTTGGCGGAAAGCAGCTGGAGGCTATTGTGACCGTTGGGCGCGGTCAATTGCATGCTCTTCATGCTCTCGTATGGGGGGCGCAAGCGCCCGTAGCAGGGGCTTTCGATCGACATTCCGGCCAACGGTTACGTGGGTTACCTGAACAGTGCACTTGTCCCCCGTCACCGCCCCCGTCCTTCCCCTCCCCACCCGGCAAAACTTGCCGGGTCGTTAACTATCTCTTTATCGTGAGGATATAGGCTGACTTCGTTGGAAGAGGCCGACCCCACCGGGGTGCGGCGCCACGGCCGATGGAGACGACGTGAACGCATTCCTTCAGATGCTGCGTGGCCTGGGGCCCATGCGACTGGCCGCCATCGCCGGCGTCGGTGTCAGTATCCTCGGCTTCTTCATCTACCTGATGAGCCGGGTGGCGGCGCCGCAGCTTGAACTGCTCTATGGCGACCTCGACCTGGGCGATTCCAAGCAGATCATCGAGAAGCTGACCACCGAGAAGATTCCCTACGAACTTCGCAAGGACGGCACCGAAATCTGGGTGCCGAAGGACCGCAAGCTCGAACTTCGGGTGCGCATGGCGGAACAGGCGCTGCCCACCGGCGGCCGCATGGCCGGCTACGAGCTGTTCGACAAGCAGGACGCGCTCGGCACCACCAGCTTCCAGCAGAACATCAATCTGGTGCGCGCGCTGGAAGGCGAACTGGCCCGCACCATCCGCTCCATCGAAAAGATCAAGTCGGCCCGCGTCCATCTGGTGCTGCCCAAGCGCGAGGCCTTCTCGCGCGAGGCCAATGACCCCTCGGCTTCGGTCATCCTCAAGATGGCCGGCAGCCAGCGCCTGGAAAAGAGCCAATCGCTGGCCATCCAGCACCTGATCGCCGCCGCCGTGCCCAAGATGAAGCCGTCGCGCATCTCCATCGTCGACGACAAGGGCACCCTGCTGGCGCGCGGCTTCGAGAACAGCCAGGAGTTCATCTCGCAGACCGCCGAGGAATCCCGCCTCAACCACGAGGGCAAGCTGGCCCGCACCATCGAGGACATGATCGAGCGCTCGCTCGGGCCGGGCCGCGTCCGCGCCGAGGTCTCCATCGACATGGACATGAGCCGCGCCGTCACCACCGAGGAGACCTACGACCCCGAGACCAAGGTGGTGCGTTCGCAGGTCACCATCAGCGAGACCGACCAGAGCCAGGACTCCGAGCCGACCCCGGTCACCGTGCAGCAGAACCTGCCCGATCCCTCCGCCGGTTCGTCGGGCAACGTCAAGACCTCGTCCAAGGCGTCCAAGAGCCAGGAAACCATCAACTACGAGATCTCGAAGAAGACCCGGAACACGGTGCGCGAGAGCGGCGAGGTCCGCAAGATCTCGGTGGCGGTGCTGGTGGACGGGGTGCGCGAGAAGCAGTCCGACGGCAAGCAGAGCTACCGCGACCGCACCCCCGAGGAGATCGCCCAGCTGGAGGCCCTGGTCAAGTCGGCCATCGGCTTCACCAAGGACCGCGACGATCAGGTCAAGGTGGTCTCCATGTCGTTCTACAAGGGCGAGGAGCTGTCCGACGCCGAGGAGCCGGGTGAATTCATCTTCGGCATGCGTCGCGACTTCGTCGAGAAGGTCGCCTCCAACCTGGGCCTGTCCATCGTCGCCATCCTGTTCCTGCTGCTGGTGCTCCGCCCGCTGATCAGCCGCGCCATCGAGTCCATGCAGGGACAGGTCGGTCCCGACGGCCGCCGCCTGCTCACCGCCGAGGGCGCCGGCGTGCCGCAGCTTACCGGCCCGGGCGCCGGCGGCATGGCCGCCCCGGCCCTGGGCGGCGAGGAGGAGGTCATCGCCGACGAGCTCATCGACATCGACAAGGTGGAAGGCCGGGTCAAGGCCTCGTCCATCCGCAAGATCGGCGAGATCGTCGACAAGCATCCGGAAGAGGCGCTGTCCATCATTCGCAACTGGCTCTATCAGGAAGCCTGATTCGGCCAGGAAGCGTGATTGGGCCAGGGAGCGTGATTGGGGTTGTCATCGCCGGGGGCCGTGAAGAGGACGAGTCGGTGCACTGATGGGAAACAAGGACAAGATGGGCAACGACGGCGCGGCGATGCGCAAGTACATGTTCGATGTCGATTTCGGCCCGCCGTCGGCCGCCCATGCCGCTGCCGCCGTGGCTGCCGCACTGGACGACGACGAGAATGAGCCGCTCGTCGCGGCCGAGGATTTGCCGCCGCCCCCCACCTTCAGCGAGGAGGAGCTGCAGCTCGCCCGTGAGTCCGCCTTCGAGGAGGGCCGTCAGGCCGGGCTGGCCGAGGCGGCCGATATGTCCGAGCGCATGCTGGCCTCGGCCATGGCCGGCATCGCCGGCGGCGTCGAAATCCTGAAGGCGCAGCAGGAGGAGCTTGGCGACGTCCATGTCCGCACCGCGGTGCGGGTGGCCATGGCGGTGCTGAAGAAGGTGCTGCCCGGCGCCTGCGAGAAATACGCTTTCGAGGAGGTGGCGCGCGTGGTCGAGGAGTGCATCGGCCATGTGCTGGACGAGCCCCGCATTGTCGTGCGTGTATCCGCCGATTTGACCGACCCCATCCGCGACCGGCTCGAAGCCATCGCCGCCGATCAGGGCTTCCAGGGGCGGGTGGTGGTGCAGGCCGATGCTCGGCTGTCGCCCGGCGATTGCCGGGTCGAGTGGACCGATGGCGGCGCCGAGCGCGATCAGGCGCGGCTGGTGCGCGATGTCGAGGACGCCGTCGAGCGATCGCTGGCCCCGCCGGACCACCCGGCCGGCGAATGAACATTATCCGGCTCTTAGCGGCCGTTGGAGGACGACATGGGTGATTTCGATCTGACCGACTTCAAGACCGAGGGCGACGATGGTCGTGGCGATGTCCCCGACATGCCGCGTTCGGCGCGCGACCTCGAAGCGGTCTACGATATCCCGGTCCAGGTCTCGGCGGTGCTGGGCAAGTCGACCATGCAGGTCAACCAGCTGCTCAAGCTGGGCCGCGGCGCGGTGGTCGAACTGGACCGCAAGGTCGGCGAGGCCATCGACATCTATGTCAACAATCGCCTGGTGGCGCGCGGCGAGGTGGTGGTGGTGGAAGACCGCCTGGGCGTGACCATGACGGAAATCATCAAGACCGATCGCGGCTGAGAGGGACGACATGCGACTTCTGATCATCGGCTCGATGGACGGGCAGATCGGGGCGGCGAGCCAGATCGCCATGGCGCGCGGCGCCAAGGTGCGGGTGTGCGAAGACGTCGACAGCGGGATGGACGTTCTGCGCACGCAAGGCGCCGACCTGGTGATGATCGACGTCCGCCGCGACATCAAGACCTTCATCGAGCGGCTGGAGGCCGAACGCATCGTCCTGCCGGTGATCGCCTGCGGCATTGCCTCGGACGCCTCGGCGGCGGTGCGCGCCATCAAGGCCGGCGCCAAGGAATATATCCCGCTGCCGCCGGATGCCGAGCTGATCGCCGCCGTGCTGGCCGCCGTCACCGCCGAGAGCCACAGCATCGTCTTCAAGGACCCGCGCATGGCGCAGTCGCTGAAGATGGCCGAGCAGGTGGCGGGGTCGGACGCCTCGATCATGATCACCGGCGAGTCGGGCACCGGCAAGGAGCTGATGGCCCGCTTCATCCATCGCAAGAGCCGCCGCGCCGACAAGCGCTTCGTTGCCGTCAACTGCGCCGCCATCCCCGAGAACCTGCTGGAATCCGAGCTGTTCGGCCATGAGAAGGGCGCCTTCACCGGCGCCGTCGCCCGCCGCATCGGCACGTTCGAGGAGGCCGCCGGCGGCACCCTGCTGCTGGACGAAATCTCCGAGATGGACGTGCGGCTGCAGTCCAAGCTGCTGCGCGCCATCCAGGAAAAGGAAATCGACCGGGTGGGCGGCAACCAGCCGGTCAAGGTCGACGTGCGCATCCTCGCCACCTCCAACCGCAACATGGAGGACGAGATCCGCAAGGGCACCTTCCGCGAGGATCTCTATTACCGCCTCAACGTCGTCACCGTGGCACTGCCGGCGCTGCGCGAACGGCCGCTCGACATCGCGGTGCTCTCCGAGCATTTCATCAAGAAGTACTCGGACTCCAACGGCATGCCGACCCGTCCGCTGGCCGCCGAGACCCGCCAGATGCTGACCCGCCACGTCTGGCGCGGCAATGTGCGCGAGCTGGAAAACACCATGCATCGCGCCGTGCTGCTGGCCTCGGGCTCCGAGATCGGGCCGGAGGCGATCATCCTCACCGGCGCGCCGATCGGCACCAATCCCGACCCGCTGGTGGCGCAGGCCGCCTCGGCGGCGGCCTCGGTGATGGCCGGAGGCGCCCGTGGCGGCCTGGTGGGCAAGACGGTGGCCGAGGTCGAGCGCGACCTGATCATCGACACCCTCAGCCACTGCCTGGGCAACCGCACCCACGCCGCCACCATCCTCGGCATTTCCATCCGCACGCTGCGGAACAAGCTGAAGCAGTACACCGACGAGGGCATGCCGGTGCCGCCGCCGGCCGGTGGCGAAATCGACCGGGCGGCGATGTGAGAAGGGATCGTTCCGTGACCTCGGAGAAAAGGCCCCGGCATGGCTGACGCACCGCAGGGCGGCGGCGACGGCTCCGCCGTGATGAAGATCACCTGGGACCGCTTCATGGTCTCGCTGCAGCGCGGCGATGTGGCGCTGGCGGTCGGCGTGGTGGTGATCCTGTCGGCGCTGATCCTGCCGCTGCCGCCGTGGCTGCTGGACGTCGGCCTGGCGCTGTCGCTGACCTTCGCCGTGCTGATCCTGATGGTCTCGGTGTTCATCGAGAAGCCGTTGCAGTTCAGTTCGTTCCCCACCGTGCTGCTGATGGCCACCCTGATCCGGCTGTCGCTCAACCTGTCCTCGACCCGCCTGATCCTGTCGCACGGCCACGAGGGCGTCGAGGGTGCCGGCAAGGTGATCGCCGCCTTCGCCAGCTTCATCATGAGCGGCAACTTCGTCATCGGCATCATCGTCTTCGCCATCCTGGTGATCGTCAACTTCGTGGTCATCACCAAGGGCTCGACCCGTATCGCCGAGGTGGCGGCCCGCTTCACCCTGGACGCCATGCCGGGCAAGCAGATGGCCATCGACGCCGACCTGTCGGCCGGCCTGTGCGACGAGCCCACCGCCCGCAAGCGCCGTTCGGAACTCGAACAGGAATCCAGCTTCTTCGGCGCCATGGACGGCGCCTCCAAGTTCGTGCGCGGCGACGCGGTGGCCGGCCTGCTGATCACCATGATCAATATCATCGGCGGCATGATCATCGGCATGGCCCAGAACGGCCTTACCTTCGGGGTGGCCGCCGATTACTACACCAAGCTGACGGTGGGTGAAGGACTGGTCACCCAGGTGCCGGCGCTGATCGTCTCGGTGGCGGCCGGCATGCTGGTGACCAAGGCCGGCGTGCAGGGTGCGGTGGATCGCGCCCTGTTCGGCCAGCTGGCCGGCTATCCCCGCGCGCTGGGCATGTCGGCGGCCCTGATGGCGCTGATGGCGGTGGTGCCCGGCATGCCGTTTCTGCCCTTCGCCGTGCTGGGCATCAGCATGGGCGCCGCCGCCATCATGCTTGACCGCAACCAGCGCGCCGAGGCCGAGCGCACCCAGGTCGAGGCCGAGGAGAAGGCCAAGCAGACCGCCCCGGTGGCCGAGGAGCCGATCTCCACCGCACTGCGGATCGACCATGTCCGCCTCGAACTGGGCTACGGCCTGCTGCAGCTGATCAACAATCCGCGCGGCCAGAAGCTGACCGACCAGATCAAGTCGCTGCGCCGCGCCATCGCCGGCGAGATGGGCTTCATCATGCCCAGCGTGCGCATCCAGGACAACATGCAGCTGCCCGCCAACACCTATGTGGTGTTCATCAAGGAGGTCGAGTCGGGGCGCGGCGAACTCAGGCCCGCCATGCTGCTGATCATGGACCCGCGCGGCGAGGACATCACCCTGCCCGGCGAGAAGACCAAGGAGCCGACCTTCGGCCTGCCGGCCATGTGGATCGATCCCACCAACCGCGAAGAGGCGCTGTTCCGCGGCTACACGGTGGTCGACCCGCCCACCGTCATCACCACCCACCTGACCGAGCTGATCAAGGAAAACATGCCCGAGTTGCTGTCGCACTCGGAGACCCAGAAGCTGCTGGACGAGCTCGACAAGGAACACCAGAAGCTGGTGGCTGAGCTGATTCCCACCCAGATCACCGTCGGCGGCCTGCAGCGGGTGATCCAGAACCTGCTGGCCGAGCGGGTCTCGGCCCGCGACATGCCGACCATCCTCGAAGGCGTCGCCGAGGCCTGTAGCCATACCCGCAACGTCACCCTGATCACCGAGCATGTCCGCGCCCGGCTGGCGCGGCAGATTTCCGATTCCAACACCGGGCCGCAGGGTTTCATCCCGCTGATCACCCTGTCGCCGGAATGGGAGCAGGCCTTCGCCGAATCGCTGGTGGGCCAGGGCGAGGAGAAGCAGATCTCCATGGCGCCATCGCAGTTGCAGGACTTCATCAACCGCGTCCGCCAGACCTTCGAGCGCTTCGCCATGCAGGGCGAGACGCCGGTGCTGCTCACCAGCCCCATGGCGCGGCCCTATGTGCGGTCCATCGTCGAGCGCTTCCGGCCGGTCACCGTGGTGATGAGCCAGTCCGAAATCCACCCGAAGGCCCGCATCAAGACGCTGGGGCAGATATGATGACGAGAATTAACCCATGCGTCTGAAATCCTTCACCGGGGCAACCATGGCCGAGGCCATGGAGATGGTCCGCCTGGAGCTGGGCGACGATGCCATCATCGTCTCGACCCAGCGCGCCGCCGGCGCCAAGGGGGTGCGCATCACCGCCGCCCTGGAAGCGGCCGATGCCGACTTCGCGGTGGCCGAGATGCTGGGCGAGGGTGGCAACGCCTCGGTGGCCGAGTCCATCAAGGATGCGCTGGCCCTGCATGGCGTGCCGCAGCGCCTGGCCGAGCGCCTGGTCAACGCCGCCCGGACCTCGGAAATCGCCAATGCCACCCTGGCCTGCGCCGCGGCGTTGGAGGCCGGCTTCGCCTTCGCCCACCTGCCGGAGCACTCGGCCATGCGGCCGCTGATGCTGGTGGGGCCGCCGGGCTCGGGCAAGAGCGTGGCGGTGGCCAAGCTGGCGGCGCGCTCGGTGCTGAAGCAGCGCCATGTCGGCGTCATCACCTGCGACAACATACGGGCCGGCGCCGTCGAGCAGCTGAGCGCCTTCACCCGTATCCTGGAGATCGATCTGGTGCGGGCGCGCGGCCCCGATTCCCTGCGCAAGGCGGTGGAGGGCGCCACCGGGCTGTTCGACCTGACCGTCATCGACTCGCCGGGGCTGAACCCGTTCAAGGCCAGCGACATGGAATACCTGCAGGCCCTGATCGACGCCGCCGACGTCGAGCCCATCCTGGTCATGGCCGCCGGCGGCGATCCCACCGAGGCGGCCGAAATGGGCGAGGCCTTCGCCGCCGTCGGTGCCACCCGGCTGTTCGTCACCCGGCTCGACACCACCCGGCGGTTGGGTGGCATGCTGGCGGCGGCCGACGCCGGCCAGCTCGCTTTGTGCGACGTTTCCGCCAGCCCGCATGTGGCATCCGGAATTTCGCCAATATCCGCGGTCTCCTTGGCCCGGCTGATGATTCCGCAGCCGCCCGCCGCGCCAGTCAATCAAACCCATTGGACCGAGGCACCCGTATCATGACAACGACCGAAGTCCCCACGCTCGCGCCGCAACCCGTGCAACGGGTCAAGGGACGCAACGTCATTGCGGTCGCCTCGGGCAAGGGCGGTGTCGGCAAGACCTGGTTCGCCATCACCCTGAGCCATGCCCTGGCGCGGTCCTCGCAGCGGGTGCTGCTGGTGGACGGCGACCTGGGCCTCGCCAATGTGGACATCCAGCTGGGCCTGATGCCCAAGACCGACCTGGGCAGCGTGGTGGCGGGGCGGCTGACCCTCAATCAGGCTCTGACCCCCTTTCCGGCCGGCGGATTCGACATCATCGCCGGGCGATCCGGCTCGGGCACCCTGGCCAACATCCCGTTGTCGCGGTTGCAGATGCTGTCCGAGGACCTGCTGCTGCTGGCCGGTGGCTACGACCGGGTGGTGGTGGACCTGGGAGCCGGCGTCGAGAAGACTGCCCGCCAGTTCAGCCAGTCGGCCGGCACCATCATGGTGGTGACCACCGACGAGCCCACCTCGCTGACCGACGCCTACGCCTTCATCAAGGTCACCCATATGGAGCGGCCGGGGGGCGACATACGTATCGTGGTCAACATGGCCAACTCGACCCGCGAGGGCGAGCGCATCTACAACACCCTGCTGAAGGCCTGCGAAGGCTTCCTCAAGATCTCGCCGCCGCTGGCCGGGGTGATCCGGCGCGACCTCAAGGTGCGGGAAGCCATCCGCAACCAGACGCCGATCCTGATGCGCTCCCCCAACTCGGAAGCCGCCGCCGACGTCGAGGCCCTTGTCGAACGCCTGCGGGGGCGGTGAAGGGTGGCAGCCGCACCATGACCGCCGGCATTCCGCCCTCGCCGCCCGTTCCGGCCCCACCGCCCCCGGCGATGGCGGCGGCGCTGACGGTGGTGTCGGCCGAGTCGCCGGAAAAGCTTGCCGGGCTGCCGTCGGGGGCGATGCTCGGCGCGGTGGTCCAGGCCGCGGCCGCCCGTGGTGTCGTCAAGCTCGTCACCGAGGCCGGCACGCTCACCCTCAAGCTGCCGCCCGGCCTGAAGCTGCCGCCCGATTCGCAGTTGATGCTGCAACTGACCACCCTCAACGGCAATGCCGCCTTCAAGCTGCTGGCCATCAACGGCCGCCCGGTGGTGCCGGCCGGCGGCACCCTGTCGCCGCTGCTGCCCCCCGCCGGTACCGCCGCCACCCTGATGGCCGCCCTGGGCCAGCCGGCAGCCGGGGTCGCTCCGTCCCCGGCCCTCCCCGGCGCCACCGTGGCCGGACAGACCCCCGGCGCGCTGTTGGCACCCGAGGCGCCAGGGGTGGGAGGCCAGGCCATGGGCGGCATGGTGGCGACGGTGTTGCGTCCCGCCGGCCCGCCCGGCCAGGTGGCCATGGCGCCGGCCCCGGGTGGTGGCGTACCGCCTGCCGGGGCGACGGCACCCGGGCCGGGCGGGCCGCCGCTCCCCGCCGGGCTCGCCGAGCTGGCGCCGGGCACCACCCTGACCCTGCGTATCGCCGCCATCTCCGCCCCGGGCGAGCCACTGCCGCAGGTCGCAGCCGCGCCGCAGCCGGTGGCGCAACCGCCGCAGCCGGGCACCGCCGTCACGCCCCCCCCTGCCGCGCCGGTCAGGACGGTGGCGGCCACGGCCGGCCTGCCGGAGCCGGAGCCGCAGCCGGCCGAAATCCCCGTTGCCGCCCCTGCACTGCCCCCCGCGGCGGCGCCGGTGCGGCTGTCCGGTCAGGTGGTCGCCCATCCGGTTGGCGGCAACGCCATCGTCCAGACGCCTGCCGGGCTGCTGTCGCTGCCCACCGCCGCGCCGCTGCCGCCGGGGGCGGGAGTGGCGTTCGAGGTGGTGGGCAAGCCGGTGCCGCCGGCCATGGCGGCACCGTCCCCGGCGCCCGCCGGCCTGGGGCCGCAGGGTTGGCCGGCCCTGACCGACGCCGCCACCACGCTGGCCGCCGCCGATCCCCGTGAATTCGAGCAGGCCCTGCGCGGCTTTCCCCAGATGGGGCCGCGACTGGCCGCCGGTCTGGCGCTGTTCTCGGGGGCGATGCGCAGCGGTGAGTTGCGTCAGGTGTTGGGTGACGGCGCGGTGCGGGGGCTGGAACGCTCGGGCCGCCGCGATCTGGTGGACCGGCTGCGCAAGGACCTGGGTGAGTTGGCCGCCGATTCGGGGCGCCCGGTGGGGGGGGGCGAGTGGCGGGCCTACACCATGCCGCTGATGAACGGCGCCGAGATCGACCCCATCCGCCTCTATGTCCGCCGGCCGCCCGAGGAGGTGGACGAGGACGGCAAGGGCGGCGGCAGGAAGGGCCAGGAACAGCGTTTCATCCTCGATGTGGGGATGACCCGCCTGGGCCGCGTCCAGCTGGACGGGCTGGTGACGCGGGAGAGCAAGCGCTTCGACCTCATCGTGCGCACCTATGAGCCATTCTCCGAGGCGATGCGCCGTGACATCGGCGGCATCTTCGCCGAGAGCGGCCAGCTCACCGGCACTACGGGTACGGTGGTCTTCCAGGCCGGCCGCTTCGTCGACCTGCCGCCGGCCGATACCGCGGCAACCCGGATCTCGGTGTAGGATGGGCTATCTCTTTGCCCCCAAGGCGTCGCCGGGAGGGAGTCCAGTCGTATCAAAGGGATTAGCGGCACGGACGTTGCTTGACGATGGCGGGGATTCGCCAAAATTGTTCGGCCATGAACATCATCACCACCGACCCTAGGGGTTATTATTCAATTCTGGGATTGTCGCCGGGGGCCGACCTGGCGACGATCAAGGCCGCCTATCGCGCCCGGGTGAAGTATGTTCATCCCGATCGCAACGGTTCGAGCCGTGCCCGGGAAGAGTTCCACCGGCTTGTGGAGGCCTACGCCGTGCTTAAGGACATGGGTAGCCGCAGCCAGTACGACACCACCGGCGAAGCCGAACTCGGCCCGATGGCCGGCCAGCCCTATTGCTGCAGCGACTGCGGCCGCGTCACCGCCCAGCCGCGTTACGTGGTCGTCCACAAGGTGCGCAGCAATATCGCCTGGGCAAGAATGACTCGGGTACAGGGAATTTTTTGCCGGGCCTGCGCCGATCGTGCCACGGTGCGCGCCTCCACCGCCACCTGGGCGATGGGCTGGTGGTCGCTGCCCGGGCTGCTGCTGACGCCTTTCGTCCTGATCCGCAACCTGTTGGGCGGCAGCCTGCCCGAGCGCGAGAATGCGCAGTTGTTGATCAGCCAGGCATATGCCTTCCTCGCCCAGGGCGATGACGAGATCGCCGCCGCCCTGGCCGATCAGGCCGGGAGCTTCTCGCGCGAGCCGCCGCTGAGGAATCAACTGGAGCAATTGCAGGCGGTCATTTCGCAGCAGACCGGGCCACAGCAGACCGGGCGCCGGTTGAAGAATCGCTGGCGGCCCAGCGGCGGCGTGTTCGCCGCCCAGTTGCTGCCGTTGCTGGCGCTGCCGGCGGTGCTGGGGCTGTTCGCCATGATCGCGCTGCGGCCCTGGGAGACGCCGGTGTCCACATCGGCGGCCATCGCCGTCAAGGCCGCCCGCATTGGCGAAATCCGCCACGTGGCGGTGGAGGATCTCAAGGTGCGCACCGCCCCCCAGGAGGGCGCTCCGGTGCTGACCCTGCTCGACCGCTTCGCCACCGTCGAGGTGACCGGCGGCGGCGACAATCCCGAATGGACCGAAATCCGCACCGCCGCCGGGGTGGGCGGCTATGTCCAGACCCGGGCGCTCTATGCCGGATCGGGGTCGCGCTTCAAGACCGAGTGGTGCGCCGCCAACCGCGGCGCCACGCCCCAGGCCGGCGAGGTGCTGACGCGGCGGGTCTCGGGCGACAATCGCCTGCTGGTGCACAACGATGGCCGCCGCGACGGGCTGGTCAAGCTCAAGACGTTGACCGGCAACACGGTGATGGCCTTCTATGTGCCGGCCACCTATCACATCGCCGCCATGGGCATTCCCGAGGGCACTTACCGCCTGGAATTCGCCACCGGCACCCAGTATTCGCGCGGCTGCGGCATCTTCATCGAGGACATGCAGGCGTCCATGCTGCCGGTGACGCTGAACTTCCGTTACGTCTCGCCCACCGCCAGCCGCGCCCTCGGCAAGCTGCCCGAGATCTCGCTGACCGCGGTGGCCGGCGCCCCCTATGAGCCGCAGCCCATGGACCCCGACCGCTTCGCGGCGGACGATTAGTCAGGGTTTGTCCTTGTTCAGCACCGCGCGCACCTGGACGAGATCGCGGCCCATGCGGCGGATGTAGTCGAGCAGGGTGTCGAGCACCAGAATCACCAGTTCGGGGGTGCGGTCGACCTGGGACTTCATGACGCTTTTGGGGATGACGATGCAGGTGGTCTCGTCTTCGGCCATGGCCGAGGCCATGCGCGGTTCGTCGTCGATCAGCGCCATTTCGCCGAAGATGCCGTTGGGACCCAGTTCGCCCAGGATCATCTTGTGCCCGTCGACGGTCTTGTAGATGGCAACGCGGCCGGTCTCGACCACATAGGCCTCGTCGCCGCGGGCGCCCTCGCCGAAGATGATTTCGCCGGCCTTGAACTTCTTGCGGCTGGTCCGCTCGGCGGTGCCGGGTTTTTGCGGCCGTGGCGCCGGCGTGCCGCCGCCGGGCGACCGCACCAGCGGCGCCGGGCGCGGCAGCGGCGCGCTGTGGCGGCGCTCGCCGGCCTGGGGCAGGGCACGCTCCACCGTGCGCCGGCAGGGGCCGACATAGCCGGCGGCACGGACGAACGGCCGCGGCGACACCACCGTGGCGCGCAGTCGGCGATACAGCGACTCGGTGGAGAACGGGCGGACCATGAATTCGGTGACGCCGGCGTTGCGCGCCACCATCACCTGCGCCATTTCGGCCTCGGCGGCGATGACGATGATGGGCACGTCGTTGCGGCCGACCATTCCGCCGGTGCGCACGAAGCGGGTGAAGGCGACGCCGTCCATGGGGGTGATGTCGCGGTCGACCAGCACCAGATCGCTGTGGCCCTCCTTGAGGATGGCGATGGCGGCGGGACCGTCGGCGCATTCCTGGATGTTGCGAATGCCGAACGACTGCAGCGCCGATTTCAGATGCGACCGGGCATACTGGCTGCCATCGACGACCAGCACCGAAAGCGGCCTCAGATCCACGTCCACGTACATCCCTTGTCCCCCTGCCCGGGAAAACTCGTCCCAACGTTCTAATCGTTACCGCCTGGGGATGCCAAGCCTTCTTGCGCCAACCGCCGTGTGCGGATAGGGTTGCGCCTTCCTTGGACAAAATCACACGGGGCGCGCCCGACGATGAGCATCATCCTCGTACCCCTTCTTACGGTCATCTACTACGCCCTTGAGATCTACTGGTATATCGTCCTTGGGATGATCATCTTCAGCTGGCTCAAGGCCTTCGGGGTGATCAACTCGTACAATCAGGCGGTCCGCACCATCGACAACGTGCTGATTCGCCTGACCGAGCCGGTTCTGTGGCGTATCCGCCAGGTGATGCCCGATTTCGGTGCCGTCGACCTGTCGCCCATCGCGCTGTGGCTGATCATCATGTTTCTCAAGATGGTCTTGGCCAATCTGATCATGGCTGTTCAATAGTGGATGGATCACCCTTCGCCGTCTCGCCGCAGGGCCTGCGGGTTTCGGTGCGTCTGACGCCGAAGGCGTCGCGGGAGCGCATCGAGGGCCTGGCGCCCGAGGCCGACGGCGGGGTGATGCTGAAGGTGTCGGTGACCGCCGTGCCCGAGGACGGCAAGGCCAACGCCGCCCTGATCAAGCTGCTGGCCAAGGCGTGGCGGGTGCCGAAAAGCAGCATGGACATCGTCCAGGGCGCCACCGACCGGCGCAAGGTTCTCCTCATCACCGGCGACGCCGATCAGTTGCGGCAGCGCCTAGAGCAATGGATGGCAACCCACCATGACTGACGCCAAGATCATCGACGGCACCCTGTTCTCGGCGACCCTGCGCGAGCGCATCCAGGCGCAGGTGCGCGACATGCGCGACCTGCACCACGTTACCCCCGGCCTCGCGGTGGTGCTGGTGGGCGAGGACCCGGCCAGCCAGGTTTATGTCCGCACCAAGAACAAGCGTGCCCTCGAAGTGGGGATGAAGTCGTTCGAGCATACCCTGCCGGCCGACGCCTCAGAGCATCATGTGCTCAACCTGATCGAGGGCCTCAACGACGACCCCGAGGTCCATGGCATCCTGGTGCAGCTGCCGTTGCCGCGCCATATCGACAGCCAGAAGGTGATCGAGACCATCCGTCCCGACAAGGACGTCGACGGTTTCCATCCCACCAATGTCGGCCGCCTCGCTTCGGGCGGACAGGCCATGGTGCCGTGCACGCCGCTCGGTTGCGCCATGCTGCTGAAGGACCATCTCGGCGACATGAAGGGCATGAACGCCATCGTGGTCGGCCGCAGCAACATCGTCGGCAAGCCCATGGTCCAGTTGCTGCTGCGCGAGAACTGCACCGTCACCATCGCCCACTCGCAGACCCGCGACCTCGCCGCCGAGTGCCGCCGCGCCGACATCCTGGTGGCGGCGGTGGGCCGGCCCGAGATGATCCGTGGCGACTGGATCAAGCCGGGCGCCACCGTCATCGACGTCGGCATCAACCGCATCACCCTGCCCGACGGCGCCAAGAAGCTGGTGGGCGACGTCTGCTTTGCCGAGGCGGTCAAGGTGGCCGGCGCCATCACCCCGGTGCCGGGCGGCGTCGGTCCCATGACCATCGCCGTCCTGCTGCGCAATACCCTGGTGGCCGCCAGCCGCCTCCACCGCCTGCCGGTGCCCGAGGCCGAGGGGTTGGTGTAACGCGGCGGCTTCGCATATAGTGCGGCATGGCCAGGTTGGATCATGCCCTTTCCGTGCTGCGCGCCAACGCCGACGAGTTGCGTCGGCGCGGGGTGGTGCATGCCGGCATTTTCGGCTCGGTGGCGCGCGGCGATGATACCGACTCCTCCGATGTGGACGTCGCCGTGGAGTTCGATCCGGCCGTGCGGATCGGGTTGTTTCAGATGGCGGCCATCGAAAATTACTTGGCCAGCTTGCTGAACGACACCATCGATCTGACCGAACGTCATCCTGATCTGAAGCCGAGGCTATTGGCCGAAATGCGTCGGGACTGCGTCGATGCCTTCTAGCAATCCCGGCCTGCGCCTCCGGGACATCGTTGCGGCAATCGACGAAATTCACGAGTACACCGCCGATATCGCCGATGCGGCCACCTTCGGTCGACAGCGACAGACCAAGCGCGCTGTCGAACGCTGTTTTCAAATCATCAGCGAAGCTGCGATCAAGTTGGCCGATGACGCCGAGCGGCTATGCCCCGGCTTGCCGTGGGCCGATATTCGCGGTATCGGCAATCCCCTGCGGCATGAATACGACCGTGTCATACCGGAACGCCTGTGGATGGCGCGGGACGATCTTCCGGCACTTCGCACCGCCTGCATCGAGGCCCTGCGCACCCATTTCGGCGAGGACCTCTGAAGCCATGAAAAAACCCGCCAAGCACGTCCCGCTGCCGTCCCGCCAGGAGGTCCTCGACTTCATCCGCTCGCAGCCCGGCCGGGTCGGCAAGCGCGAGCTGGCCCGCGCCTTCAACCTGCACGGCAACGACAAGATCCACTTGAAGGCGCTGCTCAAGGAGCTGGAGGGCGCCGGGTCCATCGAGCGCGGCCATAAGCGGCGCTTCTCGCGGCCCGGCGCCATGCCCGAGGTGGCCATCGTCGAGATCACCGGCACCGACACCGACGGCGAACTCCTCGCCCGGCCGCTGGTCTGGGAGGAGGAAGGGCGGCCGCCGCGCATCTACGTCGCCCCGTTCCGCAGCGGCGAGGCGGCGGTGGGGGTCGGCGACCGGGTGCTGGCCAAGCTGCGCCGGATTCGCGATGATCTCTACGAGGCCCGCCCCATCCGCGTCGTCGGCGCCGCCCGCGCTCGCGTCATGGGGGTCTTCGAACCCAATCCCGACGGCTCGGGTCGCATCCGCCCCACCAGCCGCAAGGAAAAGGCCGACTATGTGGCGCCCAAGGGCGAGACCGGTGGTGCCGAGGCCGGCGAGCTGGTGCTGGCCGACATCCTGCCCGGCCGCTTCTACGGCCTGCGCCAGGCTTCGGTGAAGGAGCGGCTGGGCCGGCTGGGCGCGCCGCGCTCGGTCAGCCTGGTGGCCATCCACGCCAACGACATTCCGTTCGAATTCCCCGACGAGGCGCTGAATCAGGCGAAGCACAGCGGCGCCGCCCCCATGGAGCACCGCGTCGACCTGCGCCGGGTGCCCCTGATCACCATCGACGGCGAGGACGCCCGCGACTTCGACGACGCGGTGTGGGCCGAGGCCGATCCCGACCCCAGGAACTCGGGCGGCTGGCACTGCCTGGTGGCCATCGCCGACGTGTCGTGGTACGTGCGCCCCGATGACGCGCTGGACCGCGAGGCCTTCAAGCGCGGCAACTCGGTCTATTTCCCCGACCGCGTCGTGCCCATGCTGCCCGAGGAGCTGTCCAACGGCTGGTGCTCACTGAAGCCCGACGAGGACCGCCCCTGCCTGGTGGCCGAGTTCTGGCTCGACAAGGTCGGCAACAAGCTGAAGCATCGCTTCCTGCGCGCCATGATGCGCTCGGCGGCGCGGCTGACCTACACCCAGGTCCAGGCGGCCCGGGACGGCGTTCCCGACGACCTGACCGGGCCGCTGCTGGCCCCCGTCATCGAGCCGCTCTACAGTGCCTGGACCGCGCTATTCGCGGCGCGCAAGGAACGCGGCGTGCTGGAACTCGACATCCCCGAGCGTAAGGTGATGCTCGACGAGGCCGGCCGGGTCACCAGCATCAACGAGCGCGAACGCTTCGACAGCCACCGGCTGATCGAGGACTTCATGATCCAGGCCAATGTCTGCGCCGCCGAGACCCTGGAGCAGGTGCACCAGCCCTGCATGTACCGTGTCCACGACCTGCCCAGCCAGGAGAAGCTGGAGGGCCTGCGCGAGTTCCTCGTCAGCCTCGACCTCAAGCTGATCAAGGGCCAGCAGCTGAAGCCGGCCCATTTCAACATCATCCTGGAAAAGGTCGCCGACACCCCCAACGCCGAATTGGTCAACGCCGTGGTGCTGCGCAGTCAGGCGCAGGCGGTCTACAGCCCCGAGAACCTCGGCCATTTCGGCCTTGGGCTGGCGCGCTACGCCCATTTCACCTCGCCCATCCGCCGCTACGCCGACCTGCTGGTGCACCGCGCCCTGGTCAGCGGCCTCAAGCTGGGCCAGGGCGGCCTGCCCCCGGATGCCCTGCCTAAATTCCCCGAGTGGGGCGAGCACATCTCGGGCACCGAGCGCCGCGCCGCCACCGCCGAGCGCGAGGCGGTGGATCGCTACGTCACCGCCTTCCTCGCCGACCGGGTGGGGGCGACCTTCGGCGCCAAGGTCTCCGGCGTCACCCGCTTCGGCCTGTTCATCAGCCTCGACCACACCGGCGCCGACGGCCTGGTGCCGGTCAGCACCCTGCCGGACGACTTCTACGTCCACGACGAGGCCCGCCACAGCCTGGTGGGCAAGCGCACCCGTCGCACCTTCCAGCTGGGCCAGAAGCTCAGCGTGGTGCTGGCCGAGGCCAACACCCTGACCGGCAGCATGCAGTTCCATCTGGAAGAGGGCGCGCGGGAGAAGAGTCCCCCGGGTGGCGGCATGCGCCAGCGGAGTTTCCGCCGGCGTTAACAGGGTGCGGAAGAGCTCTTCCCGCCGCCCTTCATCTCGTCACCCCCGCGAAGGCGGGGGTCCATGTTGGGGCAAGGACTGGCATTTGCCCCCATATGCTGTGTTGCCGGACGCATGGATTCCCGCCTTCGCGGGAATGACGAAAGGAAAATTGGCCTATTTCCGCAGCCTGTTAGAGCACCGCGCCTGAAATATGAAACGCGGCACTCTTGCGAGTATTGGGCGAGCGGCCAAGGGCACGAAGGTGCCCGCCCGGCGAGGGCGAATTCATAAAGGCTAAAGCGCGATGAACATTTAGGGCATCACGCTTTAGCAGGGCGCCTCATTCATCCCCGAAGCTGATGGAACGGGTGTCATCCCGCACGAAGCCGCCCTGCATCTTCAGGAAGGCCTCGGTGGTCAGGATGGCGTCGAGCAGGGCGCCGTGGTGCTGAAAACGATCCGAGCGGTCGATCCACAACCGGTCGCACAGCACGTCCAGCGAGCCCGGCACCCCCGGAAAGAACTGGCGCGACAGCTCCTGGGTGCAGACGAAATCGCTGGCGGAAAAGATCATCTCGTCGAAGCCGCAGCGGCCGGCGCGGGCATACTCGAAATTGAGGAAGTCCATTTCGTTGGTGGCGCTGTGGGCCAGCAGCTTGTCCTGGCCGATGAACTCCTCGAATTCGTCGAGCACGTCGCGGAAGGAGGGCGCGTCCTTCAACTGCATGGGGTTGATGCCGTGCACCGCCATGGAGGCCTTGGCGATGGGGCCGTTGGGCTGGATGCGCTTTTCCCAGCTGGCGCCGGTCTTCCAGCCGTCGCCGTCGCGCAGCAGCTCGACGCAGCCGATCTCGATGACGATGCCGGGCAGCCGCAGCCCCTTGGGCATCTTCTTGATCTCGGCGGCGGTGGGAATGCGAAAGCCGGTGGTCTCGGCGTCGATGGCGACCAGTCGCCCGACATCGGCCAGATCGTCCAACGTCAGCATTGTGTTCCTTTCCCAGGGTGCCACGGTCGGTCGACAGCATATCAGGCGGCATTGCCCACCAAGAAATTTTCATTATATTAGAATGTGATCAGTATCGTTGACAAAGCGGTATTCCGCTACCAGTATCCCCACGGGAAGTCTGGGGATATGGGGGCGGGTATGCGGATCGCAGTTCGACTGTGGCTGATCGTGGCCACGGCGCTGGTGGGCATCGTCATGGTGGTCGCCGCCAGCCTGTTCACCATGAGCCGTGACCTGTTGCTCGATCGCGAGATCAAGACCCGCCACATCGTCGACGTCGGCGCCGGCATCCTGGCCTGGTACGAGGAACAGGAACGCCAGGGCGCCATGAGCCGCGAGCAGGCCCAGGCCCAGGCGCTGTCCCAGATTACTGCCCTGCGCTACGATAAGGTGGAGTACCTGTGGGTGCACCGCCTGGCTGATTCCGTCATGCTGGCCCATCCCAATGCCAAGCTGGTGGGGACCGGGGTCGGCGACATGAAGGACCCCAACGGCACCTATGTCTTCCAGCGTTTCAACGCGGTGGTCAAGGAGGGTGGCGAAGGATTCGTCACCTACCAGTGGCCGCGGCCGGGGGACTCGCGTCCCATCCCCAAACTCTCCTTCGTCAAGGGCGCCGCCGGCTGGGGCTGGGTGATCGGCAGCGGCATCTATATCGATGACGTCGATACCGCCTTCCGTGAGCGCGCCGTGCTGTTCGGTGGCGCGGCGCTGGTCATCCTGATGCTGGTGTGGTTGATTGCCACGGTGGTCGGCCGTGGCATCACCCGGCCGATGGGCGATGTCACCACGGCGCTGGGCCGCCTGACCGCCGACGATCCCTCCACCGAGATCCGCCACACCGAGCGCGGCGACGAGATCGGCGCCCTGGCGCGCGGTCTGCTGGTGTTTCGTGACCATGTCGAGGCGGCGGCCAACCTCAATGCCGAGAAGATGGCGGAGCAGGAGCGACACCTCGGCCGTCAACAGAAGATGGAGCGTCTGGCCGCCGATTTCGACCTCAAGGTGGGGGTGGTGGTCAAGTCGGTCACCGCCGCCTCGACCCAGATGCAGGCCACCAGTCAGTCCATGTCGGCCATCGCCGAGCAGACCAGCCGGCAATCCTCGGCCGTCGCCCAGGCGGCCGAGCTGGCCGCCGTCAACGTTCAGACGGTGGCCGCCGCCACCGAGCAGTTGCATGTCTCCGAGGGTGAAATCGCTCGCCAGGTCGAGCAGTCCTCGCGCATCGCCCGCACCGCGGTGGACGAAGCTGAGCGCACCAGCGACATCGTCGGCGGCCTGACCCAGGCGGCGGGGCGCATCGGCGAGGTGGTGCAGCTGATCAACGATATCGCCAGCCAGACCAATCTTCTCGCCCTCAACGCCACCATCGAGGCGGCGCGGGCCGGTGAGGCCGGCAAGGGCTTCGCGGTGGTGGCCAACGAGGTCAAGAATCTCGCCAATCAGACCGCGCGGGCCACCGGCGACATTTCCACCCAGATCGAGGCGGTGCAGGCCGCCGCCCGTCTGGCCGCCGACGCCATCGCCGGCATCGGCCGCACCATCGGCGACATGAACGAAACCTCGTCGGCGGTGGCGGTGGAGCAGCAGACCGCCGCGACCCAGGAAATCGCCCGTAACATCGAGCAGGCGGCCTCGGGCACCGCCACGGTCTCCACCAACATCGTCGAGGTCAGCGAGGCGGCCCATGCCGCCGGCACCACCGCCGGGGAAGTGCTGGCGGCGGCCGGCGAATTGGCCGGCCAGGCCGACGCGCTGCGCCGCGAAGTGGTGACGTTCCTCTCCGCCATGCGCGCGGCATAGGCAGGCCGCTATCCTGCCATCAAAGGCGGGAGAGATTATCGCTTCTTGCGACTGACCGGGGGGGCCAGGGCCGGGCGCTGACCGTGGCGCCGCATCAGCAGTTCCGCCCTGGGCAGGAAGCCGCGCTTGTGGCGGCGCTGCCACTCGGTCAGCTTCCAGGGCCGCCGGTCGGCCGCCACATGAGGCGGGCACATGAAGACCTGAGCCAGCACTGTCTGGCCCGAGGCGGTGCGCACCCGCAGCGGCGTCAGGGTGTACTCCCAACCTTCGTAGACCTGCAACCGGTGGACGGTCTCGGCATCGAGTCCGCTGACCAGGGTGCCGTCGACCCAGCCCGAGGCGTGCGCCAGCAGCATGGGATAATGCCGCCCGGCGACGAAGACGCGGCGAAAGCCCTGTACCACGGCGGGCTCGACCGCATCGGCCGGCAATTGCCGGCCCATGACGATGGCGCGGACCTCGGGGTCCATCAGGGTGCCGAAGAAGAACAGGCGCAAAATTTGGCTCCCAGCGCTGGTGCCTCACTATGAAACAAGGCAGGGTGGCGGTGGGTCAAGAGGTGTCCTTGAGATGGGGGCGCGAAGCGATGAGACTGTTTGCCACCCTCGTGGTTTCCTTTGCGCTTGCCGCGTCCGTGGCGGCGGCCGAGCCGCGCCAAAGGGTGGTGGCGCTGGAAACGCGTCCCGGTGTCCATATCAGCTTCTATCTGAACCAGTCGGATGTCCCGCCCGCCGCCGCCGTCATCCTGTTGAGCGGCGGCGAGGGCCTGCTGAAGATGCAGGAGGATCAGCCGGCCAACCCGAGGCGCGGCGGCAATTTCCTGGTGCGGTCGCGCGGGATTCTGGCGGATCGGGGCCTTTTGGTGGCCACCGTCAATGCGCCTTCGGACTTGCCCGCCGGCATGTCGAGCGAGTTCCGTCTGTCGGCCGATCACGCCACCGATCTCGGCCGCGTCGCCGACTGGCTGCGGCAGCAGGCCGGCTTGCCGGTATGGCTGGCCGGAACCAGCATGGGCACCCTGTCGGCGGCCGGTGCCGGCATCCGCCTGGGATCGCGGATCGACGGCGTGGTGCTGGCCTCGACCATCACGCGGACCAATCCACGCTGGACCATCCCCTATCGCGGCGTGCTCGGCCTTGATCTGGAAACCCTGACGGTGCCGCTGCTGGTGGTGGGGCATCGGTCTGATTCTTGCTGGGTGACCCCGGCCGACGATATCCCCGACCTGATGGAAAAAGCCACCGCCTCGCCCCGCAAGGAGGCCCGCGTGGTCAGTGGCGGCAGCCCCCTGGAGTCGGCGGTCTGCGAGGCCCGCTCCCCGCATGGCTTCGTGGGGCTGGAGGATGAGGTGGTGGCGATCATCGCCGGGTTCATCCTGGCCCGTTAGAGTGTGATGCCTTAACAGGGTGCGGAAAAACTCAACTTTCCTTTCGTCATTCCCGCGAAGGCGGGAATCCGTGCGTCCGGCAGCACAGCATATGGGGGCAAATGCCAGTCCTTGCCCCAACATGGACCCCCCGCCTTCGCGGGGGTGACGAGATGAAGGATGGTGGGAAGAGTTTTTCCGCAGCCTGTTAAATGTGCATCACACTCTAACTCCTTATGTTTGCCCTCGCCGGGCGCGGGCATCCGCCCGCTTGGCCGCGCCCTCAATGGGCGCTGATGCCGCCTCGTCCGCGTTGGTAATCGGCACGCTGAACAGGAAGGTGCTGCCCTTGTCCGGTTGCGACTGCACCCAAACGGAGCCGCCCTGGCGTTCGACGATCTTTTTGCAGATGGCCAGCCCGATGCCGGAGCCCTCGTACTTGTCGCGCGTGTGCAACCGTTGGAAAATCATGAAGATGCGGGCGAAATACTGCGGCTCGATGCCGATGCCGGTGTCGGACACCGAGAACACCCACCGCCGATCATCGCGCCGGGCCGCGATGGTGATCTCCAGGGGGCGGGCGGGATCGCGGTACTTGGTGGCGTTGCTGACCAGATTCTGCATCAGCCGGATGAACTGGGCGCGGTGAAAGAGGATGCGCGGCGTCTTGCCGACGGACACGGTGGCGTGGGCGGCTTCGGTGGCGAAGGCCAGGCTGGCAAGCACGGTGGCGATGGTCTCGCCGCTGTCGATCCACTCCGGCACCTCGCCGTCGCGGTCGATGCGCGAGTATTCCAGCAACTCGGCCACCATCTGCTGCATGCGGGTGGCGCCCTCCACCATGAAATCGACGAAGTCGTGGCCATCGCCGTCCAGCCGGTCGAAATAGCGCCGCTTCAGCAGCTGGCCGTAGCTCACCACCATGCGCAGCGGTTCCTGCAAATCGTGCGAGGCGATGTAGGCGAACTGCTCCAGCTCGGCGTTGGAGTCCCTCAGTGCCCGGTTGGCGTTTTCGGAGGTGAGCCTGGCCTCCTCCAGATCGGCGGCGGCCTGCTTGTAGAAGGCGTGGTAGCGGCGCATGGCCTCGATGGCGCCGCACACCAGGATGCCGTCCAGCACATAGACGATCACCGACCACAGGGTGAAGTTAGGCTCGAAGATGGGCGGCATGAACAGCGTCGTCGCCAGCCCGGAGCAGATGAAAACCGCCAGCAGCCCGGGCCCCAAGCCGCCGACGATGGCGGCCAGCGCCGCGGCGGGGAAGAAGGTGATGAAGGGCAGCCCGGCTTCGGGCGGGGCAAGCCACAGCCGCACCGCCAGGGCAAGACCCACCAATGCCAGCGCGATGGCATAACGCGCCGGCGTGCTGAAGGTGGCTGGCGAGACCAGGGTCTCGAACAACCGCCACCCTGCCGATTGGCGCTGCGGGGCCTTCAGGTCGTCCTGCATGGGGACAAGCGTAAACGGGAACGTGGCCGTGTGCAACCGAAGTGGTATTACCCCCCTCAGGGCAGTCGGCTTCACCCGATTGCCCTGTATTACCCTTTGCTTGCCGCCAGTTCGATCAATACGCCGTGCGCCGCCGCCGCCGGGATGCGGAGGGTGCCCTCGACATCGCGATCGTACTCGATGTCGGCGGCATCGAGCAGCCGGGCGGTGTGGCCGGTATCCGCCACCGTCAGCGACAGCACCACCAGGGCCGGCGGCGCCGGCAGCTCACCTTCGTCGGCGGCGGGATGCAGCATGTCAAGATCCTGGGGGTGAGTCAGGAAGACCGTGCCGTGGCCGGTGTGCACCGCCACCATCTCGTCGGTCAGCGTCGCCGAGGCGGCGCCGAACACCCGCTCCCACGCGGCGACCGCCGCCGGCGGATCGGCCAGCACCGCCGTCACCGAGGCGATGCCGAGGGCGCCGTTGGCGTGGTCCAGCCAGCCGGGCTGGCGTAGCGCCTCGGGGCTCAGGTGGCGGCACAGCCAGGCCGGCATCCCCGGCGTCGCCTCGGGTGGCAGCATCGCCACCTCGAAGCGGGCCGGCAGGTCGCCCGCCAGCCGCGACAGCGGGCGCGGCGCCTCGACATCGAGCCCGCGCGAGCGCAGGCGGCCGACGGCGGCGGCGGCATCGGCAACGCCGACGGCCACCGCCATCAGCCCCTCGCGGTCGCGGGTGAAGGCCGCGACCCGGCCGGCGACTTCGCCTTCGCCGACCGCGGCGATCAGTTCGACATAGTCGTCGGCGAACATCAGGCAGCGGTTGGCGGTGCCCCATTCGGCGTGGTAGGCGGCCGGCGTGACGGTGAAGCCCAGGCGGGTGAAGGTGGCGCCGGCCGCTTCCAGGTCGCGGACGGCGATGACGGCATGGTCCATGCCGAGGATGGGACCCACGATCGGGCTGCGCATGGGAGGTCTCCTAATCCGCGGTCTCCAGCACCGCCACCGACAGTACGCCCAGGCCGATGCCCAGCACGTGGCCCAGTCCCAGGCGCTCGTCGAACAGTATCAGTCCGCTCAGCGACAGCGCCAGGGTGTTGGCGACGGCGAAGACCACCGCCGCCTTGGCCAGCGGCCCGAAGCGAAGTGATACCGCCCAGAGGGCGGCTCCCACCATGTAGATGGCGAGGCCCCAGGCCAGCGTGGTGTGCCGCCCGTCCGTCACCCAGCGCTTGAACAGCAGGTCGCCCCAGATCTCAAAAGCCGTGCCGAGCAGCAGCAGGGTATAGAACCATGCGTTTGTGGACATGGGCGCCAGTATAGTAAGCACACCCTCGCCCGGCCCAGCCGGGTAAATGGCGAGGCCGGGGGGCGGAGGAGGTGCCCCGCTATCGCCCGAACAGCCCCTTGAGCAGGTCGTCGATGGCGTCGCCGATACCGCGCACCACCTGGCCGCCGGCCTTGGCGGCCCCCTCCACCAGCGCCCCGGCGCCGTCCACCAGGGTCGAGGGCGCCTCGGCCGCCGGGGTGGCCGGGGTATTGAGTGGACGCGGGGCGAGGCCGCGATGGGCCGCCACCATGATGCCCTTCCACGTTTGCGCCGGCAGGCCGCTGCCGGTGACCTTCTTCATCTCGATGCGGTAGTCGTCGTTGCCCATCCACACCCCGCCGACATAGTCGGCGGTGAAGCCGAGGAACCAGGCGTCGCGGTAGTCCTGGGTGGTGCCGGTTTTGCCGGCGGCGGGACGGTCTAGCCTGGCCGCCTTGCCGGTGCCCGACTCGATCACCGTCGTCATCATGTCGTGCATGCGGTGAAGCGCCGTGGCACTGATCACCTGACCGAAGCCGCCGCCCTGGCGCTTGAACAGGACGCGGCCCTCGGGATCGGTGATTTCGGCCACGGCATAGGCGGTGACGCCGTGGCCGCCATTGGCCAGGGCGGCGTAGGCGGTGGTCATCTCCAGCAGGCTGACCTCGCTGGTGCCCAGGGCCAGGGTGGCGTCGTTGCGCAAGTCCGAGGTGATGCCCAGCCGGCGGGCCAGGGCGATGACCCGGTTGGGACCGACCTCCTCCACCAGCCGCACCGCCACGGTGTTGATGGACTCGGCCAGGGCCTGGCGCAGGGTGACGCGGCCGATGAACTTGCCGTTGTAGTTGCTGGGCGTCCAGTTGCCCCGCTTGAGCGGTGCGTCGTCGAACACGTCGTCGGGGGTGAAGCCCTTTTCCATGGCGGCGAGGTAGACCAGCGGTTTGAACGACGAGCCGGGCTGCCGCAGCCCTTGGGTGGCGCGGTTGAACTGGCTGTCGTCGTATTCCTTGCCGCCCACCAGGGCGCGCACCGCGCCGTCGGGCGACATCACCACCGCCGCCCCCTGCGAGGCGTTGGCCTTGGCGCCGGGGCCTTCCATGGCCTTGCGGATCTCGGCCTCGACACGGCGTTGCAGGCCGACGTCGAGGGTGGTCTTGACCACGATGTCGCGGCCCTCGACCTCGCCGAATTCGCCCAGGCGGCTCATCACCCAGTCGGCGAAATAGCGGCCGGCCGGCAGCGGGCGCTTGACCAGGGCGGCGGCGCCGGTGACCTCGGCGATCTCGGCGGTCCGGGCGTCGACGAATCCGGCGGCGACCATGTTCTGCAACACGTCCGAGGTGCGCCGGCGCGAGGCCTCGGGGTCGTTGAGCGGGCTGTAGCGGCTGGGTGCCTTCAGCAGCCCGGCGATCAGCGCCGACTGGTAGAGGCTCACCTTGCGGGCCGAAATGTCGAAATAGCGCTTGGCCGCCGCATCCACTCCGAAGGTGCCCGAGCCGAGATAGACCCGGTTGAGGTAGAGGGTCAGCAACTGGTCCTTGCTGAACCGCTTCTCCAGCCATAACGCCATCAGCAGTTCCTGCACCTTGCGCTTCAGGGTGCGGTCGGGCTTGAGGAACAGGTTCTTGGCCAGCTGCTGGGTGATGGTGGAACCGCCCTGCACCACGTGGCCTGCCCGGAGATTGGCGACCAGGGCGCGGCCCAGCCCGATGACGTCGAGGCCGAAATGGCTGTAGAATCGGCGGTCCTCGGTGGCCAGTACCGCCTGGCGGATGAATGGCGACATGGCGTCGAGGTCGAGCGGTTCGCCGTAGATGTCGCCATAGGCGGCGAACACTTCGCCTTCAACCGAGTGGAACTGCACGCTGGGCCGCCGCGTGCTGGCGGTCACCTGATCGATGTCGGGCAGGTCGACGGCATACCACGCCACCAGCCCGGCCACTGCGATGCCGATCCAGATGGCGGCGGTCAGGCCCCAGACCAGCAGCCGCTTCGGCCACGAGCCGCCGCGCCGGCCCGGCGGCCGTGGCGTGCCGCGCGGCGGCTTGGGCGGCACCCTCGACGGTGCGCGGGATGGCGGGCCGCCGCCGTTGCCGTCGCTGGTGTGCAGGCGGTCGGCGGGGTCGATGCGCAGGGAGCCGCCGCGCGGAGGGGGAGGTGTTTGGGGCATGTGGCCTTCTAGCACGCCGGAGCGGGCTGTCGGAACTGGCAACGGCGTGGCATTGGTTGTAGACTGAATGGTCTCATCACGAGGAAGGCACTCATGGAAATCCTGTCGGTCACGGTCACGCCCGAACTGAAAAGTCGCCTGGAGGCGCTTGCGGCCGACACCGGCAAAAGCCTGGATCAGTGCCTGACGCTGGCGGTCGAGGAATTCGTCGAGACCTGGGAAACCCACCTCGCCGACGTCCACCAGATCGACGAAGGCGAAGCCCGCGCCGTCCTGAAAGCCGTCAACGACTAGGGGGTTCTACCCCGGATTTGTGGCGGAATTGGGTCCGGCATGAATGGAGAGCGGGCGGAGCGCCCGCGCTCCTCGCCCGCACTCCTCAACGCAATCCCTACTCCCCCGTCCCCTACTCCCCCGTCGCGATGCGGTCGATCAGCTGGCGCACCGTCGGGATGAAGCCGTTCTTGTAAAAAGGGTCCTGGCCGAAGCGATAGCCGTTGTGGCCGGCGAACATCAGCTCGTGTTCCACATCGCCGCCGTGGCCGATGTTCTGGAGCGTCTTCTGGATGCAGAAGCTGCGCGGATCGGCCTTCTTGCCGGTGGTGCCGGCCTCGTTGGAGGCCCAGTTGGAGAACATGCACTGCGACAGGCAGCCCATGCAGTCCACCTGATCGATGCGGATCTCCTCGGCCTTGGCCGGCGTGACGAACACCAGCGTCGAATCGGGGGTGCGCAGCGCGTCGGTGAAGCCTTGGGCGACCCAGCCCTCGGCCCGCTCCTTGTCGTGCGGCGTCACCCAGACGATGCGCTTGCGGGCGCCGATGGGCAGTTCGGCGGTGTGATCGCCGACCGCTTCGCTGGAATAGGGGATCTGATGCTCCAGCCGCTGGCACAGCTCGTCGATGAAGCCGTTCTTCACCGCCGAGGAGTAGAAGCCGGTGGGGCTGAAATGGTGCAGCAGCACGTCGCCCGGCTTCAGGGTCAGCAGGCGCTGCTTCCAGGCGTCGGAGATGGGGCTTTCCTGCGTCAGCAGCGGCCGGGTGCCGTACTGGAAGGCGATGGGGCCGAGCTCGGGATTGCCGATCCAGTCCTCCCACTCCTTCAGCCACCACACGCCGCCGGCCATGAAGATGGGCGCCTCGCCGGCGCCGCATTCGCGCATGGTGGCGCGCAGCTCGACGACGCGCTTGTAGGGCGGCTCGGGCTTCTCGGGGTTCTCGCTGTTGGACAGGCCGTTATGGCCGCCGGCCAGCCAGGGGTCCTCGTAGACCACGCCGCCCAGCAGCTCGCCGTATTTGCTGTAGGCGCGCTTCCACAGGGCGCGGAAGGCGCGCGCCGAGGAGACGATGGGGTAGTAGTAGACGCCGTATTTGGCGGCGATCTCGGCCACCTTGTAGGGCATGCCGGCGCCACAGGTGATGCCGTGCACCAGGCCCTTGGAGCCTTCGAGCACGCCGTGCAGGATCTCCTCGGCGCCGCCCATCTCCCACAGCACGTTCATGTGCAGGCGGCCCTTGCCGCCGGAGATGTCGTGGGCGATGCGGGCCTGGGCGATGCCGCCCTTGATGCCGAAGGCGATCAGCTCGTGGTGGCGTTCGGTGCGGGTCTTGCCGGCATAGGTCATGGGAATGATCCTGCCGCGTTCATCGTAGTTATCGGCGTTGACCCCCGAGAAGGTGCCGACGCCGCTGGCCGCCGCCCAGGCGCCCGAACTTTCGCCGTTGGAGACGTTGATGCCCTTGCCGCCCTCCACCAGGGGGAGAACCTCGCGACCGGAAATGACGATGGGATCGAGCGGTTTCAAAGCGATATCTACTCCAAACGGATCACGAGCCACATACCGATGGCGTCTGGCGGGCTCATGTATAAATCGTCTGGGGGTCGCTCCACTAGAGCCATCGCAACATCACGACGATTTTTGACAGGTTTTCCTCAGCAATCCACCGGGATCGTCGCTGAAGACCGCCGCCACCCCCCAGTCCCACAGGCGCTTCGCCCGCTCCGCATCATTGACCGTATAGGCCAGCACCTCCAGTCCGGTGTCGCGGATTTCCGCCACGCAGGCGGCATCGAGCCGGCGATGGTCGGCGTGGAGGGCGACGCAGCCCAGCCGTTCCGCGGCCCGGCGCCAGTCGGCCGGCAGCCGCGCCACCAGCAGCCCGCGCCGCCACTCGGGCGCGGCCGCCGCGGCCGCCGCCAGGGCGCGGCGCGAGAAGCTGGAGACCAGCGGCGGCGGCCCGCGCCACACCGCTTGCGTCCGCTCCAGGGTGCGGCGGGCGGTGAGGGACTCGTCGCCCCGGTCGGGCTTGACCTCGATGTTGAGCCGTAGCCCCAGCTCGCCGCACAGCGCCAGCACCTCGTCCAACGAGGCGACGCCGAGGGCTCGCAGCTCGGAAAGGGTATGGGCCTTGACCGCGCCGCGACCGGCGGTGGTGCGCTCCAGGGTCTCGTCGTGGAACACGACCGGCTGGCCATCGGCCGACAGCCGCACGTCGAACTCCACCATGGCCGCGCCCTCGGCGGCGGCGCGGGCGAAGGACGCCAGGGAGTTCTCCGGCGCCAAGGCGGCGGCGCCGCGATGGCCGATGACGGGGGGGAGGCAGGTGGGGGGGAGGCAGGTGGGGGGGAGGCAGGTGGGGGGGAGGC
>CAJANL010000165.1 GCA_903941105.1 uncultured Rhodospirillaceae bacterium
CTCAAAATGGCTGTCCGCCAAACGACCGTCTGGCGGGCAAGCCGCATCGATGCCCGTCGGAAGAACGGGAATGCCCCGGGCGCAGAATCGGAAATGCGGCACCCAAGCGCATCTTGTCGATGCCCAGATTGGCGGCAGCAAGGTGATGCTGGCGCCGACGATTGTAAGTGGCTTCGATCAGCCGTCCAGCACATCAAGTGCCGTGGCCTGGAGCGGTCCCCCAAGAGAAACTCCTGGCTCTTGGGGAACTGCTCGACCGTCGGCACCCCAGCCACAACAGGAAGCGGTAATGCGCTTCCAGGGCGGGGCCTGTCCGACGTGCCGCCATCCTGGCGCCGGGGCTTGCCGTTCACCACAACCACCACCCGGATAAAGGGGGCAAGCCCCCTTTGGAAACCCCCAAGAGGCAAAGAGGCTAGGATTCATGACCCAACGCTCCCCCTAGGGGAGCGTCCTGGCGAGACGGAATCCCAGACCGTAGTTGCGGCTGCCCGGGGTGTACCTGTAGCGGAGGGCGGAGCGGAGGAGCCCCGGATTGCTGACCCAGGAGCCGCCCCGGTAAACGCGAAAGCAGGCATTTGCGCTTATCATCGGACTTCCGTCCGATGGCGCATTCGCATAGCTATCGGCAAAGCAGTCCTGCACCCATTCCTGAACATTGCCGTGCATGTCGTAAAGCCCGAAGGCATTGGCCCGGAAGCTCCCCACCCGAGCCGTCTGCTTGTTGTCCCACGAACTGCCGCAGCCGTTGCACACCGCATTGCCGGACCTAACGCTGTCACCCCACGAAAACTTGGTCGTCGTCCCCGCCCGCGCCGCATACTCCCATTCCGCTTCCGTCAGCAGACGATACGGACCATCGCCCATGGTCGAAACCGACACCACGCTGCGCACCTTCGCATTCAGCCGCCAGATGAATTCCTGCGCGTCATCCCAACTCACCTGCTCGACCGGATTGCGCAGACCCTGGAACTTGCTCGGATTGGCCCCCATTACCGACTGCCACTCCTCTTGCGTCACCTCATACTTCCCAACCGCAAACGAGCGACTGATCGTCACCCGATGTTGTGGCGACTCGTTCTTCACCCAGTCGCGGTCCCCGCCCTGGGAGACAACCCAGTCCTGCTCCGCAGAATCCGAGCCCATCATGAAGCTCCCCGCCGGCACCACCACCATCTCGGGGCAATCGGGGCAGTCGCGGAATACCGAGCCCGGCGACCGCGCCGCAGCCTGCTGGCGTTGCCGCTCCTGTCCCGCCGCCGCCAATGCCGCGAGTTGCTGGCGCTGCCGCTCCTCCTCCTCCGCCACCGCTGCCGCCTGCTGGCGCAGTCCCTCCTCTTCCGCCGCCGCCCGCACCTCGCGAGCCTTGCGCTCCTTGTAGGTTGCTGGTTCCTCCAGCGTGTCCGTCACCACATAGGCGGTTTGGCCCTTGCGGTTGACGGCGTACCAGTTTTCCCCCTTCACTTTTCCCGTCACCTGCACCGAGTCCCCTTCGGACAGGCTGGCGATCAGCTTGGCCTTCGCCTCCGGAGCCTCGCGCAGACTGGCCTTGCGCCCCGCCACCATCTCGCGGTCCAGCGCGTCGAGCACCGGCTCGGGACGCGGCATCGACCCGGGGGAGAGGGAGGCGGTCTTGGCGCCTTTCAACGTCTC
>CAJANL010000166.1 GCA_903941105.1 uncultured Rhodospirillaceae bacterium
AGCGGGCCATCCGTTCGAGGTGGCCACCGGTTTCCTCGTCGCGGGCCTGGCTGACCTGATGGATGGTGCTGACCGCCTCCTGGATCATGCGGATGGAGTCCAGCTCCATCACCGTGTTCAGGCTGACCACCTCGCAATAGGGCCGCAGGCGTCGCAACACGTCGGGGGTGAAGTAGCCGGTTTGGAACGAGTTGAGGAACAGGAAGCCCTGGAACGTGTTGCGGTGCTGGATCGGGCAGGTGTAGCTGGAGAGGTAGCCGGCGCGCAGCAGCCGCTTCAAATGCGCCGGCATGGTGGTCTGATGGGTGGTGAAGTCGTTGACGACGCGCCGATCGCTTACTCCGATGTCCCATTAACCCTTGAGGAGGCACGGTGGCCGAGGTATGGTTCGCCGCGATGGCGAAGCAACTCTCCCTTCTTGAGTTCCAAGAGTGGTTCCCCGACGAGGAAAGCTGCGCCCGGCTTCTCGTCGAGCGGCGATGGCCGAATGGGTTCGTCTGCCCGAAATGCGGCAGTGGAGATGCGGCCTTGCTGGCGAGTCGCGCCAATACTTACGCGTGCAGAGCCTGCGGTGGACAGACCTCGGTGACAGCCGGGACCATGATGCACCGGACCAAGTTGCCGCTGAGGGTGTGGTTCTGGGCGGCGCATCTGATGGCGACGCATTCCAACGGCATGTCGGCTCGTCAATTGCAGCAGCAACTCGGGCTCGGCTCGTACAACAGCGCATGGCTGCTGGCCCAAAAGCTGAGGCTGTCCATGGTCGATCCGAACCGCGATCCGTTGGAAGGCGTGGTCGAGATCGATCAGACGGAAATCGCATTCCGCTCCGAGGATGCCGCCGACAGTCCGCTCAAGACCGGCAAGATCATCGTCATCGGTGCCGTCGAAGTGATCGATAGGGCAACGGGAAAGGCGCAGAAACCAAGGGCTCTCGGCCGGAAATATCTCGACACCCTGTCGGGCCGTATCCGACTTGCCGTGATTCCAAGCAATGAGGCCGTCCACATTCACGCGTTCATCCGGGCGAACGTCAAGCCCGGGACCACCGTGATCAGCGACGGTCATGCGTCCTACCAGGGCCTTGATGGCTACCGGCACGATCCCCGTGTTGTCGGCAACATGGCCGCCCATATTCCGCTCCGCTGGATACACATGGTGTTTGCGCTGCTGAAGCGCTGGGGCCTTGGCACATTCCATGGATTCCGTCCGGGGCACATGGATGCCTACCTCAACGAATTCGTTTTCCGCTACAACCGTAGATACTATCGTCACGTTTCCTTCGAGACCGTTCTTGGGCTGGCAACCGAGCATCAGCCAACGCCATACTGGGACATCATCGGCCGCGAAAACCCCCGCAAGGGTGCCGACATGGCCCGGCAAAATGTCCGCCGACGCAGGGCGGCGGAAGGAATGCGCATCGATGGAACCGGACCTCGTCCACGTCGCCTCAAGCCTAATGGGACATCGGAGTAAGCGATCAGGGGGCTGTCGGAAGACATTACAAAAGACTTGTTGGTTACTGCTATTCAGCTTGTGCGCTTAATTGAAGATTTTCTTCCGGCAGATAGCGGCAAGGAACTAATCATCATCGCCGGCATTCGAACAAGCCGTATCGTGCACGGTACCGCGTTGCGGTCTCTACCCGAACAAAGTGCCAATGTTCCGAAGATATTTGTTGCGGGTGACGCCGTTGACCACTTCCACCCGCTTCCCGGCCTTCCGCAACGCCTTCACCTGCTCGGCTATCTGCGCGTAGGTCATGCCGGCATACTGGGGATTCACCTTCGCATTCTTGGCATG
>CAJANL010000167.1 GCA_903941105.1 uncultured Rhodospirillaceae bacterium
GGAAACGGAGCCTTCAAAGCTTCACATTTCACGCATTGGCGAGATGCTCAAACTTTGTCGGTCCGTGTATACGACCCGACGCCGCCTGCGCATCCCTTCCTGTCTATTCACTTGTCAAACAGCAAGGAAACTTCCGCTTCCAAATCCCCCACCTCAGCGGGGAGGCGGTTTATAACTCCGCCCCAATTCCCATGTCAAACCGTATTTTTCAGCGGCTCGACCCTTTTTCACCGGTGCGACTGGGGGGCTCGCTGCCCCATCCTGCCCCACCGGCAATGGGGACAAGGACCATACATCCGCCACACACCCCTGGCAAGGGGCGAAACGGTCTCTGACTGAAGATAGTGCCGAAAGGCCTATTTCACCTTCTCGAACGGCGTCGGGTCACAGGACTGGCGGTGCAGTTTCAGTGTCTTGCACAGCGAACGGGCCGCCTCGGCCCCGGGCAGCGGGCCGGCCAGAACCCGCCAGCGCACCCCTTTCTCGCCCAGATCGACCCGCTTGAAGGTGACTTCCAGCTTGTCCAACTGCTCGGGATACTTCTGCTTGATGCCGGCCCAGGCCTTGCGCGCCGCATCCTCGCTCGTCGCGGTGGCCAGCAGCACCCCCTGCCCGGCCTTGACGGTGCCGTTCGCGCCATTGGCGGCGGCCGGCGGCTTGCCGTGCCGCAGACCGGTGACGCTGCCCGCCACCCGCGCCGAAGCCAGGGTGCCGTCGAGTGCGCGCTCGATCGCCTCGCGCTCGCGCGCCACCTCATCGGTGCTGACCAGGCCCATGGCGCGCAAACGCTCAAGCCGCCCGACAGCTTGGGCCGCCTCCAGCATGTCGCGGGGCGGCAGCGCCGGCAACTCGACCTTGCGTGCTTCCCCCGGCATCAGGGCATCGAGAATGACGGTGCGCTCCACTGCCAACTCGCGCGCGGTGATGGCGCGGCTCTCCAGCGCCAGGGCGAGGGCGCGCAGGCGCTCGATCACCACATCATCACCGGGCAACGGCCGGTCGAGACCCACCGAGGGGGGGATCGCCGTGGAATAGGGCAGCAGGACACCGAGATTGGCCGAGCGGCGCCGCGCGTATTCCTCACCGGTGATCAGCCCGTCGTCGAACAGACGTCGCAGGGTGCGGAAACGACCGGCGGCATTGGTTTCGGCCTGGGTGGGGGCGATACGGGCCGGCGTCACCGCCGCCGACTGCGCCCCGGGCACCATCCCCTCGAAAGCCTGCGGCCCCGTCACCGCTCGCGATGACGGCGGCGGCGGCTCGTCGGACGGCGTCGCCCCGGCGGCACGCCCCGACTGCGAGGCATCGCGCACGACATTGCGGCCGGTGATGCGGTCGATCTGGGCGATATTGGCGCGAGCCACGTCGACGATCTGCCGCGAACCCTCGCCGGGCACCATCACCATGGCCTGCGGCTGGTTGGTGACGATGACCTCATAGTACTGTCGCGCCAGATCGTAGCGGTTGGTCGCCTGATAGACCATGCCGGCCGACAGCAGCGCATGGGGATCCTTTGGTTTGACGCGCAACGTCTCAAGCGCGCTGCGTTCGGCCGCGGGATAGTCGCCGCGGGATAACGCCGTCATCGGATCGCTCTTGGGGCCACGGCTGCACCCCGCCGCCATCAGGCCCGCCAGCACCACCAGCGCCAGTTTCCGCCCTGTCGTCACCGTCATACGCGTCATCCCCCCCGGCGAATCACCGGGCTTCAATAAATACACCGGGCATAGGCACAGGGCTACCCGATAGTTGTTGATAGCCTAGCGAAGCAAAAGTTCAGATTTCCCTAACTTTGTCCTGCTGGGCGAGAAACGGAGACGGTGATATATACGGGGGCAGCCACCGGGAGATCCGTCATGCAGGGGCGCGAGATCGAACTGAAGCTGGGCCTCGATCCGGCCCATATGGCGCGCCTGCGCCGCAAGCCCTTCCTGGCGGCGGAGCGCTGGGGCAAGCCGCAGGCCCAGCGGCTACGCAGCGTCTATTTCGATACTCCCGACTTCGCGCTGGCCACCGCCGGCATTTCACTCCGTATCCGCACCGTCGGCGGGCATAAGGTTCAGACGGTCAAGACCGCCGGCCAACGCGTTGCCGGCCTGTTCAGCCGCGGCGAATGGGAACGGACGATCGAAGGCGACCATATGGACAGGGACCTTTTGCGCGAAACCGGCCTGCCGCCCCTGCGGGACGAAGCGCTGGTGAACCGCTTGCAGCCGGTGTTCTTCACCGAGGTCCGGCGCACCCTCTACCACCTGTCCGAAGATGGCTGGGATGTGGAGCTGGCCCTGGACGTGGGCGAGGTGGTGGCCTCCGCGACCGCCCGCCAGCCTATCTGCGAGGCCGAGCTGGAACTGGTACGCGGCGATCCCCGCCGCCTGTTCGCCCTGGCCCGCGACCTGACCCTGGCGGTACCGGCGCGACTGTTGTCGGCGAGCAAGTCGGAGCGCGGCTTTGCCCTGGCCGCCGGGCACACGCCGCAGCCGGTCAAGGGCAAGCGGGTGAGCATGACCGCGGACATGCCGGTCCACCAGGCCTTCCAGACCATAGCACGGAGTTGCCTCGACCACCTGCTGGCCAACGAGCCCAGCCTGCTGCTGCACCACGACGGTGAGGCCATCCACCAGATGCGGGTAGCCATGCGCCGCCTTCGCTCGGCGTTGAAGATTTTCCGCCCGGTACTGGGGGGCATCCAGTTGGCCGAGGTTCGGGCCGACATCCGCTGGCTGCTGGAGCATCTCGGCCCGGCGCGCGACGCCGATGTGCTGCTGTCCGGCATCGTCGATCCGGTGGCGGCCGAGCGTCGCGACGACCCCGCCATCTCTGCCCTGCGGTCGCGCTGGCAAGCCGAGCGCGACGCCAAGCTGGTCACCGCCGAGGCCGCCGTCGCCGGCCGCCGCTTCACCACGTTGATGCTGGGCCTGGGCGCCTGGATCGAGGCCGGTGACTGGCTGTCCACCGCCGCCTATGCCCCGATGCCCGTCGGGCCCTTCGCCGTGGCGGTCCTGAAGAAATGCGACCGCAAGCTGCGACGGGCCGGCGACGGCAAGCTGGCCGACCTGTCGCCGGAAGACCTGCACCGTGTCCGCATCCTCGGCAAGCAACTGCGCTACGCCTCCGACTTCTTCGCCTCGCTACACCGGCGCAAGGCCGCCGCGGCATTCGCCGCGGTGCTGTCCGACCTGCAGGACGTGCTGGGCGCCATCAACGATATCGCGGTGGCCGAGGCCAAACTGGCCGCCCTTCCCGGCGATGGCGGGCAGGCCTGGGCCGCCGGTCTGCTGGCCGGCTGGCACCAGTCCCGCCGCCGCGACCTGCTGGGTCTGGCGGAGAAGGCGTGGGAACGCTACCGCAAGGCACCGCGGCCCTGGCGTTGATACCACGCCTCGATGAACCAGACCCATCCAGGCGATGTAACTAAGGGATTCGGACAATCCCACTCGGCGCCTGAGGCATCAGTCACTCTTCCACCTTCTTGCCGTCGAGGTCACGGGCCGCCTTGTCGGCCTGACGGCGGTCGGCCGCCTTTTCCTCCTTGGCGCGGCCGTGGATGATGCGGTTGGCCTCGGCGTTCCGTTTGGCGTCGGCGCGGGCTTTGGCTTTGCGGACCTTGTTCAGGTTGACGATTTCGGCCATGGGCGTCCTCCCGGAGCGGCGTCGCGTCGGATGACTGTAGCGCGTCGGCGCAGGCGTGCCCAGCGAGCGGATGATATTCGCTTGCGTCCCATCGGGGAGCCTGCTATATCCCCGGCCCTCGCGCGGGTGTAGCTCAGTTGGTTAGAGCGCCGGCCTGTCACGCCGGAGGTCGCGGGTTCGAGCCCCGTCACTCGCGCCA
>CAJANL010000168.1 GCA_903941105.1 uncultured Rhodospirillaceae bacterium
CAGGCATTCCTTGGCGACGCGCGCCGCCGCCAGCGCCTGCTTGGCCTCGCCCGAGGTGATCTCCTCCTCGCCCAGCGTCCGGGCGCGCTCGGCCAGGAAATGCTCGGCGATGGCGTGGTCGATGTCGTCGCCGCCCAGAGCCGCGTCGCCGCCGGTGGACATGACCTGGAAGACGCCCTTCTCCATGCGCAGGATGGAGACGTCGAAGGTGCCTCCCCCCAGGTCGTAGACGGCGTAGAGCCCCTCGGCGGCATTGTCGAGGCCGTAGGCCAAGGCCGCCGCGGTGGGCTCGTTGACCAGCCGCAGCACCTCCAGCCCGGCGAGGCGGGCGGCATCCTTGGTGGCGGTGCGGGCGGCATCGTCGAAATAGGCCGGAACGGTGACCACGGCGCGGTCGACGGTGGCGTCCAGGGTCGCCTCGGCGCGGGCCTTGACGGCACGCAGGATGTCGGCCGAGACCTCCACCGGGGTCAGGGTGCGGCCGGCGACCTTGAGGCGCACCATGCCGCCCTCGGCGGCGGTATCCAGGGTGTAGGGCAGGGTTCCGGCCAGTCCCTTGACGTCGGCGGCACCCCGGCCCATCAGCCGCTTGACCGAGCTCACCACGTGATCGGGAGCCTCCAGGATCATGCGCCGGGCCTCGGCTCCGACGGTAACCGAGCCATCTTCGTCGTAATAGACCACGGAGGGAATCAAGCCGGCGCCCTCGGCGTCGCGCAACACCTTGGCGGCCGACTGGAGCGACACCGCCACCACCGAATTGGTGGTGCCGAGGTCGATGCCGACCGCGAGCCCCCGCTCGGACTCATGCGGATTGGGCGATTCGCCGGGCTCGTGCAATTGCAGCAGCATCAAAATGGGTCCTTGTCATCATTGAATTCGTCTAGGGCATCGAGCGAAGAACCCCGGTCCTCCACACTTCTCCCAATGTTCCTTTCGTCATCCCCGCTCCCCTATGTTCCTTTCGTCATCCCCGCGAAAGCGGGGATCCATGGTTGGGACAAATGAGGCGCTGGGCCTGACATCGTATTGTGGCGACATGGATTCCCGCTTCCGCGGGAATGACGAACTCTTATTGGCCTCCCCCAGCGAGAGAGGGAGAGGATCACTTGCGCCCCAACCGCACCTTCTTGGCCCGGCATTCCTCGGCCAGCTTGGCGAGGTATTTCAGGCGGATGGTGAGGTGGGCGGCCTCGTCGAGGTCGCCGGCGTTGAAGGCGGCCGAGATATGGCAACCGCAGGCGATGACGTCGCCCTCGGCCTCGGCGGCCAGGTCCGACACCGCGTCCGGCGTGTCAGCCTCGGCCAGCGCTTCCCGCTTCTCCATCTGCTCCATCAGCAGTTCGCGGTCCGAGATGGTGCCGCAGGCGGTGAGGTCGACCTCGCGGCCCAGCATCTTCAGCAGGCAGGCGGCGCGTTTCAGCGGGTCCTTCAGCGTCTCATAGGCCTCGTTCAACGCGGTGGCCTGTCCTTGGCTCAGCACCCGCTCCTTGGCCGACTTGGAGGCGAAGCGGTCGGGATGCAGGCGGCGCTGGAAGCCGAAATACTGGCGTTGCAGAAGGTCGAGGTCGAGGTCGAAGGTGGGCACCAGCCCGAGGCGGCTGAAATGGTCGATGGCGCCCGGCCCCTGCACCGCCCCGCACACCGAGCAGAACAATGCACGGGAGGCAACGGGCCCCTTGCAGGACCAGCACGGAAGCACGGCGGCGGCGGCGGCGGATGCGGTCATGGTGATGTCTTGATCAAACGTGGAAGGATTCGCCGCAGCCGCACCGGCCCTTCTCGTTGGGGTTCCGGAAGACGAAGCCCGATTGCAGCTTGTCCTCGACGAAGTCCATCTCGGTGCCGAGGATGAACATGGTCGCCTTGGGATCGATGAAGACGGTGACGCCCTTGTCTTCCAGAACCTCGTCGAAGTCGGTCTTCTCGTCGGCGAATTCCAGGGTGTAGGACATGCCGGAGCAGCCCTTGGAGCGCACGCCGATGCGCACGCCGGCCGACGGCTTGCCGCGCTTGACGAGAAGGGCCTTCACCCGCTCGGCGGCGGCCTCGGTGATGGTCATCGGCGCAGTGCGCTGCATGGTCTTCTTCCTCTCTCTTCGCTGGAACCAGCCCGAGCCTATTCGGCCGCTTCCGGCTTGCCCGTCTTCTTCTTGTAGTCGGCGATGGCGGCTTTGATAGCATCCTCGGCCAACACCGAACAATGAATCTTGACCGGCGGCAAAGCCAGTTCGCTGGCGATGTCGGTGTTCTTGATTTGGGCGGCCTCGTCGAGAGTTTTGCCCTTGACCCACTCGGTCACCAGCGAGCTCGACGCAATGGCCGAGCCGCAGCCGAAGGTCTTGAACTTGGCGTCCTCGATGATGCCTTCCGGGCTGACCTTGATCTGCAGCTTCATCACATCGCCGCAGGCCGGGGCGCCCACCAAGCCGGTGCCGACGCCGTCGTCCTTCTTGTCGAAGGTGCCGACGTTGCGCGGGTGTTCGTAGTGGTCGATGACCTTGTCGCTGTAAGCCATTCCATCCTCCAGGCTCCGGCGGAAAACCGGAACTATTCTAAATCAATGCTCGGCCCATTGCACCGACTTGATGTCGACGCCGTCCTGGTGCATCTCCCACAATGGGCTCATGTCGCGCAGGTGGTTGACCGCCTCGACCACGTGGCCGATGGCGTAGTCGATGTCCTCCTCGGTGGTGAAGCGCCCCAGGCCGAAGCGCAGCGAGGTGTGCGCCATCTCGGCTTCGAGGCCCAGGGCGCGCAGCACATAGGACGGCTCCAGCGAGGCCGAGGTGCAGGCCGACCCCGACGACACCGCCAGATCCTTGACCCCCATCATCAGCCCCTCGCCCTCGACGAAGGCGAAGCTGAGGTTGAGGTTGCCGGGGATGCGGTTCTCCAGATGGCCGTTGACATAGACCTCGGGCAGGCGCTCGCGGATGCCGGTGAGCAGACGGTCGCGCAGGAAGCGCAGCCGTTCGGCCTCGGCCCCCATCTCCTTGTGGGCGATGGCGCAGGCCTCGCCCAGGCCGACGCAGAGCGGCGTCGCCAGGGTGCCGGAACGCATGCCGCGCTCCTGGCCGCCGCCGTTGATCATCGGCACCAGCCGAACGCGGGGGCGGCGGCGGACGTAAAGGGCGCCGATGCCCTTCGGCCCATAGAGCTTGTGCCCCGAGATGCTCATCAGGTCGATGTTCATGGCGCTGACGTCGAGCGGGATCTTGCCCACCGCCTGGGCGCAGTCGGTGTGGAAGAAGGCGCCCTTCCCGCGGCACAGGGCGCCGATCTCGGCCATGGGCTGGATGACGCCGATCTCGTTGTTGACCGCCATCACCGAGACGATGGCCGTCCGGTCGGTGATGGCCGCCTCCAACTCGCCCAGATCCACCAGCCCGTCGGACTTGACCGGCAGATAGGTGACGCGGAAACCTTCCTGCTCCAGGTGGCGGCAGGTGTCGAGCACGCACTTATGCTCGGTGACCACGGTGACGATGTGGTCGCGCTTGTCCTTGTAGAAGTGGGCGACGCCCTTGATGGCGAGGTTGTTGGACTCGGTGGCGCCCGAGGTGAAGATCACTTCCTTGGGGTCGGCGCCGATGATGGCCGCCACCTGCTCGCGCGACTTCTCCACCGCCTCCTCGGCTTCCCAGCCATAGCGGTGGTTGCGCGAATGCGGGTTGCCGAACTTCTCGGTGAAATAGGGCAGCATGGCTTCGACCACCCGCGGGTCACAGGGCGTGGTCGCCTGATAATCCATGTAGATCGGCTCACCCGGTGCGCGGGCCAGCGTGATGTTCTTCTTGTTGACCACGGTCATCCTCATATCTCCGTTCACGCGGCTGAAGCGCGCTGGTCTCCGTTCACGCGGCTGAAGCGCGCTGGTCTCCGTTCACGCGGCTGAAGCGCGCTGGTCTCCGTTCACGCGGCTGAAGCGCGCTCGAACCCTTTGCGCCGCGCCAGATCGACCCAGGCGGCGAGAAACTTCTCCACGTCCTCTTCCCGGTTGCCCACTCCCAGGCTGACCCGGATGGCGGAACCGACGATCTCGGGGGCCAGGCCCATGGCGGCCAGCACATGCGAGCTGCCCACCTTGCCCGACGAGCAGGCCGAACCGGCACTCACCGCCACTCCGGCCAGATCGAGCGCCATCACCTGCACCACCGCCGACAGACCAGGCAGCGCCAGACAGCTGGTGTTGGGCAGGCGGTGAGCGGATGCTCCCACCACCACCGCCCCCGGCACCCGGCGCAGCGCCTCGGCTTCCAACCAGTCCCGCATATTACATATCTCTAATGTGACGTTGTCCATGTCTTCCACCAGGGTGCAGGCAAGGCCAAACCCGACGATGCCGGCAGTGTTCTCGCTGCCGGCACGGCGGCGGCGTTCCTGGCCTCCACCCAGCAAGAACGGGGCCAGCGGCAGGTCGGGGTCGGCCAGCACCAAGGCGCCCACTCCGGCGGGGCCGCCCAGCTTGTGCGCCGACAGGGTCAGCAGGTCGACCCCCAACTCGCCCAGGTGCTGCGACAGCCGGCCCGGGGCCTGGGCCGCGTCGCAATGCAGCAGGGCGCCCCTGGCATGGGCGAGGCGGGCGGCCTCGGCCACCGGCTGGATCACTCCCGTCTCGTTATTGGCCAACATCAGCGACACCAGGGCGGGACGGGCATCCGCCGCCAACAGGCGCTGCAGCGCCGCAAGGTCTACCACACCCTCGCCATCCACCGGGATACGCTCGGCCGAGGGTGCGTTCTGCAACACCGAAGCATGTTCGATGTCCGACACGATCACCCGCGCGCGACCGCATCCGGCCAGCGCCAGCGCATTGGCCTCGGTGCCGCCGGAGGTGAACACCACGCCCTCGGCAGCTCCCCCCGCCAGCCGGGCGACCCGGGCACGGGCCTGCTCGATCAGCCGGCGGGCCTCGCGGCCGGGACCGTGAACCGACGAGGGGTTGCCCGCCACCGCCAACGCCTCGGCCATGGCGGCGACCACCTCGGGTCGCGCCGAAGCGCCGGCGTTGTAGTCCAGGTAGGCCATCCCGCTCACCGTCCGCACCCCCCGGCTACTGCGCCGCCGCCACGGTGGCGGCGGTGCCGTGGAACATGCCCGAACTGCCAAGGATGCGGCGCTCGCAGACATCGGCCAGCGACACCGACGACAGGTAGAGATAGATCTGGTTGCCCAGTTCCTCCCACAGGTCATGGGTGAGGCAGCGGCCTTTGTGGTTGTGGCAGCCGGCCGGCGAACCGGGTGAGCAGCGGGTGGTCTGGATCGGCTCGTCCACCGCCATGATGATGTCCGAGATGCGCAGTTGCGGCGCCGGCCGCGACAGCAGGTAGCCGCCGCCCGGACCGCGCACGCTTTTGACCAGCCCGCCCTTGCGGAGCTTGCCGAACAGCTGCTCCAGATAGGACAGCGAAATCTCCTGGCGCTCGGCAATGTCGGCGAGTGCCACCGGACTTCCGTCGGAATGGCTGGCCAGATCGACCATGGCCATGACGGCATAGCGGCCTTTGGTGCTGAGTTTCACGACTTGCTCTCCCGTCTGGTGCTTGCCCCGCGCCGGGCAGTCTGTCCGCCAGATGCGGCCTGGGCGGATGTGGCCTGGGGTGGTTCTTCCTGGTCGTCCTCCGCGATCACCCGCGGCCGGTGCGAGGGCTTGTGGCCCTCCAACTCCTCGATGCGCTCCATCAGCGTGGCGACCTGGCCGCGCAGGGAGTCGATGGCGCGGGCGACCGGATCGGGCAGATCCTCGCCCGGCAGGCCGTAGGCGCAGAATTCCTCGTCGTCGGCGCGGCGCATCACCATGCGGGCCGGAATGCCGACCATGGTGACGCCGGGCGGCACCTCGGCCAGCACCACCGCGTTGGCGCCGATGCGAGCCCCCTTACCGACGGTGAACGGCCCCAGGATCTGGGCGCCGGAGCCGACGATGACGCCGTCCTCCAGCGTCGGATGGCGCTTGCCCTGGTGCAGCGAGGTGCCCCCCAGGGTGCAGCCCTGATAAAGGGTGACGTCGTCGCCCACCACCGCGGTCTCGCCGATCACCACGCCGGTGCCGTGATCGATGAACAGGCGCCGCCCGACGGTGGCGCCGGGATGAATCTCGATGCCGGTCAGCATCTTGCCGAGATGCGACAGCACGCGCCCCGTCACCCGAAAGCCCTTCCCCCAGCACCAGTGCGACAGCCGGTAAATCAGCACCGCATGCAGCCCCGGGTAGCACAACACCACCTCCAACCACGAATGGGCGGCGGGGTCGCGGTGACGAATTGATGCGATATCCTCTTGAAGGCTCTTGAAAATCATGGCTGTCACTATGCTAATCTAGCGCTACAGGTCGGCTTGCCCACAGGGGGGGGATTTCCCAAAGGGGTGCCGACGCATCGAAAGTGAATATAGGATGCCCGACAAAGCCGGTCAAGTATGACCGGTCCCAATCCCATTTTCTGCGGATTTTTCCCCGACGGCACCACTCAAGTAAGCGGACCGACCGGGCCAGGGAGTTGTATGGAGCGACATGCCTGAAGTCATCTTCAACGGAGCCGACGGCCGCCTAGAGGGTCGCTACCACCACGGAAAGACACCGAACGCGCCCCTCGCCCTGCTGCTGCACCCACATCCGCAGCACGGCGGGACCATGAACAACAAGGTGGTCTACGCCCTCTACCATGCCTTCGTGCGGCGCGGTTTCTCGACGCTGCGCTTCAACTTTCGCGGTGTCGGGCGCAGCCAGGGCAAGTTCGACAACGGCCAGGGCGAGTTGTCCGATGCCGCCTCGGCGCTGGACTGGATGCAGTCATTCAACGCCAACGCCCAGGCCTGCTGGGTCGGCGGCTTCTCGTTCGGCGCCTGGATCGGCATGCAGCTGCTGATGCGCCGCCCCGAGATCGACGGTTTCGTCTCGGTGGCGCCGCCGGCCAACGCCTACGACTTCACCTTCCTCGCCCCCTGCCCGTCCTCGGGACTGATCGTGCACGGCACCGCCGACGAACTGGTGCCCGAGCCGTCGGTGGCAAAGCTGGCAAACAAGCTGGCCAGCCAGCGCAACATCCGGGTGAAGTACCGCACCATCGAAGGCGCCAACCATTTCTTCGGCAATCACCTCAACCTGCTGAACGAGGCGGTGGACGACTATCTCGGCCAGTGGATGACCCACGATACGGCCCCCGCGGCGCGGGCGCCGGAGCTGGCGGTGGCGCTGCCGTAGGGGTGGCCCGCCACGCCTAGCCGGCGCAGCGGCTTTCCCCCAGGCGGCGCCATTCCGACGGCTTTCTGGCGGGAGTGACCGAGGTCAGGTCGACCACCTTGACCGAAAATATGCGGCCCTGATGCGGCCGCACCAGCCCGCACAGCTGTGCGGCGAACTGGTCCCACGGCACCTTGGCCTCGGGCTTGACGCTGGCGAACAGGTTGCCCGAATTGTCCACCACCGCGTCGACCACGCGCGGCTGCGCCTTCACCGCCTTCAGCGCCGAGGCCTGATCGGCCATGGCGGCCGGACCCATGAACACCGCCGCAACCGCGGCCAGCACCAACCTGCGCATCGCGCCTCTCCCCAACTATTCCGGAATCGAGCCTACATCATTCATCCGAGAGGATGCCAGCAGCCACCGCCCGACGGCGCCGGGCCGCCGGTGGTCTCGGGGAAGGTGAGCGGCAGGCCGCGTAGGCTGCGCACCGCCAGATAGGCGAAGGCCTGCGCCTCCAGCGCGTCGCCGTCCCAGCCCACCGCCTCGACCGGGTCGACCGGGGTGTTGAGTTCGCGCCGCAGGGCCTCCATGACCTGGGGATTGTGGCGGCCGCCGCCGCACACCAGCCAGCGCGCCGCCGGCTCGGGAAAGTGCGGCCGGGCCAGCGCCGCCGCCGCCGCGGTGAAGGCGGTCAGGGTGGCGGCTCCGTCGGCTGCCGACATGCCCTCCACCAGCCCGCCGGCGAAGCCCCGAAAGTCGTCGCGGTCCAGCGATTTGGGCGGGATGGCGGCGAAGAAGGCATGGCGGCGGAACTCTGCCAGGGCGGCGCCATGGACACGGCCGCCGCGCGCCAACTCACCGCCGGCATCCACCGGCCGGCCGGTATGCCGCAGCGCCCAGTCATCGATCAGGGCGTTGCCCGGGCCGGTGTCGAAGGCCAGCAGGGCGTCGTCCTCGCCGATCCAGGTGACATTGCCGACGCCGCCCAGGTTGAGCACCGCCAGCGGCCGGGCGATGCCGGCACCCAGGGCGCGGTGGAACACCGGCACCAGCGGCGCCCCCTGCCCTCCCGCCGCCACGTCGGCCGAACGGAAGTCATTCACCACCGGGATGCCGGTCAGCCGCGCCAGCAGGGCACCGTCGCCGATCTGCCAGGTGCGGTGCTCGGCCGGCCGGTGCAGGATGGTATGGCCGTGAAAGCCGATGACGTCGACCTCGGCCGGATGCATCCCGTTGTCGGCCAGCAGCCGTTCCACCGCCTCGGCATGGGCCAGGGTGACCTCGCGCTCCACCGCCTCGACCGCGCCGACACCGCCCAGCACGCCGCGCAGGCGGCCGCGGAGGTCCTCGTCATAGGGAACGGTGAGGGACGGCCCGAACCGCTCCACCGCCACCCCATCGGTGAGGATCAGCGCGGCGTCGATGCCGTCCAGCGAGGTTCCGCTCATCAGCCCGAGGGCCACCATGGTCATAATGTAGGTCCCGCCGATTGTGGGAAGACGGCGATTGTGCTAAACGGGCGGCCTTTCCGCAAGCAAGCCGGACCGCCCCTCCCCATGAGCAGCCCCCGCTCCGAATTTCTCAAGACCGTCGCCGAACGCGGCTTCATGCACCAGTGCACCGACCTCGACGCCCTGGACAAGCGCCTGACCGAAGGGGTGGCCGCCTGTTATATCGGCTTCGACTGCACCGCCCCCAGCCTGCATGTGGGCTCGCTGATGCAGATCATGCTGCTGCGCTGGTGGCAGAAGACCGGCCACAAGCCCATCGTGCTGATGGGTGGCGGCACCACCCGCATCGGCGACCCCTCCGGCAAGGACGAGTCGCGCAAGGTGCTGACCGACGAGGTCATCGCCGCCAACATGGCCGGCATCAAGGGCGTGTTCGGCAAATATCTCAGCTTCGGCGAGGGCGCCACCGACGCCGTCATGGTCAACAACGCCGACTGGCTCGACAAGCTCAACTACATCGATTTCCTGCGGGACTACGGCCGCCACTTCACCATCAACCGCATGCTGACCTTCGATTCGGTCAAGCTGCGGCTGGAGCGCGAGCAGCCGCTGACCTTCCTCGAATTCAACTACATGATCCTGCAGGGCTACGACTTCGTCGAGCTGTACCGCCGCAACAAGTGCATCCTGCAGATGGGCGGCTCGGACCAGTGGGGCAACATCGTCAACGGCGTCGAGCTGGGCCGCCGCGCCGACGGCGCGCCGCTGTACGGCCTGACCAGCCCGCTGCTCACCACCTCGTCGGGCGCCAAGATGGGCAAGACCGCCCAGGGCGCGGTGTGGCTGAACGAGGACG
>CAJANL010000169.1 GCA_903941105.1 uncultured Rhodospirillaceae bacterium
CTTCAAGAAGCACGGCCCCCCTTTTTCCAGGCGCCGGTCTTCAAACCAGCCCAGCGAAAATTCCGCATGCGGCATTGCGATCCCCCAAGAACGTCTCGCTCAAAGGAATCACAATCCCGGCACCACCGCACGCCACAAACTCGGCCGCGCAGAAATGTGTGCATTCTTTAGAGTAGATGCGGGGGTGACGAGATGAAGGGCGGCGGGAGGAGTTTTTCCGCAGCCTGTTAAATCACCGCCTTTCGACAAGAAAACGCCTCGGCCCAGGGGGCGTTGCAGCCGATGCCCCGCAGGCGTAGCAGGCCGCGGAAGGTGTCGGCGTCGAACCAGGCGCGGCCGCGCTGGCTGGCGAACAGGCGGGTGATCAGTTCGACCTTGCGGCCGGCCTGATCCTCGCTGAGCGGCACGAATATATTGGGCTGCGGGAAATCACCCTCGTATTTGGGGATTTCGTATTCCCAGATCAGGTGATCGCGGAAGGTGTTCCACGCCAGCTCGGCCAGCAGTCGGTGGTCCTGATGGCTGTCGTCGTGGCCGTGCACCAGGATCAGGCTGGGGGCGAAGCCGGCCTTGATGTGCTCGAACTCCTCCTTTACCGCGCCCCATTGCTGCGGCAGGAAACTTTCGCGGAAGCCGTGCAGTTGCACCTCGGCCCGCTCGGCGCCGGCGAGGAAGGCGTCGGCCGACGCTTTGGCCTCGGACTGGCGCACCGCCGAGCCGGTGAACACCACCCAACGCACCTGGACGGCGGACCTCTCGGCCAGCAGCCGCAGGACGGTGCCGCCGCAGCCGATCTCGATGTCGTCGCAATGGGCGCCCAGGCACAGCAGGCGGAAGGGGCGGGCAGGGGCGAATTGAAGCGGGGTCATGGCAATTCTCCAGACTTTCCCTCTCCCACAAGGGGAGAGGGCTCTCGACAATCACATCGTCCCGGTTCGTACCTGCCGCTGGGCCAACTCCTCGCGGTAGGAGGCCAGCGTGCGGGCGAGGCCTTCCCGTAGCGACGTCCGCGCCGTGAAGCCGGTCAGGCGATGCAGCTTGGTGAGGTCGGGGCAGCGGCGCTGCGGGTTATCCACCAGGAACGCGGCCTCGGGGCTCTGGTGCAGCTCGACCACCAGCGGCGGCTCGGCGGCGACCGTGGCCATGGTGCGGGCGGCCTCGGCGATGGAAACTTCTTCGGCATTGCCGACGTTGAAGGCCTCGCCATCGGCCTCGGGCATCATCAGAAGCGTCAGGCAGGCCTCGGCGAAGTCCGAGACGTAGCAGAACGACCGGGTCGCCCGTCCGTCCGAGTACAGCACCAGCGGCCCGCCGGCCAGGGCGGTACGCACCAGATCGGGGATGATGCGGCCGTCGTCGAGGCGCTGGCCGGGGCCGTAGACGTTGAACGGCCGGATCACCTTCACCGGCACCCGGTTCAGGCGGAAATAGGTGGCGCACAGGGTCTCGCCCAGCCGCTTGCTCTCGTCATAGCAGGCGCGCGGCCCGGTGAACGACACGTTGCCGTGATAGTCCTCGGGGGTGGGCACCACCGACGGGTCGCCGTAGACCTCGCTGGAGGAGAACGACAGCATTCCCTTGGCGCCCTTGCCGGCGAGGTCGAGCATGTTCCAGGTGCCCTGGACGTTGGCGGCGATGGTGGCCAGCGGGTTGGCGCGGTAGATGGCCGGCGAGCCGATACTGGCGCAATGGATGATCCAGTCGAAATGCCCGCCGAAGTCGGGTTCGGTGGCGACGTTGCCGCTGCGCAGGCTCAGCCAGGGCTTGCCGCGAAGATGGGCCAGCCGGGCAGCCGGGCCGACCATGAAGGTGTCGAGCGCGGTGACCTGGGCAGGATGGCCGATGCGGGCGCGGTTGAAGGCGTCCAGCACGTCGACGAAGAAACCGCCGAGGAAGCCGGCGGCGCCGGTGACCAGGACGCGGCTGTCCGCCAGCGGCTCGATCAGGCGTCCCAGGCGGATGACGACCTCTTCGGCGTCGGCGCGGATGACGTCTGTGATCATGGTTCCTCCGTGGTTGGGGCATAGGTGCCGATGCGGAGCAGTGTTACGCCGTCGGGCATCTCCAGCCCGTCCAGCACACCGCGGCCGTCGAGCAGCACCGGGCGGCGCATACCGTTCGCCAGGTCGTGGCGGCGGTAGTCCGGCCAGGCGGTGGCGAGGATGGCGGCGTCGGTGCCGGCGACCGCTTGCGCCGCCGTCTCGGTCACCAGCACGGCGCCCCGGTGCATGGCGCGCACCCGCTGACGCACCTCCGGCAACGGGTCGTGGGCGGTCACTTCGACGCCGCGGGCGAGCAGGCGGCCCACCAGCTTGAGGCCGGGAGATTCGCGCAGATCGTCGGTACCGGGCTTGAAGGCGAGGCCGAGCACCGCCACCCGTTTTTGGCATATGCCGCCCAGGGCCTGGGCCAGCAGTTCGACCACCTGGGTCGGACGCCGGGTGTTGATGGCCTGGGCGGCGTCGATCAGGGGCAGCTCGATGCCGCGTCGCCGGGCCCACCATGACAGCGCCGCCAGGTCCTTGGGAAAGCAGCTGCCGCCGAAGCCGATGCCGCCCTTGAGGAAGCGGGTGGCGCCGGCCCGGCCGCCATCGGGGCCGTCGAGCATGCGGTCGAGGTGGACCGCCTCCATCACCCGCGCCAAGTCGATGCGCGGGATGGCCTCGCAGAGGGCGGCGAACTGGTTGGTGAACGAGATCAGCGTCGCCTGCAGGGCGTTGGCGGCATATTTCACCATCTCCGCCTCACGCAGGCCCATGGTCAGCAGGGGAGCGGGGAACGGGCGGTAGAGCCGCGCCATCACCGCCGCGGTGCGTTGGTCGAAGGCGCCGAGAACGATGCGGTCGGGCATCATGAAATCGGCCACGGCACTGCCCTGGCTGAGGAATTCCGGGTTCATCGCCAGGCCGAAGTCCCGCCCGGCCAGCCGATCGGACTCCTGTTCCAGGATGCGCCGCACCAGGGTATCGGTGGTGCCGGGCACGACGGTGCTTTTCACCGCCACCACCGGGAATTCGCCGGTCAGCGAACGGCCGACCTCGGCGGCGGCCGCTTCGAGGGCGGTGAGGTCGATGGCGCCGTCGCGATCGGGGGTGCCCACGCAGATCAGCACCACCTCGGCGGTGGCAACGGCGCTGGCAGTGTCGGTGGTGGCGGCGACGCGCCCCCCGGCCAGCAGCGCCGTCAGTCCATCCTCGTGGAACGGAACTTCCCCCCGCGCCAATGCTGCGACGCGGTCGCGATCGCGGTCGACGCAGGTGATCCGGTGACCCACGGCAGCCAGGCAGGCGGCGGTGACGAGGCCGACATAGCCGGTTCCTATCACCGCGACCGCCATCCCCGCCGGGTGTTCCCCCACGGGGGAAGGCTGATTGCGTTGGATTGGCATTCCCGGTCCTCCTCGGCCTTCAACGTGGGAGGGGGGGGATGCCGGGGAAATCCATCATGTGGATGAATCGCTTGCGCTTCCGAGACCGGTTCGAACCTTCCGGCGTATCGCCGCCTGTCCGGTTTACCCTTGGGACGCCACAGGCCTAAATGCATAACAGCAAGACGACCGGACTACGACCTCCCGGAAATAGGAGCGGGCCGTGAACGAGTCGGTTCTCAGCGTACAAACCGTAGGGTGTGGCTGCCGCTTCTGTGGCGGTCCCCTGGCCGAGGTCGTCGACCTCGGCATGTCGCCGCTGTGCGAAAGTTTTTTGGCGTTGGATCAACTAGACGCCATGGAGCCGTTTTATCCGCTGAAGGTCTGGGTGTGCCGACACTGCTTTCTCATGCAGTTGAGGCAGTATGTCAGCGCCGCTGAAATATTCAGTGAATACGCATACTTCTCGTCATTTTCTGATGCATATATTGAACATGCGCGAGCCTATGCCAAGGCCGTTTCGGTGCGGTTCGGGCTATCCGGCGAAAGCCGTGTCGTCGAACTGGCCAGCAACGACGGCTATCTGCTGCAGCACTTCATGCGCTTGGGCATCCCGGTCCTGGGGGTTGAGCCGGCGGCCAACGTCGCCCGCGCCGCCGAGGCCAAGGGGGTGCCCACCCTTGTGCGCTTCTTCTCCACCGAACTGGCGGCGGGGATGGACAAGGCCGACCTGGTGATCGGCAACAACGTGCTGGCCCAGGTGCCCGACCTCAACGACTTCGTCGCCGGCATCGCCCGGCTGCTCAAGCCGCAGGGGGTGGCCACCATCGAGGTGCCGCACCTGATGCGGCTGATCCAGGAGAACCAGTACGACACGATTTATCACGAGCATTTCTCGTATTTCTCGCTGGCCACCGCCGAGCGCATCTTCGCCCTCCATGGCCTGACGGTGTTCGATGTCGAGGAGATTTGGACCCATGGCGGCTCGCTAAGGCTGTACCTCTGTCCGGCCGACGCGGCGCGCCCGGTGGAACGGCGGATCGCGGAGATCAAGGCCCGCGAGGCCGAGGCCGGACTCGACCGCATGGCCGGCTTCTCGCGCTTCGCCGAGCAGGTGCGGGCATCGCGCTGGAACCTGCTGGATTTCCTTATCCGCGCCAAATGGTACGGCAAGTCCATCGCCGGCTATGGCGCGCCGGGCAAGGGCAACACCCTGCTGAACTACTGCGGCATCCGCAGCGATATCCTCGACTACACGGTGGACCGCAATCCTTACAAGCACGGCAAGTTCCTCCCCGGAACCCACATCCCCATTCATCCGCCCGAGCGTATCCGCGCCACCCGTCCGGACTATGTGCTGATCCTGCCGTGGAACCTCAGGCACGAGATCATGACCAGCCTCGCCTATATCCGCGATTGGGGCGGCCAGTTCATCGTGCCCATCCCGGACGTGGCCGTGTTCCCGTGATGGTCGATTGCTGAAGTGGTTGGTCCGTCAAGATTGACAGGGAGTCTTCCTATGAAGGTGGTCTTGTTCTGCGGCGGGCTGGGGATGCGCATGCGGGACTACTCGCAGACGCTGCCCAAGCCGATGGCATCGTTACGAAACCGGCCGTTGTTGTGGCATGTCATGCGCTGGTACGCGCATTGGGGCCACAACGATTTCATCCTCTGCCTGGGGCATCGCGGTGAGGCGATCAAGGAATATTTCCTGAACTACAACGAATGCCTGAGCAACGACTTCGTGCTGTCCGAGGGGGGGCGGCGGGTCGAGCTGCTGGCCGAGGATATCCGCGACTGGCGGATCACCTTCGCCGATACCGGCCTTGCCGCCAATATCGGCGAGCGCCTGCAAGCGGTGGCGCCGTTGCTGGCGGGGGAGGAGACCTTCCTCGCCAACTACTCAGACGGCTTGAGCGACTGCCCGTTGCCGCGGCTGATCGAGCGTCATCGCGTCACCGGTGCGGTTGCCACCTTCCTGGCGGTGCGGCCCAGCCACAGTTTCCATATCGCCGCCCTGGATCACGAGGGCCGCGTCGAAGGCATCCGCGATGTCAGGGCGGCCGACATGTGGATCAATGGCGGCTACTTCGTGCTCGATCGCCGCATCTTCGACTTCATGCGTGAGGGCGAGGAACTGGTGCTGGAGCCGTTCCAGCGCCTGATCGACCACAATCTGCTGTCGGCCTGCCGCTACGACGGCTTCTGGCGCGGTGTCGACACCTTCAAGGACCTTTGCGAGATGGAAACGGCGCTGAACCAGGGCGATGGCCCATGGGAGGTATGGCGTCAGCACGATCTTGCGCGCCGTCTGGCAGCCGAATGAAGCATTCCCATATGGCCTTGGTACCAAGAAACTTGGCCAGAATGCTTGGGAGGATCCTATGGCCGTTCAGGTGGTTGATTATCAGGAAACGTACAAGCTGATCTGCGATGATTGCCGGCGTCGCTGGGCGGTGGTCGAGGAGCGCTGCGGCAAGGTCTATTCGCTGGATGCCCACCATTCCCGCCACGCTCCCAACACGCCTGACGGCATGGAGCAGGTGGTGGAGCCCGACGGATGGTGCAACGAAACGGCCGCGCGGCGGTGCTTTCAAGAGGCCGTCAGCGGGGAGCGCTACTACAGCCAGATCCTCTGGTGATCCAGGCGTCGATCAGCGTCCGCGAGATTGAATCGCTGCGCGGCAGGAACAAGCCATTTTCCCCGGGTGTTCCCCATTCGCCGAAACGGCTGACCTCGTCGCGTCGAAACCAGCGGGCGTCTTCCAGTTCGACGCCATCGACGACCGGCCGGGTTGCTTCCGCCTGCGCGTTGAAGCCCAGCATCAACGATGCCGGGAAGGGCCAGGGTTGGCTGGCGACGTAGCGGGCCGACAGTACCCGGATGCCGGCTTCCTCGGTGACCTCGCGCGCCACCGCCTGCTCCAGCGTCTCGCCGGGCTCGACGAAGCCGGCCAGGCACGAATACATGCCGGGCGGCCAGTGCGGCTGACGCCCCAGCAGCACCCGCTCGCCGTCGTCCTCGACCAGCACGATGATCGCCGGATCGGTACGCGGGAACTGTTGTCCGTCGCAGCCGCCGCATTTTGCCACGTGGCCGGCCTGAACCAGCGTCAGGGGGCCGCCGCAGGCCGGACAGAAGCGGGTGCGCTGCTGCCACAGCAAGAGGCCGCGGGCATAGCACAGCAGGTCGAACTCCTGCTTGACCATCACGCCGCCGACAATGCGGGGGGAGCCCCAGTGTCCGCCCAGACCCAGATCGGGGCCGTCGTCGCCGGCCTCCATCGCCGACAGATCAACGGTGAACAGCGGCGCGCCGTTCTCGAGCCCGAGGAAGCTGCCGCCATGCGTCAGCAGGGTGCGGGCAGCGGTGCCGTGTACCCGTAGCGGACCGGGCGGATCGGTCATCAGGTGCAGCCCGCGCCAGAACGGCAGCACGGCCAGATCGTTGCGCTGGGCCAGGGCCGCCAGGGCGGCGGCATCTCGGCGGAGGGTGTGGGCGCGGTCGAGCGGGGTAGGGGAGTTCATGAGTTTCACCATGACACGGTAGCGCGGCGTCTCTCAAGGGGGCTGCAGGTCAACGATCGGTGCAACGGGGGAACGAAGAAGATTGCGCTTTGCCGCCTGCTTGGGAATTATGGGGGACTAAGGGGTTCACATGAAAGATCACCACGCTCTGTTCGAAGTGCTGCTGGAAAATGTGCGTGACGCCGTCGTGGTTGCCGATGGCGAGCGGCAGATCCTGCGTGTCAACAAGGCATTCGAGGCCATCACCGGCCATTGCGCCCGCGCCTTCGTCGAGGGCGAGCACGGTCACGCCCATGTGGCCCACCAGTTACTGGAGCAAGCCCTGACCATTCCGCCGGGCGGGCGTTGGAACGGGGTCATCCGGTGCAGCGACGGCAGCGATCGCAAGTTCGAGGTCACCGTCTCGGCGGTCAACGGCAGCGGCGACTTCCCCGAGAAGTATATCGGCTTGGTGCGCCCGGCCTTCGACGACGCGGCGTTGGCCGACGAGGCTACGATCCGCTTCGGCTACGATCCGCTGACGGGTCTGCCTGGCCGCGAACTGTTCTCCGACCGCATCGATCAGGCGCTGCTCAGCGTCAACCGGTCGGGCAAGTCGGTGGCGCTGATGATCATGGGGCTGGACCGTTTCGCGCTGATCAATGACGCGTTGGGCCACGCCGCCGGCGACCGCCTGCTGATCGAGGTGGCCCGCCGCCTCAAGACCTGCATCCGCGAGACCGATACGGCGGTGCGGCTGGACGGCGACAAGTTCGCCCTGGTGATGGTCATCGCCGACCTGGACGACAGCGTCATCGTCGCCGAGAAGGTGCTGTCCGCCATCAAGGAGCCCTTCCTGCTCGACCAGGAGGAGGTGGTGGTCACCTTCTCCATCGGTATCGCCATCTATCCCAGCGACTGCGACAATGGCGCCCAGCTGATCAAGAACGGCGACAACGCGCTGCATTTCGCCAAGGTCTCCGGCCGCAACCAGTATCAGTTCTTCTCCAAGGACATGAATCAGAAGGCCCGCTCGCGCCTTGAGCTGGAGGCGCGTATGCGCCGGGCCTTGGTCAACGAGGAGTTCATCGTCTACTACCAGCCCAAGGTCTCGGCCGAGACCGGCCAGGTGGTCGGCATGGAGGCGCTGATCCGCTGGATGGACCCCGATCTCGGCATGATCTCGCCCGGCGAGTTCATCCCGATCGCCGAAGAGACCGGGCTGATCGAGGAGATCGGAACCTGGGTGCTGCGCCGCTCCTGCCGGCAGAACAAGTATTGGCAGGACATCGGGTTGAAGCCCCTCAAGTGCTCGGTCAACGTTTCCGCCCGCCAGTTCCGTTCGCGCGACCTCGTCGACATCGTGGTGGACAGCCTGGAGAGTACCGGCCTCGATCCCAAGTGGCTGGAGCTGGAAATCACCGAGAGCATGTTGATGAACGACGTCGACATCGTGGTGCGCAAGATGACGGCGCTACGCGAGCTGGGCGTCGGGTTGTCCATCGACGATTTCGGCACCGGTTATTCCTCGCTGTCCTATCTCGGCCGCTTCCCCATCACCACCCTCAAGATTGACCGCGCCTTTATCGCCGACGTGGACACCAACCCCAAGACCGCCGAGATCGCCCGCGCCATCATCGGCCTGTCGCGCGGCCTCAATCTGGAGGTGGTGGCCGAAGGAGCCGAGGTCGCCGGGCATATCGCCTTCCTGCGCGAGCACGGCTGCGACACCGTGCAGGGCTTCTTCTACAGCCGCCCGGTGCCGCCCGACGAGTTCGAGCGCATGGTACGCCAGCGGGCGCAGGCTTACGAGGATCGGACGCTGGCTCTCGCCCAGCCAGAGCGGACGGCATAGAAGCCCTCTACCCCTCGTCCAGACGACCCCCGTACAGGCTTGCGCGCCGCCGATCGCGCGTAGCATCGCCGGATGCATCGCCGCCTGTTTCTCGGCGCCGCCGCCGCCATGTCGGCGCTTCCCCTGCTGCCTGCCCGCGCCGTCGGCGGCGAGCCGGTGGTGGTCGACCGCTTCACGGTCGACCGGCCGGCCTCCGGCGCGGTGTCGATCGGTGCCCTGCTGCCGCTTAGCGGCGTTGACGCCGCCTTCGGCCGCATGATCCTGGAAGCCGCCCTGGTGGCCATAAGCGAGGTCAACCGCCGCCCGGGCCGGCATCGTCTGGTCCTCAGCCCCTTCGACAGCCAGTCGCGGGCCAACCCTTTTGCCGACGGCCTGAAGCGGCTGGTGGCGGCCGAGCGGGTCGTCGCGGTGCTGGCGCCGGTGAGGGCGGAAATGCGGGCCGAAACCACCGCCTTCATCGAGCACGCCGGTGGGCTGCTGTGCGATCCAGCGGCCTACGAGGGCGGCGAGTGTTCGCGTTATGTGGTGCATTGTGGCGCCACCCCGCACCAGATGCTGAAGCAATTCATCCCCTGGCTGGTGAGGGAGGCGGGCCCGCGGGTACTGATGGTCGCCGGCCCGGATGCCTTGTCGCAGGAGATGGCGCGGGTGGCACGGGCGGTGGTCGGCCGGGTGGACGGTGAGGTCCTCGGCGGCGATGCCGTGCTGGACGAGGTGGTCCGGCGGCTGCGGCGGGACCGGCCGGATGTGTTGTTTTCGACCCTGTCCGGCGACGCGGCCGCCCAGCTGTTGCGGCGGCTTGAGGCGGCCGGAAGCGAGGCGCCGATGGCTTCGCCCTTCCTTGACGAGCGCGTGGTGGCGACGGTTGGTCCCAGGCTGGCGGCCGGCGCGGTGGCGGTGTCGACCTGGTTCGCAACAGACACCTCGGCGGAGAGCGCCCGCTTCGTCACTCGTTTGCGCCAGCACCTCGGTAAGGGCGCCGTACTTACCGCCGCCGCCGAGGCCACCTACGCGCAGGTCCATCTGCTCGCCGAGGCGGTGGACAATCTGGGCGGCGGCGACGTCGCGGCGGGCACCGTGAGGGAGGCTATCAAGGAGCGGCATTTCGTCGCACCGCAGGGCAAGGTCAGCATCGAGGCGGGCAGTCTGCATGCTCGCCTGTGGCCGCGCATCGCGGTAGTGGGGGAGGGCGGCCGCTTCCATACGGTTGCCCGCTCAGGCCAGCCTTTGCGCGGTTTCCCCTATTGGGGGCGGCCTGGAGTGGCCTGCACCGAAGCGGGGCCGAGGCTGGCGCCGCCTACCGATTTGCCTAGCCGGGAAGGCTGGGATTGAGCACCCCAAAGGTGTAGGCGGATCATCGGTAAACCACCCTCCCTTTTGACCAAGGTCAAATCATAATACCCCCTGAGGGTGTCAGGCTTCTTGGCAGTAAGGGGAACGCCTTAGGGTGATCCGTGGGAGAGTTTGATCGATGTCAGGTGTGGTGTCCCGGCGTGCGCTGTTGATGGGCCAAGCCCGTTCGGTGAATGTCGCGCCATCGGGGGACCTGGTGGCGGAATTGGGTGGGGCCTGTATCTCCATGCAGGGGGTTGCCTGTCGGCTTTGCGGTGATCCGTGCGAGCCGAGGGCGATTCGTTTTCGCCTGATGACCGGTGGTCGCGCCCTACCCGAGGTGAACGTGGAGGAATGCACCGGTTGCGGTGTTTGCGTATCGGCCTGCCCGGTGGGCGCGCTCACAATGGTTCAACCGGCGAGAGGATGAGGACGACAGGATGCGATTGAGCAACTTCGTCGAAAAGGAACAGACCAGACCGCACGAGGTCGTCGAAAATATTTGCGGCGTTCTCGTTTATGTCCGGCCTGAGCTGCGCGACACGGTTCGCGACACCCTATCGGCCATGCCGGGGGTGGAAGTCCATCAGGTGACCGACCAAGGCAAGATGGTCGTCACTGTCGAGGATGCCGACGGCCATTGGGCCGGAGCCACCATCACCAGCTTCAACGACGTCGAGGGCGTTATGAGTTTCGCCCTCGTCTATCATCATTTTGACTCTGATCTGGAAGGGGAGACCGCTTCATGAGCCTCACCAGGCGCGACTTCATCAAGGCGAATGCCGTCGCCGCCACGGCGGCCGCCGCCGGCATCGCAATGCCGGCCAGCGCCCAGCCGGCCAAGGCCAATATCCGTTGGGACAAGGGGGTATGCCGGTTCTGTGGTACCGGCTGCGGCGTCCTGGTCGGCGTGCAGGACGGCAAGGTGGTCGCCACGCAGGGCGACCCCGATGCCCCTGTCAACAAGGGCCTGAACTGTATCAAGGGCTACTTCCTGTCCAAGATCATGTACGGCGAGGATCGGCTGACCAAGCCGTTGCTGCGCATGAAGAACGGCAAGTTCGACAAGAACGGCGAGTTCGCGCCGATCTCGTGGGATCAGGCCTTCGACATCATGGCCGAGAAGTGGAAGGAGCAGCTCAAGAAGCCCGACGGCGCCACCCGCGTCGGCATGTTCGCTTCCGGCCAGTGGACCATCTGGGAGGGCTATGCCGCCGTCAAGCTGTTCAAGGCCGGCTTCCGTTCCAACAACATCGACCCCAACGCGCGCCATTGCATGGCGTCGGCGGTTGCGGGCTTCATGCGCACCTTCGGCATCGACGAGCCGATGGGCTGCTATGACGACATCGAGCAGGCCGACACCTTCGTCCTGTGGGGCGCCAACATGGCGGAGATGCACCCGATCCTGTGGTCGCGCATCACCGATCGCCGCCTGACCCACGAAGGCTGCAAGGTCGCGGTGCTCTCCACCTTCGAGCACCGCTCCTACGAACTGGCCGATCTGCCGATGATCTTCACGCCGCAGACCGACCTGGCGATCCTCAACTACATCGCCAACTACATCATCCAGAAGGGTGCGGTCGACAAGGCGTTCGTCGAGAAGTCGGTGAACTTCAAGAAGGGCGTGACCGATATCGGCTACGGCCTGCGGCCGACCCATCCGCTGGAGAAGGATCAGGCCAACGCGGCGACGCCCGACAAGGCCGACCCGATGACCTTCGACGAGTTCAAGGCCTTCGTGGCCGAGTACACCGTCGAAAAGGTGTCGAAGCTGTCCGGCGTTTCGGTCGAGAAGCTGGAAGCCCTGGCCAAGATCTACGCCGATCCGAAGAACAAGGTCGTGTCCTACTGGACCATGGGGTTCAACCAGCATACCCGTGGAACCTGGGTCAACAACCTGATCTACAACATCCACCTGCTGACCGGTAAGATCTCGCTGCCCGGTTGCGGCCCGTTCTCGCTGACCGGCCAGCCGTCGGCTTGCGGTACCGCCCGCGAGGTCGGCACCTTTGCTCACCGCCTGCCCTCGGACATGGTGGTGATGAACGACAAGCATCGCGAAATCACCGAGAACCACTGGAAGCTGCCCCCGGGCACGCTCAACCCGAAGGTCGGTTATCACGCGGTCTTGCAGCATCGCATGTTGAAGGACGGCAAGCTCAACGCCTATTGGGTGCTGTGCACCAACAACATGCAGACCGCCCCCAACATGAACCAGGAGGGCTATCCGGGTTATCGTAATCCGGACGCTTTCGTGGTGGTGTCGGACCCCTACCCGACGGTGACCGCCCTGGCCGCCGACCTGATCCTGCCCACCGCCATGTGGATGGAAAAGGAAGGTGCCTACGGCAACGCCGAGCGTCGCACCCAGTTCTGGCGTCAGCAGGTCAAGGGTCCGGGCGAGTCCCGTTCCGATCTGTGGCAGATGGTCGAATTCTCCAAGCGCTTCAAGATGGAGGAGGTGTGGCCGGCCGAGCTGCTCGACAAGGCGCCGCAGTACAAGGGTAAGACCCTGTACGACGTGCTGTACAAGAACGGCGAGGTGGACAAGTTCCCGCTCACCGATCTTCAGGCCGGCTTCGAGAACGACGAATCGAAGGCATTCGGTTACTACCTGCAGAAGGGCTTGTTCGAGGAATACGGCAAGTTCAACCGCGGCAAGGCCCACGATCTGGCGTCGTTCGATACCTATCACAAGGCTCGCGGACTGCGCTGGCCGGTGGTCGATGGCAAGGAGACGCTGTGGCGCTTCCGTGAGGGCTACGACCCTTACGTCAAGGCCGGCGAAGGTGTGAAGTTCTATGGCAAGCCCGACGGCAAGGCCTGGATTTTCGCACTGCCCTACCAGCCTGCCGCCGAAGCGCCGGATGGCGAATTCGACTTGTGGCTGTGCACCGGCCGCGTGCTTGAGCATTGGCACTCGGGGTCCATGACCCGGCGCGTGCCCGAACTGCACAAGTCGGTTCCCAACGCCGTGCTCTACATGCACCCCAACGATGCCAAGAAGCGCAGCTTGCGCAACGGCGACATCGTCAAGGTCAAGAGCCGGCGCGGTGAAGTCGCCACCCGTATCGACACCCGCGGCCGTAACAAGCCTCCGGAGGGGTTGGTGTTCTTCCCGTTCTTCGACGAAACCCAGTTGGTCAACAAGCTCACCCTTGACGCCACTTGCCCGATCTCGAAAGAGACCGACTACAAGAAGTGCGCCGTCAAGGTTGAGAAGGCCTAAGGCGACGGGGGCCGCCGGCCGGCTTCGGCCGGCGGCTCCGCTTTCCTCGGAGACCATCATTCATGTCCCCCAAGGGCAGCAGCAAGAGCAGCGCAGCCATGAGTCGCCGGGCGGTTTTCGCCGGGGCGGCCCGTGCCGCTTGTTCGGTGGGGCTGTTGGGTGCCTTGCTGGCGATACCGGCGCAGCGTCGCGCCGAGGCCGTCGCCCTGCGTCCGCCGGGCGCCTTGCCCGAGAAGGATTTTCTGGCGGCCTGCGTGCGCTGCGGCTTGTGCGTGCGCGACTGTCCTTACAACACACTCAAATTGTCCGACCTTGCCGACGGCCCGTCGCTGGGCACGCCGTTCTACGACGCCCGCAAGGTGCCGTGCGAAATGTGCGAGGATATTCCCTGCGTCGCGGCCTGCCCGACCGGGGCCTTGGACAAGACGCTCACCGACATCCGCAATGCCAAGATGGGGGTGGCGGTGCTGGTGGGGCACGAGACCTGCCTCAACCATCTCGGCCTGCGCTGTGACGTCTGCTACCGGGTGTGCCCGCTGATCGGCGAGGCTATCACCCTGGACCGCCTGCATAACGAGCGTACCGGCAAGCACGCCCGCTTCATTCCCATCGTCCATACCGACAAGTGCACCGGCTGCGGTCGGTGCGAGAAGGCCTGCGTGCTCGAAGAGGCGGCCATCAAGGTGCTGCCCATGGCGTTGGCCACCGGCAAGCTGGGCCAGCATTATCGCCTGGGATGGAACGAGAAGAGCAAGGCCGGCAAGGCGCTGGTGGACGACATCATCGAGATGCCGATCCGCGGCATGGAGAATGGCTTGCCGGGCGCCGACAGGCTTCCGGGCGGCGGCGCCTATAAGGGACCCAAGCCATGACCGCCCATCCCGAATTGCGCCCGGGGCGTGCCGCGATTGCGGAAAAGGGGTGGCTGGCCGCGCATAAATGGCTGCTGGCGCGTCGTATCGCGCAAGCCGGCTTTCTCGCCCTGTTCCTGGCCGGACCGCTGTTCGGCCTGTGGATCGTCAAGGGCTCGCTGGCCTCCAGCCTGACGCTGAAGGTGCTGCCGCTGACCGATCCGCTGATGGCATTGCAGGCGTTGCTGGCCGGCCACAAGCTGGAAGCCACCGCCCTGATCGGCGCCGCCATCGTGCTGGCCGCATATGCGGTGCTGGGCGGGCGCACCTATTGCTCGTGGGTCTGCCCGGTCAATCTGGTCACCGACCTGGCCGCGTGGTTGCGGGCCCGACTGGGCATCAAGGACGGCGTACCGTTCAATCGTTCGCTACGCCTGTGGGTGCTGGCCGGGGTGTTGGCGGCGGCGGTGGTTACCGGCTCCATTGCCTGGGAGATGGTCAATCCGGTCACCATCCTGCACCGCGGCCTGATCTATGGCGGCGTGTTCGGTGGCGGTGCCGCCCTATTGGTGACGCTGGCCATATTCCTGCTGGACTTCGGCATCGCCCCGCGTGGCTGGTGCAGCAATCTCTGCCCGGTCGGTGCCTTCTATGGCCTGGTGGGCGAGCGCAGTCTGGTACGGGTCGCGGCCCGTCGCCGCGACGCCTGCGACGACTGCATGGACTGTTTTTCAGTCTGTCCCGAACGCCACGTCATCGCCCCGGCGCTGCGTGGAGCGGGCAAGGGCCTGGGGCCCGTCATTCTATCCCGCGACTGCACCAATTGCGGTCGCTGCATCGACGTGTGTTCAAAGGACGTTTTTCGGTTCGGCACCCGCTTCAGGAATGGCCTCGACGACGTGGAGCGCGTCGCGGTCGAGGCCAAAGCGGGCATGCCGGCAAATAAGGTCGCCTGAGCGGGGCGCCGCAGGGCTTTCAAGGATCAGGAAGGGGAGTGACAGCAGTGAAGACCAAGATCATCGGAATTGCCATCGCGCTGGCCGTCGCTTTCGGCGCCGTCGCCAACGCCGCCGACATGAAGGGCCTGAGGAGTTCGGCTGCCAACGAGCCGGACGCCGCACCGCCCATCCACAAGGTGATCGAAGGGGTGAAGCTGGAGCGGGCCTACCGCCAGCAGCCGCCGCTGGTGCCGCACAACACCGACAAGTACGAAATCGACGTCAAGGTCAATCAGTGCCTGCGCTGCCATGAGTGGCCCTATAGCGACCAGGAGAAGGCACCGAAGATTTCCGACCTTCACTATATCGACGGCAACGGCATGCGTCGCGACAACGTCAATGGCAACCGGTATTTCTGCAAGCAGTGCCACGTGCCGCAGAATGATGCCAAGCCGCTGGTCGAGAACCACTTCCAGCCGGCGTCTGCTCGCTGATACCCCGGGAAGGATGAACGGCCATGAAGATCGATAATGCCGATGGGGCCGGCGAGGGCCTGATCAGCCGAGCCTGGGCGGCGTTGCGCGCCCCCACCGCCCGGTGGTCGCTGGGCAGCATCCTGGTGACCGGCTTGGTGGCGGGTATTGTGATGTGGGGTAGCTTCAACTGGGGCATGGAGCTGACCAACACCGAAAGCTTCTGCCTGAGCTGTCACGAGATGGAGCAGAACGTTTATCGCGAGTATCGCGGCTCGATCCATGACTCCAACCGTTCCGGCGTGCGCGCCACCTGCCCCGACTGCCATGTGCCGAAGGACTGGGTCCACAAGGTCCGGCGCAAGATCCAGGCGTCCAACGAGCTGTTCCACCACTTCCTCGGCACCATCGACAGCCGCGAGAAGTTCGAAGGCAAGCGCCTCCAACTGGCCAAGAGCGTGTGGATGGGGATGAAGGCGACCGACTCCCGCGAGTGCCGCAACTGCCACAACTTCGGGGCCTTCGACCTGACCCGGCAGCAGCTGCGCGCCCGTAATCGTCACGGCGAGGCGGAAGAGCAGGGCAAGACCTGCATCGACTGCCACAAGGGTGTCGCCCACCAGCTTCCCGAAGGCGCCTTCAACGCCGAAAAGGAGCTGAACGAGACCTTCAACGCGATTCGCAAGAAGTAATTACTCTTCGAGGAATCGCATATATGGGGCCTTCCGACTCCCCGGAAGGCCCCAATTTTTTGTTCCCTCGCCGGGCGGGGACCTTTGCCCCGTTACTGCTCCGGCGCGATGCCGTATTTCTCGATCAGGCGATACATCGTCACCCGCGAGATGCCGAGTTCTTCGGCCGAGCGCTTGATGTTGTGACGGTGGCGAGCCAGCACCTGACGCACCAGCCCCTCCTCGGTCTCGCGCCGCGCCGCCTCAAGCGACCCGGAAGGCAGCGGGGAATCGTTGCTGCTGGCAGGCAAGGCGAGATCCTCGGGGCGAATCAGCGGGCCGTCGGCCATCACCACGGCGCGCCGCATGGTGGCGATCAACTCGCGGATATTGCCCGGCCACGAGTACCCGCGCACCAGCCGCCGCGCCTCCGGACTTAGCGCGCGCACCACCCTCGATGCCTCGCGGGCGAATTTGGCGACGAAGTAGGCGGCGAGGTCGTCGATGTCCTCGCCGCGCTCGCGTAACGGCGGCATCTCGATGGTCAGCACGTTGAGACGGAAGAACAGATCCTCGCGGAAGCGCCCGTCGGCCACCGCCTTGCGCAGGGGCACGTTGGTGGCGGCGATGACGCGCACGTCGACCTTGATGGGGTGATGGCCACCGACCCGGTCGATAGTGCTTTCCTGGAGAAAGCGCAGCAGATGCGCCTGGAGGTCGAGCGGCAGGTCGCCGATTTCGTCGAGGAACAGGGTGCCGTGGTCGGCGGCCTGAATGCGGCCGATGCGGCGTTGGTCGGCCCCGGTGAAGGCACCTTTTTCATGGCCGAACAGTTCCGAGGCGATCAGCATTTTCGGCAGCGCGGCGCAATTGATCGGGACGAATGGCCCTGCTGCGCGGCGGGAGCGGCGATGCACCGCCACGGCGGCCAGCTCCTTGCCGGTGCCGCTCTCGCCGGTGACCAAAACCGGGGCATCGGTGGCGGCGACCTTGGTGATTGTGGCGGTGAGGCGGGTCATGGCCGAACTGTGGCCGATCATGGCCGGCTCGCTCGCCGCGGCCCGTAATGCCTCGGCGCGCTTGTCCACGGCGGAGCGCAGTCGCTCCGCCAGTTCCGGATCGGCGGCCATACGGTGCAGCACGACACCGGCCAAGTAATCGGCACCAAGGTCCACAATCATTTCCTTGGTCAATTCACCAGGAAGTGGGCAGTGCACGGACATGGCTTCCCGCTTTTTCATGATGGAGCGGAGTCTCCCAGAAAGGCCCCCACGGTTCACACCATCTTCCGGGGAGCATCCCTGAGCTTTCGGGAGGGCTGACGCCCCCTACGGTCGGCCGTGGTGAATTCGGAGAGTAGTATTCATCCGTCCGTATCACGGTACGGCATAGTAATCATCAATATCGATGGCGAATGCCATATATGGCTCAAGAGAAGAACTTTCGTCGATGACGCTGGGGTATGGTGCCGCCCCATTGCGTCAGCCGACGAGGGTGAGACCGTCATGAATGCGAAAATTCTGCTGGGAGCCGGTGCCAGTTTCGGGCTCGCCGCCGTGCTGGTGGCGACAAGTTCCGCCGAAGCCAGGGCGGATCAGCCGTGGTGGTTGATGAAGGCCGCGTATCCCGCCGGCCAACTGCAACCCAAGGCGCCGCGCAAGGCGGTGATCAAGGCGCAGGATCGCCAGGAGGAAGCCCAGGCACCGGCCGAGGTGCCGCCGCCCGAGGACAAGGCCGGCGTGTTGACCCGGCAGGGTGTGCTGGTGATCGAGCCATCCATCGAATACCAGCACACCGATATCAACCGATTCGTGGTGGGCGGCGTCGCCATCCTCGATACCGTGCTGGTGGGCTCCATCGAGGCCACCCAGGCCAATCGCGATTCGGTGACCGGCACGCTGGGACTGCGCTACGGCCTCACCAACCGTCTGGAGGTGGAACTGCGTATTCCCTACATGTATCGTCATGATTCCACCACCAATACGGTGGTGAACACCAACAACACCGTTGCGACCACCAGCCTCACCGACCACGGGCTCGGCGACATCGAAGGGGCGGTTCATTACCAAGTCAACGATGGCGAGGGGAGTTGGCCGTTCTTCGTTGCCAATCTGCGGGTGAAAAGCACCACCGGCACCGGACCCTACGACACCGCGCGCAATTCGCTCGGCATCGAGCAGGAACTGGCCACCGGCTCGGGCTTCTGGGGCGTCGAGCCCAGCCTGACGGTGATTGCGCCCTCTGACCCGGCGGTGTTCTACGCCAATATCGGCTATCTGTGGAATGTGGCGAGCGACATCGACAAGGTGGTCGCCAACAACCGCACGGTCAGCAATGTCGACCCCGGCGATGCCATCCGCTTCGGTGTGGGCATGGGGTTGTCACTGAACGAAAAGGTATCGTTTTCCATCGGCTACCAGCATGACTGGATCATGAAGACGACCACCACCTTCGCCGAAAGCGGCGACTTCAGCTCCGAGACCTTGAACGTGGGGTCGATGACCTTCGGAGTGAACTGGCAGATGAGCCCCGATACTGCCCTCAACGTCAATGTCGGCATCGGCGTCACCAACGACGCCCCCGACGTGCGCCTGATGGCCCGCGTGCCCATCGCCCTGAAGCTTTTCTAGGTCGGGACCTCTCCCCCGGGTTCGCCGGGGGAGGGCGCCTATTATTCCGCCCTCGCCGGGTGCGGCCCTCCGGCCGCTTGGCCGCTGCCGCAATGGCGGCTGATCGCGACTTGCGCCAGATTCGGCGCTCGCCGCCCTAGGCCAGCCACTCCGCCAGGTCGCGGCGTGCCCGCACCGAGTACAATTTCTTCCGCTCGCGGCCCTTGACCCGGCGGCCGTTCTCGTCGCGCTCGGGGGGAGGGGGGAACAGGCCGAAATTGACGTTCATGGGCTGGTAGGTCTCGGCGTTGGCGCCGCCGGTGACATGGGCCAGGATGGCGCCCAGGGCGGTGGTGGGCGGGGGCGGCGGCAGTTCGCGGCCCGTCGCCTCGGCCGCCGCGAACAGGCCGGCCAGCAGGCCGATGGCGGCACTTTCCACGTAGCCCTCGCAGCCGGTGATCTGGCCGGCAAGCCTGATGCGCGGCTGAGACTTCAGTCGAAGGGTGCCGTCCAACACCCGGGGACCATTGACGAACGTGTTGCGGTGCAGGCCCCCCAGGCGGGCGAACTCGGCTGATTCGAGGCCGGGGATGGTGCGGAAGATACGGGCCTGTTCGGCATGGCGCAGCTTGGTCTGGAAGCCCACCATGTTGTAGAGCGTGCCCAGCTTGTTGTCCTGGCGCAGTTGCACCACGGCGAAGGATTTGGGGCCGTTGGGGTCGGTCAGGCCCACCGGTTTCATCGGTCCGTAGGCCAGGGTGTCGCGGCCGCGCTCGGCCATGACCTCGATGGGCAGGCAGCCCTCGAAATAGGGGGTGTCCTTTTCCCAGTCGTGGAACGGCACCTTATCGCCGGCGATCAGCGCGTCGATGAAGCCGTAGTACTGCTCGCGGGACAGCGGGCAGTTGACGTAGTCGGAGCCGTCGCCCTTGTCGTAGCGCGACTGGAACCACGCCTTCGAGAAGTCGATGCTGTCCTTGTGGATGATGGGGGCAATGGCGTCGAAGAATGCCAGCGATGCCTCGCCGGTCACCGCCCCGATGGCCTCGGCCAGCGGCGGTGAGGTCAGCGGCCCGCTGGCGACGATGACCGACGACCAATCCCCGGGCAGCACCGTCACCTCTTGCCGCACGATCTCCACCAGCGGGTGGGCTTGCAGGGCGGCCTGGACCGCTGCCGAGAAGGCGTCGCGGTCCACCGCCAGGGCGCCGCCGGCCGGCACCTTGTGGGCGTCGGCGCAGGTCAGGATCAGCGAGTCCAGCCGGCGCATCTCCTGGTGCAGCAGGCCGACGGCGTTGTACTCGGCGTCATCGGACCGCAGGCTGTTGGAGCACACCAGTTCCGCCAGTCCGGCGGTCTGGTGGGCGGCGGTGGTGCGCTCGGGGCGCATCTCGTGGAGCACGACGGCGATGCCGGCGCGGGCGAGTTGCCAGGCGGCTTCGCTTCCGGCCAGGCCACCGCCGACGATGTGTACGGTATGGATCATGCCCCTCGACATAAGGCCAGCCGGAGCGGCTGTCCAGCCTTGATGTTGCCTCCTTCGCGGCCTCTAATGGCGGTGTGTCCATACGTGTCAAACTCCTGGCCCTGCTCCTGGCCATCGCATTGCCTCCGCTGGTGGCGGCGACCTGGCTGGATGAGCAATCCACCCGCAAGCTCGGTATCGAGCTGACGGACCGGACGCGCGTCTTCATGGAGGCGCGCTCGTCGGCGCAGTGGCTGGCGGCGGTGAAGGCGGCGGCCAATGCCCTGGGGCTGGAGCGCCGCCTGCTGGAGGATGGCGAGGACGAGGCAGCTCAGCTGCTCGACGCCGCCGAACGCCAGTTGCCCGCCGGTGGCCATGTGCTGCTGGTGGCTCCGGGACGTCACGGTTTCGAGGTGGTGGCGGAGCGTCGCCCCGACGGAGGCGTGGCAGTGCGGGCTCCCTTGGGCGAGGCGCCGGCGGCCATGGCCGAGGACCTGCTGCAAGGTCGCAAGGGCACCCGGCGCATGCGGTTCCGTGACCTCGATTCCTTCTGGGTATGGGCGCCCATCGGCGACGATATCACCGGTGGCGGGCTGGTGGTGGTGCTGCCCTATCGCGAGGTGGCGGCCGAGGCGGTGCGGGCCGAGGCCGAGGTGGCGAGCCGTATCGGCCGTCAACGGCTGCACGCCTGGATGATCCTGCTGGTGCTGGTGCCGGTGGTGGTGGGGGTGGCCATCCTGGCCTCGCGCCACATCACGAGGCCGGTCAACGAATTGGCCGCCGCAGCCCGCCGGCTGGCCGGCGGCGACTTCGATACCCGCACCAACATCAAGTCGGGCGACGAGATGGAGGAACTGGGCGCCGCTTTCAATCGCATGGTGCCGCACCTGCACGAGCGCATGCGCTATCGTGAGAGCCTGGCTCTGGCCCAGGAGGTGCAGCGCAACCTGCTGCCGGCGACGGCGCCCGAGGTGCCCGGCTTCGAGGTGGCGGGGACCTCGCTCTATTGCGACGAGATCGGCGGCGATTACTACGACTTCTTCCTGCCGCCGGGGGCTGGGGGGGAGCGGCTGGCGGTGGCGGTGGGGGACGTTTCCGGCCATGGCGTCGCCGCCGCGCTGCTGATGACCGCCGCCCGCGCCCTGCTGCGCTCGCGCCCGGCCGAACCGGGGCGGCTGGCCGACCTGCTGGGCGGCCTCAACCGCGATCTGGTGGAGCAGGTCCACGCCGGGCGCTTCATGACCCTGTTCCTGGCGGTGCTGACAGCCGAAAGCCGCAGCATCCACTGGGTCAGCGCTGGGCACGTTCCCGCCCTGGCCTATGACCCGACTACCGATGACTTCGAGGAAGTATCCGGCTTGGACATTCCGCTGGGCGTCGACCCTGGCTGGCGCTTCCACGAGTTGTCGCACAGCGGTTGGGCCACCGGGGCGGTGCTGGCCATCGGCACCGACGGCGTGTGGGAGGCCCGTTCCCCTTCGGGCGAGCTCTACGGCCGCGAACGGCTGTGTGCCGCGGTGCGGGCGGCGCACCGGTTGCCGGCCAAGGGAATCCTTGAGGCGGTGATGGCCGACATGGCCGCCTTCCGCCAGCGCCGCGCCCTGGCCGACGACGCGACGTTGGTGGTGCTGAAGGCTGTCTAGGTGTGCGGTCGCTACTTCTTGTGCTCGGACATCGACAGCTGGGTCAGCCAGCCGACATTGGCAACACCGTGCATGGAGGTGTTGAGGCCGTTGCCGGTGGCGACCTTCTTGCTGTTGATGTCGTCGGTCCCGGCCGCTTTGTTCTGGTGGTTGGGCAAGTCGAGCGGTCCGTAGCCGAAGCTCTGGAACGCGGCACCGCCGGCTCCCTTGCGCAGCTTGCGGGTACTGTGGTCGCCGGCCTGATCCTTGCGGTTCAGCAGGACGTGGGAAGGGGCTCCGGTCAACGCTTCCATGGCAGTGCTCCAGGCGAAAGTATCTGCCGATGGAGAAGCACGCCGCATGCCAAGTATCTAACTCATTGTAATTTAATGAAGTGCCGGTCGCCCGCTGGGCAATTCCTGCCGGTTCGACGCCGGGTGCGAATGCGTGCAAGGACATTCCTTCCGGGCGCGGCATGAGGTATAAGCGGGGCCTGCACCCCAGTCGTATGGGATAAGGAAAGCATGGCCAGAACCTATTTCGTCGTCGGTGGCGAGTATGCCGACACCACCTTCACCACCATCGCCCCCGGCCACGCCGAGGAGCGCTTCGGCCCCTTCGAGGAGCATGAGGCGCACGAGTGCTGGCGCGCCATCACCGGCAAGACCGTCGACAACGCCATGGTGCGGTATTTCATCCGCTCCGAGGGCGCGGCGGATGACGGCTGGTACGTGGTGGGCGGGGAATACTCCGACACCACCTTCCAGAACATCGTCGAGGGCCGGCCGTTGCAGACCTTCGGCCCGTTCGACCGCAAGACGGCGCTGGACAAGTGGCGCGAGCTGACCGGCAAGACGGTGGACAGCGCGCTGACCCGCTTCGATCTGTGCACCGCCGACGAACTCACGCGCTGAAATTCAGGGGGACTTCCATGTCGCATCTGCCGTACCAGTACCACGCCTTCCTGTGCGCCCAGAGCCGCCCAGAGGGTCACCCACGCGGCTGCTGCACCAGCAAGGGCGGCGGCGCCAAGCTCTATGAGCGCCTGGCGGCCAAGTTCAGCGAGAAGAACCTGTGGGAATCGGGCAAGCTCAGCATCGCCACCAGCAGCTGCCTTGGCTTCTGCGGCTACGGCCCGCTGATGGTGATCTACCCGCAGGGCATCTGGTACAAGGTCGAGACCGTCGAGGACATCGACGAGATCGTCGAGTCCCACTTCGTCAATCACAAGCCGGTCGAGCGGCTGATCGTCACGCCCGAGAAGAAGTAGTGACTGCGGACGACGGAATTGTCCCCCACGGATGAACACAGATATTAGATTTTCATCTGTGTTAATCTGTGTCCATCTGTGGGCAGATTATGTGGCACCTAGTCGGTGCGCTGGATCAGGTGATAGCCGAACGAGGTCTCGACCACGTCGCTGACGTCGCCCTTGTCCAACCCGAAGGCGGCCTCTTCGAATTCGGGCACCATGGAGCCCTTGCCGAAATAGCCGAGATCACCGCCCTCTTCCGAGGAGGGGCAATCGGAATACTCGCGGGCCATCTGGGCGAAATCGGCGCCCTGGGCAAGCTCGTCGCGGATGTTCTCGATGGAGGCCTGTGCCTCCTTCTGGCTGCGGTCGGCCTGCGACCGCATGGAGCCCTTGTACATCAGAAGGATATGAGAGGCGCGGATCTGCGCGGCCATGGCAATTGCTCCAGGAAAATGGCTTCGGGGCGGCGATGCTATCACCGCCGCCGGTCCTGATTCACCCTGTTATTTGCATTCGCCGATGGATCCCTTGGCGCAGACGCGGCCGTCGACCCAGGTGGCGCCACTCAGCTTGGCGTTCATCCACAGGACTCGGCCGCCGATCTTGGCGCCCTTGAGGTTGGCGCCCTCCAAATTGGCGCTGGTCAGGTTGCAGTCTTCAAAATTGGCGTTTTCAAAGTTGCCCCCCTGCGCCTTGATGGCGTGCATGTGGGAGCCCTTGAAGTTGGCATTCCTGAAATTGCCGCTAATCATGCTGGTGAGCTGCATGTGCGACTGCTCGAAATTGACCCCCTCGAAGTCGCCCTCGTCGAGGATGGCCGACAGATAGGCGCTGTCGTGCAGGTTCATGCCGCGCGCCTTGGCTCCCTTGAGGTCGCCCCAGTTGCAGTTGGCTTCGGCCTCCAGCTTGCAGGACGGGTTGACGGTGCGGCTCTGCGCCACGGCCGCCGAGGCGAAAGCGGTGGCCGCCAGCAGGGCGATGGTTGCAAGCAGGTGTGCTTTGGTCATGTCATCCGGCTCCAGCATGCGGAAAATTCCGATGAGTATAGCGGACGGCGTGGGAAAGTGTATTGACTTTCGATAAATACAGTTGTCGTCTGTAATTCAGTCCCCGGCAACGGAGGGGGAAGGATTCACTTCAACAGTTTGGCCGCTTCCGGCGCGGCATAGGTCAGCACCGCGTCGGCGCCGGCGCGTTTGAAGCCGGCGAGGCTTTCCAGCATCACCTTGTTCCAGTCGAGCCAGCCATTGCCAGCGGCGGCCTTCATCATGGCGTACTCGCCGGAGACCTGATAGGCCAGGGTGGGAACCGCGAAGGCGTCCTTGACCCGGCGGATGATGTCGAGATAGGGCAGGCCGGGCTTGACCATTACCATGTCGGCGCCCTCGGCGATGTCGAGCGCCACCTCGCGCAGGGCCTCGTCGGAATTGAACGGGTCCATCTGGTAGGCCTTCTTGTCGCCGCCCTTCAGCGCCGACTTCGAGCCCACCGCATCGCGGAAGGGGCCGTAGAAGGCCGAGGCGTATTTGGCGGCGTAGGACAGGATGCGCACCCGGTCGAGCCCGGCCGCATCCAGCGCATCGCGGATGGCGCCGATGCGCCCGTCCATCATGTCGGACGGCGCCACCACGTCGCAGCCGGCTTCGGCCTGTACCACCGCCATGCGGCCGAGGATCTCGACGGTCTGGTCGTTGGCGACATAGCCGTCGAGTACCAGCCCATCATGGCCGTCGCTGTTGAAGGGATCGAGCGCCACGTCGCAGATGACGCCCAGGCCCGGCACCGCCTTCTTCACCGCCCGCACCGCCCGGCACACCAGGTTGTTGGGGTTGAGCGCCTCGGCGGCGTCGGGGGTCTTGAGGGAAGCGTCCACCGACGGGAAGACGGCGACGGCGGGGATGCCGAGCCCGGCCGCCTCGCGCACCGCTTCCGCCAGCAGGTCGATGGATAGCCGGAACACCCCCGGCATGGACGCCACCTCCTGCCGCACGCCGCTGCCCTCGACCACGAACAACGGCCAGATCAGGTCGTCCACCGACAACCGGGTCTCGGCCACCAGCCGCCGCGACCAGTCGTCGCGGCGGTTACGGCGCATGCGGGTACGGGGAAACTCGGCGTGAGGCAGGAAGGTGGGCAAGGTTACGCGCTCTCCAGGGCCTGGGTGAGATCGGCGAGGATGTCGTCGATATGTTCGATGCCAACGGAAAGGCGAACATAGCCCGGCGTCACGCCCGATGCCAACTGGTCATCGCCCGACAGCTGCGAGTGGGTGGTGCTGGCCGGGTGGATGGCGAGAGAGCGGGCGTCGCCGATATTGGCGACATGGTAGAACAGCTTCAGCGCGTCGATGAAGTGGCGTCCCGCCTCGGCGCCGCCCTTCAGTTCGAAACCGAGCAGGCCACCATAGCCGTGCTTGAGGACGGCGTCGGCGCGGCGGCGGTGCTCGCCGGTTTGCAGGCCGGGATAGATCACCTTGGCGATCTTGGGGTGCTTGCTAAGGAAATGCGCCGTTGCGGCGGCGTTGTCCGAATGCCGCTGGATGCGCAACGGCAGCGTCTCCAGTCCCTGGATGAACTGGAAGGCGTTGAGCGGGCTCATGGCGGCGCCGATGTCGCGCAGCAGGACGACGCGGGCGCGGATGATGTAGGCGATGGGGCCGAGCGGCTTGACCGCCTGTGTCCAGACCGCGCCATGATAGCTGGGATCGGGCTCGTTGAGCAGCGGGAAGCGCTTGGCGTGCTTCTCCCAGTCGAACTTGCCGCTGTCGACGATGACGCCGCCGATGGAGGTGCCATGGCCGCCGATATACTTGGTGGTCGAATACACCACCACATGGGCGCCGAGGTCGATGGGCCGCGCCAGCACCGGGGCGGCGGTGTTGTCGACGATCAGCGGCACGCCGACCTTGTCGGCCAGCGCCGCCACCTCCTTGATGGGGAACACCTGCAGCTTGGGATTGGGCAGGGTCTCGGCGTACCAGGCGCGGGTCTTGTCGTCGGTGGCGCGCACGAAGGCCTCGGGATCGGTCGGATCGACGAAGCGGGCCTCGATGCCCATCTGCTTGAACGTGTTGGCGAACAGGTTCCAGGTGCCGCCGTAAAGGTCGGTGGAGGTGACGAAGTTGTCACCGGCCTGCGCCACGTTCAGAATGGCGAAGGTGGTGGCCGTCTGGCCCGACGCCACCGCCAGTGCCGCCACGCCGCCTTCCAGCGCCGCCAGCCGCTGTTCGAGAACGTCGGTGGTGGGGTTCATGATGCGGGTGTAGATATTGCCGAATTCCTTCAGCGCGAACAGGTTGCCGGCATGCTCGGTGTCGCGGAACTGGTACGAGGTGGTCTGATGGATGGGCACCGCCACCGAACCGGTGGTAGCGTCGGCGCGAAAGCCGGCATGCAGGACGAGTGTTTCGGGATGTGGGGTCTTGGCGGTCATTGCGCTGGCGCTCCTGTGGCGGCTGGTCGCGGTAAATTCTGGTCCGCAAACGTCAAGCGGATGCATGATCGTGGCAATGGAAAAAATTCCACATCCACATGCGAGTTTTGTCAAGTTATAAAACTAGTGAACTAGGGGGTAGATGTGAGCGGACAGGAAACCATCTTCGGCAAGGACGGCCGCTGCGGGCGCATCCTGCTCAACCGTCCCAAGGTGCTCAACGCCCTCAGCCCGACTCAGTTCGGCACCTTGGATGCGCAACTGGCGGCCTGGCAGCGCGACGACGGTGTGGCGGCGGTGGTGATCGAGGGGGAGGGCGAGCGCGCCTTCTCGGCCGGCGGCGACATTCGCGCCACCTACGACGCCTGGAAGCGGGGCGACCATGCCGGCAATCGCGGCCTGTTCCGCGCGGAATACCGGCTCGATCGCCGCATCCATTACTATCCCAAGCCCTATGTCGCCATCCTTGACGGCATCGTCATGGGTGGCGGCGCCGGCGTGTCCATCAACGGGGGCTTCCGCGTCGCCACCGAGCGCACCCAGTTCGCCATGCCCGAGACCGGCATCGGCTTCTTTCCCGATGTGGGCGCCACCCATTTCCTCAACCGCTGCCCGGGCCGGATCGGGCTCTATCTCGGACTGACCGGGGCCCGCATCGGCCCCGCCGATGCCCTGTGGGCCGGCATCGCCACCCATTTCGTCCCGGTGGCGGGGCTCGATGCCTTGCGCGCCGGTCTGGCCGAGGCCGCTGGTGCGGCCGATGCGGCGGGTGCGGTGGCCGAGGTGCTGGCGGCGGCCCATCGCGATCCCGGCCCCGGCCTGCTGGCCGAGCATCGGGTCGCCATCGACACCTGTTTCGGCGCCGGCCGCCGCGTCGCCGATATTCGGACGGCGCTGTCGGCCGACCCCTGGGGCGCCTCGGTGGCGGAGGACCTGACGGCCAAGGCGCCCTTCGCCCTGGCGGTGGCTCACCGGCAGCTCACCGGCGGCCAGGGCATGGCGTTCGACGAGGCTATCCGCCGTGAATTCCGCCTGGCCTGCCGCTTCATCGCCGGCCACGACTTCTTCGAGGGCATCCGCGCCCAGGTGGTGGACAAGGACCGCTCGCCGCGCTGGGACCCGGAAACCCTGGCCGAGGTCGACGCCCTGGCGGTGGATGCCTGCTTCGCCCCCTTGCCGGCGGGCGAGGAGTTGGAGTTCGAGGATTGAAAAGGCATTATACCAAGCCTCGATGAACCAGCCTCATCGAGGCTTGATCGGCCGCGACTGCGGCCGCGCGCCTTGTGGCACGGCAGCCAAGGGATTCGGAGAATCCCGCCCGGCGCCTGAGGGCTTCTCTGATGGGTTGCGATCAGCGAGATACGATATTTGGGGGCGACAGCGAAAAGTTGTGTCCCGTGGCCAGTGGCACGTCGCTTGGCGTTCGGCGTCAATTCGATCTAATATCCCGTCCCCGACACTCATACGGAACGTGTCATGTCGCCTGGCCGCCAAGTGCTGTTCGAGTTCACTCAAATCGGCAATGCCGTCAAGGTGACGGCGCTGGATTCGGCCAGTCTGGTCGAGGTCTCGGTGATGGGGCCGGCGACCGCCAGCCAGGCGCAGATGAAGGCGGCCGCCTTGCGGAAGCTCGAATACATGCTGGCCAAGAAGCGGGGAGGGGCATGACGCCCCGTCTGCTGCGGGCGGCGACAGCCTGAACGAGATATCCGACGGGGAATCATCCCCGCCGGGTTCTCAAGGCGAATGGACTTAGCGGCGACCCTTGCGGGTGGTCTTCTCTTCTTCGCCGGGCTTGCGACCGAGGCCGATCTTCTTGGCGAAATCGGAGCGCTGGGCGGCGTAGTTGGGTGCCACCATGGGATAATCCGGCGGCAGACCCCACTTCGCCCGGTATTCGTCCGGCGTCATGTTGTAGGTGGTGCGCAGATGCCGCTTCAGCATCTTCAGCTTCTTGCCGTCTTCCAGGCAGATGATGTAATCGGGCGTCACCGACTTCTTCACCGTCACAGCGGGCTTCGGCGCCTCGGACTTGATTTCCGGGGTCCCCAGTTCCAGCGACGACAACGAAGCATAGACGGTGTGGATCACTTCGGGGATTTGGCCGGCAGGAAGCGGATTCTTGCTGACATAGGCGGAGACGACGTCCACGGCCATACGCAGAAGTTCGTCACGGTTGGCTTTTTCGGAGCTGATCTCGTTCATCGGGGTATCCGGCATAGTTTGGAGGCCACGCTGGTGCAATTGAGCGCATGCTTCGACTTCGGAGTCAATTCGAAACTGATGTCGCTCAATAATGAGTTCTTATCTAATGTGCCTATTTCAATAAATCTCCCTCGTATGGGAGGTGCAATACCCCAATAGTCTGTGTTCACCGTCGGATAATTCTGGCAAATCCGTATCCATCGCGGCGACCGTAGACTCTTGTGCCGCCGCATGCTGCCCCCGTCATGGCGCCCCTTGAGTTGGTGGCGCATTGGCAATCTGCTCCGATATATGGTATCTAGCCCCGTTCAAGCCAAATCACTGGGAAGCTTGGTCGCATGAATTCGCAGATCATCGCGCTGGCCGCCGATCACGGTGGCGTGGAAATGAAGGCCTTGATCCGGCAGGAGCTGGAAGGCCGTGGTTACAAGGTTCTCGACCTGGGGACCGATGGGCCGGCGTCGGTCGATTATCCCGATTTCGCCGACGCCTTGGCTGCGGCGTTGAAGGACGGACGCGCCAGCCGCGGCATCCTGATGTGCGGCACCGGCATCGGCATTTCCATTGCAGCCAATCGCCACGGCCATGTGCGGGCCGCTCTGGTGCACAATGTCACCGAGGCCCGGCTGTGCCGCGAGCACAACGACGCCAACGTGCTGGTGCTGGGCGGACGCACCCTCGGGCCGGAGGTGGCCAGGGATTGCGTCAAGGTCTTCCTCGACACCGCGTTCGAGGGCGGTGGCCGGCACGAGCGCCGCATCGCCAAGCTGGCCAAGCCCGATCAGGCCTGACTCACGTCATCCGTCCGCATATTCAGAAGGTTTCCGATGTCCGACACTAACGCCTTTTTCCGTACCCCGCTGGCCGAGCAGGATCCTCAACTGGCTGCCGCCATCGCCAACGAACTGAAGCGCCAGCAGGACCAGATCGAGCTGATTGCCTCCGAGAACATCGTGTCCCGCGCGGTGCTTGAGGCGCAGGGTTCGGTCATGACCAACAAGTATGCCGAGGGCTATCCCGGCAAGCGCTACTACGGTGGCTGCGAATTCGTCGACGTGGCCGAGAGCCTGGCCATCGAGCGCGCCTGCAAGCTGTTCGACTGCACCTATGCCAACGTCCAGCCCTCATCGGGCTCGCAGGCCAATCAGGGCGTCTACATGGCGCTGCTGCAGCCGGGCGACACCATCATGGGCATGTCCCTGGCGGCCGGCGGCCACCTCACCCACGGTGCCGCGCCCAACCAGTCGGGCAAGTGGTTCAAGGCTGTGCAATACGGTGTGCGCCAGCAGGACGCCCAGATCGACTTCGACGAGGTCGAGGCGTTGGCGCGAGCCAACAGGCCCAAGCTGATCATCGCCGGCGGCTCGGCCTATCCGCGGGTCATCGACTTCGCCCGCTTCCGCAAGATCGCTGACGAGGTGGGAGCGCTGTTCATGGTCGACATGGCGCATTTCGCCGGCTTGGTGGCCGGGGGCGTCTATCCCAATCCGCTGCCGCACGCCCATGTGGTCACCACCACCACCCACAAGACCCTGCGCGGCCCGCGCGGCGGCATGATCCTGTCCAACGATGCCGACATCGGCAAGAAGATCAATTCGGCCATCTTCCCCGGCATCCAGGGCGGCCCGCTGATGCATGTGGTCGCCGCCAAGGCGGTGGCTTTCGGCGAGGCGCTGCGGCCCGAATTCAAGCTCTACGCCCGGCAGGTGGTGGACAACGCCCGCGCCCTGGCCGACACCCTGGTGCGCCGCGGCGTCGACATCGTCTCCAAGGGCACCGACAGCCACCTCATGCTGGTGGACCTGCGGCCCAAGGGTCTGACCGGCAAGGCCACCGAGGCCAGCCTTGAACATGCCGGCATGACCTGCAACAAGAACGGCATTCCGTTCGACCCCGAGAAGCCCACCATCACCTCGGGCGTGCGTCTCGGCACCCCGGCGGCGACGACGCGGGGCTTCGGCGTCGCGGAGTTCAAGCAGGTGGGCGAGCTGATCGGCGACGTACTCGACGGCCTGTCCGCCAACCCCGACGACAATTCCGCCGCCGAGCGCGCCGCGCGCGCCCAGGTGGCCGAGATGTGTCGGCGGTTTCCCATTTATCAGTAGTCCTTAGACTAAGATGCGGCGGCCGGGGGGCCGCCGCTTGACCCCGGGGGGAATACATCCATGCGCTGTCCGTTCTGCGGCCATGACGATACTCAGGTGAAGGATTCGCGGCCGACCGAGGACAACTCGGCCATTCGGCGGCGGCGGTCCTGTCCGGCCTGCGGTTCGCGCTTCACCACCTTCGAGCGGGTGCAGATCCGCGATCTGGTGGTGATCAAGAAGGACGGCACCCGCGTGCCGTTCGACCGCGAGAAGCTGCTGCGGAGCCTGAAGATCGCCCTCAAGAAACGCCCCACCGACGAGGAACAGATCGAGCGCATCGTCAACGGCATCCATCGCCGCCTGGAGAGCATGGGGGAGAACGAAGTTCCCTCGAAATACATCGGCGAGCTGGTGATGGACGTGCTGATCGACCTGGACAAGGTGGCCTACGTCCGCTACGCCTCGGTCTACCGCAATTTCCGCGAAGCCAAGGACTTCGAGGACTTCCTGGGGAAGATGGGTGGCCCGATCCGCGACCACGACCGAGACTGATCGTTGCCACATGCGGGCCGCGCTGGCTTTGGCGCGGCGTGGCCTGGGCAGCGTGTGGCCCAATCCGGCGGTCGGCTGCATCATCGTGGCGGATGGCCGCGTCGTCGGCCGTGGCTCCACTCAGCCGGGTGGGCGTCCGCATGCCGAGACCGAGGCGCTGGCCATGGCCGGTCAGGCGGCACGCGGCGCCACCGTCTATGTCACCCTTGAGCCCTGCGCCCATCACGGCAAGACGCCGCCCTGCGCCGAGGCGCTGCTCAAGGCCGGCGTCACCCGCGTGGTGGTGGCGACCGGCGACCCCGATCCGCGGGTGTCCGGCAGGGGGCTCGACATCCTTCGCGGCAAGGGCGTCGCGGTGGAGACCGGCCTGCTGGAGGCCGAGGCCGCCGAGGTCAATGCCGGCTTCTTCATGCGCATCCGTGACGGCCGGCCGCTGGTCACCCTCAAGCTGGCCAGCACGCTCGACGGCCGCATCGCCACCCATGCCGGCGAAAGCCGCTGGATCACCGGCGATGCCGCCCGCTCCGCCGGTCATCTGCTGCGGGCCGAGCACGATGTCATCATGGTGGGCAGCGGCACCGCCCTGGCCGACGATCCCGAGTTGACCTGCCGTCTGCCCGGTCTGGCCGAGCATTCGCCGCTGCGCGCCGTGGTGGACGGCCGCCTGCGCCTGCCCCTGACCAGCCGGCTGGTGGCGGGCGCCAGCGATAATCCCACCTGGCTGGTGACCCTCGAAGGCGGTGACGCCCGGCGCATCGAGGCCTATGAGGAGGCCGGCGTCGAGGTGCTCGAAGTGCCGGCCGGTCCCGAAGGCAGCATCGATCTTCATGCCGCGCTTGAGGCCTTCGCCGAGAGGGGTGTCACCCGCGTGCTGGCCGAGGGCGGCGCTCATCTGGCGGCGGCGCTGTTCCGCGCCGATCTGGTCGATCGCCTGGTGTGGTTCCGTGCCCCCACTGTCATGGGCGGCGACGGCCTGCCGGCGGCGGTGGCGTTCGGCGTCGACCACTTGTCGCAGACGCCGCGCTTCCTGCGGGTCGACACCATGACCACGGGTGGCGACATGATGGAAGTGTACAAGAGGGTTTGA